>NZ_DLGH01000028.1:0-305 GCF_002482605.1 Thiomonas sp. UBA7699 | reverse complement strand
GGGTAATAGGTGCCGCCCTTCACTGTGGCGTCGTTGCAGACGATCATGCACTCGCGCCCGCTGACGCGCCCGATGCCGGTGATGATCCCGGCGCCGGGCGCCGCGTTGTCGTACAGACCGTGCGCAGCCAGTGGAGAAAACTCCAGGAAGGGTGAGCCGGGGTCGAGCAGCGCCGCCACGCGTTCGCGCGGCAGCAGCTTGCCGCGGGCGACGTGTTTGGCGCGAGCAGCCTCGCCGCCGCCCTCGGCCACGCGGGCCTGGCGCGCGCGCAGGTCGTCCACCAGCGCCTGCAGGGCGGCGGCGTT
>NZ_DLGH01000026.1:0-69095 GCF_002482605.1 Thiomonas sp. UBA7699 | reverse complement strand
CGGCGCAGGCCGCCGACGCCGCCCGCGCCGCGGGCGACACCCGGCCGCTGCTGGGTGTGCCACTGGCGCACAAAGACGTGTTCGTCACCCGCACCCTCCCAGCCACCGCCGGTTCGCGCATGCTGGCCGGTTATGTCAGCCCGTTCGACGCCACCGTGGTCGCCCGTCTGGGCTCAGGCGCGGACGACTTTGCGGGCGCGGGGATGGTCACGGTCGGCAAGACCAATATGGATGAGTTCGCCATGGGCTCGTCCACGGAGAACTCGGCCTACAAGGTCACCAAAAACCCGTGGAACACGGCGCGGGTTCCCGGCGGCTCCAGCGGCGGCTCGGCCGCGGCAGTGGCCGCAAGGCTCGTCCCCGCCGCCACTGGCACCGACACCGGCGGCTCGATCCGCCAGCCTGCGGCGATGTGCGGCATCACCGGCATCAAGCCGACCTACGGTCTGTGCTCGCGCTACGGCATGATCGCCTTCGCCTCCAGCCTCGACCAGGCCGGCCCGATGGCGCAGACCGCGTGGGACTGCGCCGCCCTGCTCACCGCGATGACCGGCTTCGACCCGCGCGACGCCACCTGCGTGGAGCGCGTCGTGCCCGACTATGTCGCCGCGCTCGACCAGCCCCTGCCCGGCGCCACCGCCGCGCAGCCGCTCAAAGGCCTGCGCATCGGCCTGCCGCGCGAGTACTTCGGCGCGGGCCTTGCCGCCGATGTCGAAGCCGCCGTGCGCACAGCCCTCAAGACCATCGAGAGCCTGGGCGCCACCTTGGTGGACGTCTCGCTGCCGCTGACTGAACTGTCCATCCCGGCCTACTACATCATCGCCCCCGCCGAGGCCAGTTCCAACCTGAGCCGCTTCGACGCCGTGCGCTTCGGCCATCGCACGGCGCAATACAAAGACCTGGCCGAGATGTACGGCAAGAGCCGCGCCGAAGGCTTCGGCCCCGAGGTCAAGCGCCGCATCATGATCGGCGCCTATGTGTTGTCGCACGGCTATTACGACGCCTACTACTTGCAGGCGCAGAAGATCCGCCGCCTCATCGCCGACGACTTCGTCCGCGCCTTCACCCAGTGCGACGTGATCGCCGGGCCGGTGTCGCCCACGGTGGCGTGGAACCGGGGCGACAAGGCCGATCCGCTGGCCAATTACCTGGCCGACATCTACACCCTTTCGGCCAGCCTCGCCGGCCTGCCGGGCATGAGCGTGCCCGCGGGCTTCGGGGCGGGGGCCAACGCGCGCCGCCCCGTCGGCCTGCAACTCATCGGCCCGCACTTCGCTGAAGAGCGTCTGCTGCAGGTGGCGCATCAGTTCCAGCAGGTGAGCGACTGGCATCGCCGCAGCCCCTTCTGAGCCCGCCGATGGATCTGCACACCTGGCTGACCTTCTTCGCCGCAAGCTGGCTCATCAGCCTCTCGCCCGGCGCGGGCGCGATTTCGTGCATGACCACGGGGCTGCGGCACGGCTGGCGTGTGGGGGTGTGGAACATCTTCGGCCTGCAACTGGGCATCGCCGCCATTCTGGTGGTGGTTGCCGCTGGGCTAGGCGCGCTGCTGGCCGCGAGCGAAACCGCGTTCAGCGTGATCAAGTGGTTCGGCGTGGCTTATTTGCTGTGGCTGGGCATCCAGCAATGGCGCGCCCCGGCGCATGGGCTGGTCGATGCCGACGGCAGCGCAAAAAACACCACGCCGCCCACGCGCGGCCAGCTCGTGCTGCGCGGCTTTCTCATCAACGCCAGCAACCCCAAGGGGCTGGTGTTCATGCTGGCGGTGCTGCCGCAGTTCATCAACCCCGCCGCGCCGCAACTGCCGCAATATCTGCTGTGCGGGCTGTCGCTGTTCATCACCGACATCGTGGTGATGAATGGCTACACCTTGCTGGCTGCGCGGGTGCTGCGCGCCCTGCGATCAAAGCAGCATCAACTCTGGCTGCAGCGCAGTTTTGGCACCCTGTTCATCGGCGCCGCGCTGCTGCTTTCGGCGTTTCGCCGTTCAAACTAATCAAGGAATCTTGTCATGCAATGGGAAGTGGTCATCGGGCTGGAAACCCACGTTCAGCTCTCCACCCAGTCCAAGATGTTTTCCGCCGCGTCCACCGCGTTCGGCGCCGCGCCCAACACCCAGGCCTGCGCCGTCGATCTGGCCCTGCCCGGCGTGCTGCCGGTGGCCAACCGCGCTGCGGTGGAGCGCGCCATCCGCCTCGGTCTGGCTTTAGGCGCCACCATCGCGCCGCGCTCCGTCTTCGCGCGCAAGAACTACTTCTACCCTGACCTGCCCAAGGGCTACCAGATCAGCCAGTACGAGATTCCCGTGGTGCAGGGCGGGGTGGTCGAGTTTCTGGTGGACGGCAAACCGCACCGCCTGCAGCTCACCCGCGCCCACCTCGAAGAAGACGCGGGCAAGTCGCTGCACGAAGCCGGACTGTTCGACCGCGCGGGCAACGCCGCCAGCGGCATCGACCTCAACCGCGCGGGCACACCGCTGCTCGAAGTCGTCACCGAACCCGACATGCGCAGCGCCCGCGAAGCCGCCGAATACGCCCGCGCCCTGCATGCGCTGGTCATGTGGCTGGACATCTGCGACGGCAACCTGCAGGAAGGCTCATTCCGCTGCGACGCCAACGTCTCGGTGCGCCGCCCCGGCGAACCCTTGGGCACGCGCTGCGAAATCAAAAACCTCAACAGCTTTCGCTTCCTCGAAAAAGCCATCGAATTCGAGGTGCGCCGCCAGATCGAACTCATCGAAGACGGCGGCAAGGTGGTGCAGGAAACCCGGCTTTACGACCCCGACAAGGGCGAGACCCGCACCATGCGCACCAAGGAAGACGCGCACGACTACCGCTACTTCCCCGACCCCGACCTGCCGCCGCTGGTCATCTCGCCCGAGTGGATCGAGCGGGTGCGCGCCGACATGCCCGAGCTTCCCGGCCAGATGGCTGCGCGCTTCGTCGCATCCCACGGCCTGAGCCTGGATGCCGCGGCGCAGATGACCCAGACCCGCGCCCACGCCGCCTACTTCGAGGCCTGTGTGGCCGCGGGCGCCGCGCCCAAACTGGCCGCCAACTGGATCATGGGCGAACTCGCCGCCCAGCTCAACCGCGACGAGCGCGACATCGGCGCCAGCCCCGTGAGCGCCGCGCAACTGGCCACGCTCACCCGAAAAATCGACGACGGCACCCTGTCGAGCAAGACCGCCAAGGAAGTCTTCGCCGCGCTGTGGACGGGCGAGCAGGGCGGCGATGTGGCCGCCATCATCGACGCCCGCGGCTTGGCGCAGGTCAACGACAGCGCCGCACTGCAAGCCGCCGTCGACGCCGTACTCTCCGCCAACCCGAAGAACGTCGAGGAATACCGCGCCGGCAAGGACAAAGCCCTCAACGCCCTGGTCGGCCAGGTGATGAAAGCCACCGGCGGGCGCGCCAATCCACAGCAGGTCGGTGAGATGCTGAAGAAGGCCGTGGGGTGAGGCTGTTTTGCCTCGGCGTGCTCTTGGTGCGAAAACCAGCGGGCAAGTGCTGTGAAGCGGGACCTGACCTCAAACTCTTTCTTGTGGCCCGCTCATTCGGCTTGGTGGCAAGCCACGCATAGCTTGTTGCCATCGGGATCACGGAAATATGCGCCGTAGTAGTTGGCGTGGTACTCAGGCCGCAGACCAGGCTTGCCTTCGCATGTACCCCCGCTGGCGAGCGCCATGGCGTGAACCTGATTGACTTGCTCTCGGGAATGAGCGAGGAACGCGACCATTTGCCCATTGCCGGGCTGATGCGGTTGTTGGTTGTAGGGACGGCCGATCAAAAACAAGGGCCTCGGATCCGGCGAAGATTCCCAACCAGCCCAAGGGCGCTCGGGCTCTTGGAAACGGAATTGCACGCCAAGTGCATCGAGCACCGGCTTGTAAAACGCCATTGCTCGGTCGAAGTCGGTGACGCCGACCATAACGTGCGAGAACACTTGCCTTCTCCTTCGACAGCAAGCTTGGGGGCTAGCTTGATCGCTTTCAACCGTTCTGCCTAAGCTCAAATCGTAGCCTCTCGCCCTGCCGCCCCCCCTTATTCCTTCCGGCTGGCCCCCGCAGCCGATTCCAGCCACTGCCTCGCGGCCTGTGCCAAGATGGCATTCACACCGCCCTCGACGGTCACAGCCTGCTCGCGCAGGCGTTGCGCCAGATCGGCGGGCAGTTTGCAGGTGAGTTGCACCTGCTTGGGCGCACTCTCCTTGGGTTTGGTCTCGGCTTTCGCGGCCACGGCCTTGGCGCCCTGACCGAAGCGCTGCGGAATCGTGCCCGACTTCAGCTTGCCGTCGAGTTTCTTGGCAAGGTGCTTTTCAAGGTCTGTCTTTTTCATGCTCATGGGCTACCCCCGGTGGTGTGGACGGGCATTGTCCTCCACACAGGCCCCCCACCTCGGCGCGGCGCAAGGTGACCCGAAAGACGAGGCCCTGCGCCTACAAGGTGTTTTTCACCACCCGGCCGTTCTTGATGATGCACTTGAGATGCTGATCGGGTTCGAGCAAGGGCTTGAGCGAGCGCGACACATCGCCATCGACCACCAGCAGATCGGCCCAGGCGCCGGGTTCGATCACCCCCAGTTTGGCGCCGAGATAGGGATTGCGCTGACCGGCAAGCGCCAGCAATTCGCCGTTTTGCGAGGTGGCCTGTTTGAGCGCGTCCAGGGGCGAATACCAATTTTCCAGGGCGACCAGCCGCACGGTTTGGTAATGGGTTTTTCCCGGCGCGAACAGAATGTCGCTGCCCCAGCCGGTTTGCATCTTGTGTTTGATCGCCAGTTCGTAGGCCCGGCGCGTTCCGGTGGCGATCTCGTCGCTCTTCGCCTGCGAGCCGGGATCGGCCATTGGCGTCGGGGCGGCCTCCGGCAGGAAGGGCTGCAAAGACCACCAGATGCCTTTGTCTGCCATCAGGCGCACGGTGGCCTCGTCGGTCAGCTGGCCGTGCTCGATGACCTTGATGCCAGCCTCGATGCTGCGCTGCATGCCCTTGGGCAGATAGACGTGGGCCATGACGTAAGTGCCCCAATCCTCGGCGGCTTCCACCGCCGCGCGCAGTTCGGGCAGGGTGAACTGCACCGAATCGAGTGGATCGTAGAGCGACGACGCGCCGCCTCCGGCCATGAGCTTGATCTGCGAAGCGCCGCGCAGCAATTGCTCGCGGGTGGCCTTGCGCACACTGTCGGCGCTGTCGGCAATGGCCGACGCGCCCAGGTGTTCGGCATGGCCTACCGCGCTACAGGCCGCGCCCGGCCCGACCTCGTGCAAAAAGCGGAAGTCGCCGTGCCCTGCGGTCTGCGAAATCATGGCGCCACTTGGAAAAATGCGCGGCCCCTGCACCAGTCCTTGGTCGATGGCGCTCTTGAGCGCAAACACCGGCCCGCCTGCGTCGCGCACCGTAGTGAAACCTCGCAGCAAGGTGCGCTGCGCCTCAGAACCAGCCGCCAAGTGAATCAGCGCGGGATCGGCCATGAGCAAGTGCTGCATGGACATCGCCGCCATCAGGCTGTGCCAATGCGCATCGATCAGCCCCGGCATGAGCACCCGGCCGCCGCCGTCGATGATCTGCGCACCCTGCGGTGCGCCTTGCCCCTGCGGCTCGACGGCCCGAATCCGCGCGCCTTCGATCACGACTTGCAGGCCTGGCTGCAAGCGGGTTCGCCGACCATCGAAAAGCTGCACATTGCGCAAAACCATAGGCGCTGCAACTGCCGTTGCCGAACCAGAGGGCGCTGGCTGCGCAGAAGCGGCAGGGCTGAGCCCGCCAACGCCTGCAGCCAAAACCAGCGCGCTCTGCAAAAAATCGCGACGCGAAAATGCCCGCTCAAGTCGTCGCTGCACCTGCGAGGCCTCATCGCCACCGCAGCGGCAATAAAAGGCAGAACGCGGCGAGGTTTGAGCGCCGGGATGGGAAGTGGAAGGTTTGCGCATGGGAGTCCTTCAAATACACCAGAGCACTTGGCCAGCGGGCTGCTAAGGAACCAGTCGCCATTCGCCCGCGGGCTGGCGGCAGGCCCGCAAACGGGCGGACTTGGCCGGGTCACGCGGGGTGTAGAGCGTCACCCGAAAGGTCTTGCACAACCGGCCTTCTTGCGTGTTCGAGGCGATCAACTTGAAACTGCCGCCCGCGCGGCTCTCGGGGTTGCGCCATTCCAGAAGTGTGGCATCGCTGCCCAAAAATGCCGCACCTTCTTCCGATAGCTGGTTGATGTCGGCTTGGCTGAAGCGCTGCAGCGGCGTGTTCTTGAGCACGGGCATCCAGTTGTCTGCCCATGCCGTGGAAACCATCGCTACCGTGGCGAGCGCAATAAACCACGATTTGTGTCGCATGTGTTCTCTCCTCATCGTGTGATTCAGCCTAATGCAAACCGCATGAATTGCCAAACCGTCACGAAAGTGGTTTGCGGCTGGGCAATGCGGGTACAACTCAATCAATGCAGCTTGATGCGCGGCTCGGTGGTGCGAGAGATCATGCGCGCCAGGGTGAGGAAGGCGGTCTTCCAGAAACCGTGCAGGGCGTGCAGATGCATGCGGTAGAGCAGCCAGTAGATGAAGCGGGCGAAATGGCCTTCGATGAACATGCTGCCCTTCGATAGACCGCCCATGAGATTGCCCACGGTGCTGTGCTCGCCCAGCGACACCAGCGAGCCGAAGTCGCGGTAGTGAAAGGTCAGTAGCGGCTTGCCCTGCAGTTGCCGCGTGATCTGTCGGGCGATAAGGCTGGCCTGCTGGTGCGCGGCCTGGGCGCGCGGCGGCACGTTGCCGGCATGGCCTTCCCAGACGCAGGCGGCACAGTCGCCCAGCGCATAGATGGCGTCGTCGCGGCTGGTCTGTAGCGTGGGGCGCACGACCAGTTGGTTGATGCGGTTGGTCTCCAGCCCATCGATGTCGCGCAGGAAATCCGGGGCCTTGACGCCCGCTGCCCAGACCACCAGTTCGGCGGGCAGAAAGTCGCCGTCGGCGGTGCGCACGCCGGTGGCGGTGACTTCGGTCACGCGCTTACCGGTATGCATCTGCACGCCGAGTTTGGCCAGTTCGCCCGCGGCTGCGGCCGACAGCCGCTCGGGCAGCGCGGGCAGGATGCGGGGCGCGGCCTCGACCAGGCTCAGGCGCACGTCGCGCTCGGGATCGATGCGATCCAGGCCATAGGCGGCCAGCACCCGCGTGGAGTTGTGCAGCTCGGCCACCAGTTCCACCCCGGTGGCTCCGGCGCCGATGGCCACGACCTTGAGCTGCTCCGGGCGCAGCGGCTCGACCTGGGTGTTGGCGGCGATGCAGGCATTCACCAGCCGCCGGTGAAAACGCCGGGAGTCTTCGGGCGTGTCCAGCGCAATCGCATGCTCGGCCGCGCCGGGCGTGCCGAAGTCGTTGTTCTGGCTGCCCACGGCGATCACCAAAATGTCGTAGCCGATGCGCCGCCGCGGCACGATTTCGCGCCCGGTCTCATCTAACGTGGGCGCGACCAGCACTTCGCGACGCGCGCGGTCGAGCCCGTCCATGGCGCCGAGCCGGTACTTGAAGTGATGCCAGGTGGATTGGGCGAGGTAGTTCAACTCGTTGTCGTCGATGCCCAGGGTGCCGGCCGCCGCCTGGTGCAGCAGCGGCTTCCAGAGATGGCTGCGGCCGCGTTCGATCAGCGTGATATCGGCCTGACGGCGGCGACCCAGGGTGTCGCCCAGCCGGGTGGCCAGTTCCAGCCCGCCGGCACCGCCTCCGACGATGACAATGCGAGGCAGCGGAGAATCAGTAGAAGTCTGGGACATGATGATGGGTTGTCGGTGCAAGGCCTTATTGGAGACCGGCTTGCGTGCGGGCGCAAGCGGCTGCGCGACCACTAACATGCAGCCTCACGCCGCAGCCCGCTTAACCATCCTTGTCCGGGCGCCCGCGCGGCCTCAACCTGCAAGCCTCACGATGAACGAGAAGTATGACGCCAGCGCGGTGGAAGCCGCCGCGCAAGCCCACTGGCAAAGCACCGACGCCTACCGCGTGCGCGAAGACAAACCGGGCGAAAAGTTCTACGCCTGCTCCATGCTGCCCTACCCCTCGGGCAAGCTCCACATGGGCCATGTGCGCAACTACACCATCAACGACATGCTCACCCGCCATCTGCGGATGAACGGTCACAACGTGCTCATGCCCATGGGCTGGGACGCCTTCGGTCTGCCCGCCGAAAACGCGGCGATGAAAAACAAGGTGCCCCCGGCGAAGTGGACCTATGACAACATCGCCTATATGAAGCGGCAGATGCAGGCCATGGGTCTGGCCATCGACTGGAGCCGCGAGGTGGCGACCTGCTCGCCCGAGTACTACAAGTGGAACCAGTGGCTGTTCCTCAAGATGCTGGAAAAAGGCATCGCCGAGCGCCGCACCCAAGTGGTGAACTGGGACCCGGTGGACCAGACCGTGCTGGCCAACGAGCAGGTGATCGACGGCCGCGGCTGGCGCAGCGGCGCCGTGGTGGAAAAGCGCGAGATTCCCGGCTACTACCTCAAGATCACCGACTACGCCGAGGAGCTGCTGGCCGCCGTGGCCGATCCCGAAGACAAGAACTATCTCGCCGGTTGGCCCGAGCGGGTGCGGCTGATGCAGGAGAACTGGATCGGCAAGAGCGCCGGGGTGCGTTTCGCCTTCCCCCACACCATCCACGACGCGCAGGGCGCGTTGATCCAGGACGGCCGCCTGTATGTGTTCACCACCCGGGCGGACACCATCATGGGCGTGACCTTCTGCGCCGTAGCGCCCGAGCACCCGCTGGCCGCGCACGCCGCGGCGGGCAATGCCGAACTCGCCGCCTTCATCGAGCGCTGCCAGCAGGGCGGCACCACCGAAGCTGAACTGGCGCTGAAAGAAAAAGAGGGCATGCCCACCGGGCTGTTCGTCACCCACCCGCTGACCGGCGCGCAAGTGCCGGTGTGGGTCGGCAACTATGTGCTGATGAGCTACGGCGACGGCGCGGTGATGGGCGTGCCCGCGCACGACGAGCGCGACTTTGCCTTCGCCAAAAAGTATGGCCTGCCCATTCAGCAAGTCGTCGCGGTGGAGGGCGAGACCTTCAGCACAGACGCCTGGGCCGATTGGTATGGCGACAAACAGCGCGCGGTGTGCGTCAACTCGGGCGAGCTCGACGGCCTGCCCTACAAAGACGCGGTGGACAAAGTCGCCGAACTGCTCGCCGCCAAAGGCCTAGGCGAGAAGCGCACCACCTGGCGGCTGCGCGACTGGGGCGTGAGCCGCCAGCGCTACTGGGGCACGCCCATTCCCATCATCCACTGCGATCACTGCGGCGCGGTGCCGGTGCCGGAAAAAGACCTGCCGGTCGTCCTGCCCGAAGACCTGATTCCCGACGGCAGCGGCAACCCGCTGCACCAGTGCGCGGCGTTCGTCGACGTGGCCTGCCCGCAGTGCGGCAAACCGGCCAAGCGCGAAACCGACACCATGGACACCTTCGTCGATTCGAGTTGGTACTTCATGCGCTACACCTGCGCCGACAATCACGACGCCATGGTGGACGGCCGCACCGACTACTGGATGCCGATGGACCAGTACATCGGCGGCATCGAGCACGCCATCCTTCACCTGCTGTATGCGCGCTTCTGGACCAAGGTGATGCGCGACCTCGGGCTGGTCAAGGCCGACGAACCCTTCACCCGTCTGCTCACGCAGGGCATGGTGCTCAACCACATCTACTCGCGCAAAACCCCGCAGGGCGGCATCGAATACTTTTGGCCGCACGAGGTGGAGAACGTGTTCGACGCGCAGGGCAAGATCATCGGCGCCAAGCTCAAGGCCGACGGCTCGGCGGTGGACTACGGCGGCGTGGGCACCATGAGCAAGAGCAAGAACAACGGCGTCGATCCGCAAGACCTGATCGACCGCTACGGCGCCGACACCGCCCGCCTGTTCACCATGTTCGCCGCGCCGCCCGAAGCCACGCTGGAGTGGAACGACGCCGCGGTAGAGGGCGCGCACCGTTTTCTCAGGCGAGTGTGGGCCTTCGGGCTGAAGCTCAGCGCCCTGGCCGCGCCCGCAGCCGAGGCGGGTGACGCCGCACGCAAGCTACGCCGCGAGGTGCACCAGACCTTGCAGCAGGTGAATTTCGACTACGGCCGCATGCAATACAACACCGTGGTGTCGGGCGCGATGAAACTGCTCAACGCGCTGGAAGGCGCGGACGCCGCAGCCGACGGCATGGCCGTTGCGCTGCGCGAAGGCTTCGGCATTCTGCTGCGCGTGCTCTACCCCGCCACGCCGCACATCGCCCACGCCTTGTGGCAGGAACTCGGCTACGGCGCCGAGTTCGGCGATCTGCTCGATGCGCGCTGGCCGCAGGTCGATGAGGCCGCGCTGGTGCAGGACACCATCGAGCTCATGCTGCAGGTCAACGGCAAGTTGCGTGGCGCCATTCAAGTCGCGGCCAGTGCCGACAAGGCCACGATCGAAGCCGCCGCGCTGGCCAGCGCCGATTTCGCCAAATTCAGCGAGGGCAAGGCCGCGAAGAAGGTCATCGTGGTGCCGGGCCGGCTGGTCAATGTGGTGGTCTGAATGAAGCGCCGCAGCGTCCTCATCTTCGCACCGCTTCTGGCCTTGAGTGCCTGCGGTTTTCAGCTACGCGGCTCGACCAATCTGTCGTTCAGCACCCTGTATGTGGCGGGCTCGGAGACCTCGGCCTTCGTCGTGGCACTCAAGCGGCAGATCGCCGCCACCACTTCGACCCGCATCGCGCCAGACGCCCAGTCCGCTCAGGCGGTATTCACCCTGTTGGGCGAATCGCAGACTCAGACTGCGCAGGCCTACAACGCCGATGGCACGGTGGCGCAATATCTGTTGCGCTACACCGTGCGCTTTGAGCTCACCACGCCGCAGGGCAAGGTGCTGATCGCCCCGACCGACCTGAGCCAGACCAGCAATCTGAGCTACAACTCCAGCGCCACGCTGGCCAAGGCCAATGAGTCCGATCTGCTCTATCGCGGCATGCGCCAGGAACTGATCAACCGTCTGATGTTCCAGCTTGCCGCGGTGAAGGTGAATTGATGCAGCTCGCTGCCGACCAACTCGACGCCCATCTCGCCAGCAAGCTCGGCGCGCTGTACGTGGTGTATGGCGACGAGACCCTGCTGGTGAACGAGGCGGTGGACGCCATTCGCGCCCGCGCCCGGCAGCAGGGTTTCGAGGAGCGCGAAAGCCACACGGTGGAGCGCGGCTTCGACTGGAGCCACCTGCTCGCAGGTAGCCGCGAGATCAGCCTGTTCGGCGGTCGGCGGCTCATCGAACTGCGCATCCCGGGCGGCAAACCCGGACGCGACGGCGGCGAAGCCTTGGCGGCGCTGTCCGGGCATTTGTCGCCGGATGTGATGGCTGTGGTCATCCTGCCCCGTCTGGATGCGGCCACCCAGAAGTCGGCCTGGTTCAGCGCCCTGAGCCAAGGTGGCGTGGCGGTGCGGGTGGACAGCGTGGAGCTTGCGCAACTGCCGCGCTGGATCGCCGCCCGACTGCAGCGCCACGGCTTCACCCTACCCACAGGCGACGCGGGCAGGGCGCTCACCGATTTTCTGGTGGCGCGGGTGGAAGGCAATCTGCTGGCCGCCCATCAGGAGATCGAAAAGCTCGCGCTGCTGTGCCCGCCTGGCCCGCTCGATCCCGACACGGTGGAGCAGGCGGTGCTGAACGTGGCGCGCTACAGCGTGTTCAAGCTCGGCGAAGCGGTGCTGGGCGGCGATGTCGCCCGGCTGCGTCGCATGCTCGACGGCCTGCAGGCCGAAGGCGTGGCCCCGGTGCTGGTGCACTGGACGCTGGCCGACGACATCCGCGCCTGGCTGCGCATCCGTCAGGGGCTGGACGCGGGGCAGGCGCTGCCCGCGCTGCTGCGCGCCAACCGCATCTGGGGCGTGAAGGAAAAACTGCTGGAACGCGCCTTGCCGCGCCTGCGCACGCCCGATCTGGAGCGGCTGCTGCAACTCGCGGCGCAGTGCGATCTGGCGGTCAAGGGCCTGCGCCCTGACTCCCTGCCGCGCGCACCGTGGGAGGCGCTGCAGGTGCTCGCCCTGTCCATGCTCGACGCCCTCTGGCCCACGCCACCGAGCGCTCGGCAGGGCCGCAGATTGGTTCTGCGCCCGGCGCTTTGAGTGAATGTCTCAAGGTCGCATGTTGCGGGCTTTTGAACTCTGTGGCATTGCCCGGCTCTGAGCAAAGTCCGCTGTCTTCTTCGCGGCCTTTTTTGCAGCCTCTCTCACCGAAACGTCATGCCCATTTTCCCGCCTCGCTCCCCCTACTCTGGCCGACTGAGCCACACCCTAGCCGCACTCGGCCTGTCGGCTGCCGCCCTGCTGCCCGCTGCCTTCGCGCAGGCCGCGCCCGCGCCCATACCCGACAACGCGCCCAGCTTCACCGCAGGCCCGGATGATGTGATGCGCGTGCTGCCCGCGCAACTGCTGCCCGCGCTGCAGGTCAACTGCCATGGCGTGAAGATCGCTGCGCCTGCCTGGCGCGCGCAACTCGACGCCTCTGCCGCCTTGCTGGTCAACCTCAATCAGGTGACGGTGCCGGAGAAGCAGGCGGTCTTGCCGATGGCCCTGTTGTGCCCCGCGCCCAGCCCGCTCGCCGCCGCGTGGAGCCGGGCCGCGGAACAGGCCAGCAATCTGGTCAAGCTCGACTTTCCCGGTGCGCCTGAGCAGGTCACCGGCGCCAGCTTCATCGGCCCCAAGGGCGGGCGGGTGCTGATCGTCAACCGCAGCGCACAGGCGGTGCGGGTCAATCTGGGAACCTGGGTGAGCAAGACCGCGCGGCTGGATCAATACACCGCACCGGGGGCAGCAGCGCAGCCACCCAAGGTCGAACATCTGCGCCGCGCCTTGGGCACGCAGGATGCGCAAGGCATTTTGTTGCCGCCGATGTCGCTCAGCGTGGTCGGCTGAACAACGGCGTTGTTGCCGGGCCGGAATTTCACCAGATCACGGGATGATGGCGCGGCAGGCCGTGCATCCCCCTCCCGGCCTCCCCCACAAGTGGAGGAGGTGAGAACAGCGCTACGCGGCGCTCCGGATGCCCCTCCCGGCCCCCCCACAAGTGGAGGTGGTGCAAAAAGACTCCCTCTCCACTTGTGGGGAGGGCTGGGGTGGGGAGGGTTTGGCCCAGCGCTTCGCGCCCGCCAGCGCCCTGCATAGAAGCGAAGGACGGACTGATGGGCAATCTGGGTTCAACCCAGATTCAGTCAGCCCACTGCCGCAGCTCGTTCAACCCGACCACACCGGACCAAGGCTGGCTGCCGATGCGCCCCGTAGCGGGAGCGCCCGCCTCGCCCAGACCGTCGAGCCAGGCCAGCGCGCCGTCGAAGTTTTCGTGATGGGTGTAAGCGCCGGTGGTGACCACGGTGCGCAGCCCGGCGCCGTGCGCCGCGCGCAGGCCGTTGGTCGAGTCTTCGAACGCCAGGCATTGCTCCGGGACCAGCGCCATGCGTTCGAGCACCCAGGTGTAGATGCCGGGATCGGGTTTTTTGCGCGGCACGGCGTCGCCCGCGCCCACCACGTCAAACCAGTCCATGCCGCCTGCACCCAGGGTGGCGTGAATCAGCGCTTCGACATTGTCGGGCGTGGTGGTGGTGGCAATGGCCAGACGCAGCCCGGCGCCACGCGCCTGCTCCAGCAGCCGACGCACGCCCGGACGCAGGGCGATGCCGCCCTCCGCCACCAGTCGCACATAGTGCGCGGTCTTGCGGCGGTGGAGCTCGGCGATCAGCCCCGCCGCTTCGGGCGCAGCCGCGGCCTGCGGATCGATCTCCTGCCAATAAGCCAGCATGCGCTCTTTGCCGCCGGTAATGGCGAGCAGACGGCCGTAGGTCGGCACGTCCCAATGCCAATCCAGCCCGGCATCGGCGAAGGCCTGGTTGAAAGCGATGCGGTGACCGTCGCGCTCGGTTTCGGCCAAGGTGCCATCGACGTCGAAAATCAGTGCGCGCAAGGGCGTTGAATTCATGCCTCACCTTTCCATTTGATGGAGCAGCCGATGCTGGGATATTGCTCCGCGGGGCCGATGCCGGTTGCGGCGATCTGTTTCATGGCCTCGAACAAATCGCGGCGAGCGTCGGCGGGGGCGGCCTGCTTGCGCGAGGCGTCGAGCTGGCCGCGATACTGCAGCTTCAAATCGGCGTTGAAGCCGAAAAAGTCGGGCGTGCAGACTGCGCCGTAGGCCTTGGCCACGGCCTGCGTTTCGTCATACAGATAGGGAAAACCGAAGCCGTGCTGCGCGGCGAACAGCTTCATGTTGTCGAAGGAGTCTTCGGGATAGGCGCTCACGTCGTTGCTGTTGATGGCCACCGCATGCACGCCCAGGGCGCGCAGTTCTCGGGCATCGCGCACCATGCGGTCGGCCACGGCCTGCACATACGGGCAGTGATTGCAGATAAACATCACCAGCAGTCCCTTGGGGCCGCGCAGTTCGGCCAGGGTGTGGCTGCGGCCATCGATGCCGGGCAGGTGGAAATCGGGCGCGGGAAATCCGCGCTGCAAGGGATCGGCGGTTGCGGCCATGACAAAACTCCTTTGCTGGGTTGGCGGGGGAATGCAATGCACAGACGACAACCCCGGCTGAGGCCGGGGTTGTCGATCCCATCAAACTCGGACAGAAACTGCCCTAGGCGTCAGTTGATCTTGGGATCGAGCTTGC
This sequence comes from Thiomonas sp. UBA7699, assembly GCF_002482605.1. Classification (NCBI taxonomy): domain Bacteria; kingdom Pseudomonadati; phylum Pseudomonadota; class Betaproteobacteria; order Burkholderiales; genus Thiomonas; species Thiomonas sp. UBA7699. The sequence goes on along the minus strand of NZ_DLGH01000026.1, from coordinate 54,437 downwards.
CCTTTTCGTACAGCGCCACCATGGCATCGAGCGTGATGGGCTTGATCTTGGACGCATTGCCCGCGGTGCCGAAGGCTTCGTAACGCGCCTTGCAAATCTCTTTCATGGCCTTGGTCGAAGCGATGAGGAATTTGCGCGGATCGAACTCTTTCGGGTGTTCGGCGAGGAACTTGCGGGTGGCGCCGGTGGAGGCCATGCGCAGATCGGTGTCGATGTTGACCTTGCGAACGCCGTGCTTGATGCCTTCGACGATCTCTTCCACCGGCACGCCATAGGTCTCGCCCATGTCGCCGCCGTAGGAGTTGATGATTTTGAGCCACTCTTGCGGCACCGAGGAGGAGCCGTGCATCACCAGGTGGGTGTTCGGAATGCGGGCGTGAATTTCCTTGATGCGGCCGATGGCGAGGATGTCACCGGTGGGCGGACGGGTGAACTTGTACGCGCCGTGGCTGGTGCCGATGGCAATGGCCAGGGCGTCGACCTGGGTCTTTTTCACGAAGTCAGCGGCCTCTTCCGGGTCGGTCAGCAGCTGGCTGTGGTCAAGCGTGCCTTCGGCGCCGATGCCGTCTTCTTCACCGGCGGTGCCGGTTTCGAGCGAGCCCAGGCAACCGAGTTCGCCTTCCACCGACACGCCGCAGGAGTGCGACATTTCCACGACGCGACGGGTGACATCGACGTTGTACTCGTAGGTAGTCGGCGTCTTGCCGTCGGTGCCCAGCGAGCCGTCCATCATCACCGAGCTGAAGCCCAGCTGGATGGAGCGCTGGCACACGCCGGGGCTGGTGCCGTGATCCTGGTGCATGACCACGGGGATGTGCGGCCACTCTTCAACCGCGGCCTCGATGAGGTGGCGCAGAAAGGGCGCACCAGCATACTTGCGCGCGCCAGCGGAGGCTTGCAGGATGACCGGCGAGTTGGTCTCGTCGGCGGCTTCCATGATGGCGCGCACCTGTTCGAGGTTGTTGACGTTGAAGGCGGGAACGCCGTAGGAATGCTCGGCCGCATGGTCGAGCAGTTGACGCAGGGAAATCAGGGCCATGACGGACTCCTCAAGAGAAAGGGAACAGGTTCAAAACGATCAAAGCATGGGCTTCAAGACAAAGGCTGCTTGGCGCGCTGCTGCAGGATCTCGAAAGCGGGCAACTGCTTGCCTTCGAGCACTTCCAGGAAGGCGCCGCCGCCGGTGGAGATGTAGCCGATGCGGTCGGTGATGCCGTATTTGGCAATCGCCGCCAGGGTATCGCCGCCGCCCGCGATGGAGAACGCCGGGCTGCTGGCGATGGCCTCGGCCAGCACCTTGGTGCCGTTGGCGAAGGCGTCGAACTCGAACACGCCCACCGGGCCGTTCCAGACGATGGTGCCCGCGGTCTTGAGCTTGGCCGCCAGCTTGGCCGCAGTCTTGGGGCCGATGTCGAGTATGAGGTCGTCAGCGGCCACATCCTTGGCGTCTTTGACGGTGGCCTCGGCGGTAGCGCTGAACTGCTTGGCCACCACCACATCTTCGGGAATGGGCACTTCGGCGCCGCGTTCCTTCATTTTGGTGATGACCTTCTTCGCCTCATCCACCAGATCGGGCTCGGCCAGGCTTTTGCCGATGGGCAGACCTTCGGCCAGCATGAAGGTGTTGGCGATGCCGCCGCCCACGATCAGGCCATCGACCTTGTCGGCCAGGGCCTGCAGGATGGTGAGCTTGGTGGAGACCTTGGAGCCTGCGACGATGGCCACCAGCGGGCGTGCAGGTTTTTCCAGCGCGCGGCTGATGGCGTCGATCTCGGCCGCCAGCAGCGGGCCCGCGCAGGCGATGGGCGCGTACTTGGCGATGCCATAGGTGGTCGCCTCAGCGCGGTGGGCGGTGCCGAAGGCGTCGTTCACATAGATGTCGCAGAGCTTGGCGATTTTTTGCGACAGCGCGTCGTCGTTCTTTTTCTCGCCCTTGTTGACGCGAGCGTTTTCGAGCATGACCACTTCGCCAGGACGCACGTCAAAGCCGCCGTCCACCCAGTTGGCCTGCAGCTTGACCGGCAGGCCGAGCAGCTCGCTCAGGCGCTTGGCCACGGGGGCCAGCGAATCCTCGGGCTTGAACTCACCTTCGGTCGGGCGGCCCAGGTGCGAGGTGATCATCACCCCGGCACCGGCATCGAGCGCCATTTTCACTGCGGGCACGGAAGCGCGCACCCGGGTGTCTTCGGTGATCTCGCCCTTGTCGTTGAACGGCACGTTCAGATCGGCGCGAATGAATACGCGCTTGTCCTGGGCGAAGCCGCGCTTGCACACTTCTTCAAAGGTCAGGATTTGCATCAGTCTCTCCTCGTTTGCACCCCGCTGACGGGTGTTTTGATGAGTCGTCAAGGCAGCGGGGCTGGCGGCATCAGTTGCTGGCGACGTGCTTGACGAAGCGCATCATGTTGCAGGTATAGCCGTACTCGTTGTCGTACCAGGACACGACCTTGACGAAGGTGGAATCGAGAGCGATACCGGCCTCGGCGTCGAAGATCGACGGCATGGAGCAGCCGCGATAGTCGGTGGAGACCACCTTGTCTTCGGTATAGCCGAGCACGCCCTTGAGCGGGCCTTCGGAAGCGGCCTTCATGGCCGCGCAGATGTCGGCGTAGCTGGCTTCCTTGTTCAGCTCGACGGTCAGGTCGACCACAGAGACGTCAGGCGTGGGCACGCGGAAGGCCATGCCGGTGAGCTTTTTGTTCAACTCGGGAATGACCTTGCCCACCGCCTTGGCCGCGCCTGTGCTCGACGGGATGATGTTGTCCAGGATGCCCCGGCCGCCGCGCCAGTCTTTGCTCGACGGGCCGTCCACGGTCTTCTGGGTGGCGGTGGCGGCGTGCACCGTACTCATCAGGCCGCGCTTGATGCCGAAGCTGTCGTTGAGCACCTTGGCCACGGGGGCCAGGCAGTTGGTGGTGCAGGAGGCGGCGGAGACGATTTTCTCGCCAGCGTACTTGGCGTGGTTCACGCCATAGACGAACATCGGCGTGTCGTCCTTGGAGGGGGCGGATTGCACCACTTTCTTGGCGCCAGCGTCGATGTGCTTCTGGCAGGTATCGAGGGTGAGGAAGAAGCCGGTGGCTTCGACCACCACGTCGGCATTTACTTCGTTCCACTTCAGGTTGGCGGGATCGCGCTCGGCGGTGAGGCGGATTTTCTTGCCGTTGACCACCAGGTTGTTGCCTTCCACGCCCACCGTGCCGTTGAAGCGGCCATGCACCGAGTCGTACTGCAGCATGTAAGCCAGGTAGTCCGGCTCGAGCAGGTCGTTGATGGCGACGATCTCCAAGTCTTTGAACTCGGCTTCCTGCGCCACGGCGCGGAACACCATGCGGCCGATGCGGCCGAATCCATTGATGGCGATGCGAATGGTCATATGAGATCTCCTGAATGAAGGTTGAGAAAAAGTGAGGTGTGGCGTGTGCAGGCGGCGTTTTGAGCGCGCCCTCAATCGGAAGCGTGCAAGGCCGACGCCCGCACGGCCTCGGCGACTGCGGCCACCGTGGGAATGATGCGATCGGGCTCGGCCAGGGCGATCGACTTGCCGTGGTTGTAGCCATAGGGCACCGCCCAGACCGCCACGCCGGCGGCACGCGCGGTGGCGACATCAATCTCGGAATCGCCGACGAACAGCGCGCGGTTTGCCCGCAGCTTGAAGGCGTCGAGGCAGTAGCGCACCGGCAGCGGATCGGGCTTCTTGGCTTCGAGCGTATCGCCGGCCACCACCATGTCGAAGTAGTGACGGATGCCATGCACCATGAGCACCGTGGTGGCGAAGCGCTGTTCTTTATTGGTGACCAGCGCGATGCGTACCTGCGCCGCGCGCAAGGCCTTGAGCGTACTGAGCACATCGGGATAGAGGCGGCTGCGCTGCCCGGTACGCACGGCATAGAACTCGGCAAAGCGCGGCATCAGGATGTCGAGCGTGCCGGTGCGCCGCACCGTCTCTTCTTCGAGACCGGTGGCGTGCGCATAGGCGTGCAGCATGAGTTCGCGCGTGCCATGTCCGATCCAGGCGCGGATCAGATGCTCGGAGACTTCGGGCAGTTGCTGATCGCGCAGCAGGTCGTTGACCGCGTCGGCGATTTCCGGCGCGGTTTCCACCAGCGTACCGTCGAGGTCGAACATCACCAAATCGAACATGGCTTGCGTCATCCTGTTGCGTGTCGGGTCAGACTCAAGCGGCTTGCAGCACGGACTTCGCCACGGCGACCGCATGCTCTGCCGTCACCTTGAAGTACTGATAAAGCTGCGGCGCCGGGGCGGATTCGCCAAAGGTGGCGATACCGACGATGCCGCCGTTCAGGCCGACATACTTGTGCCAAAAGTCCGGGTGACCCGCCTCGATGGCCACGCGCGGCAAGCCTGCGGGCAGCACCTCGTTGCGGTAGGCCGCATCCTGGCGGTCGAAGGCGTTGGTGCAGGGCATGGAGACCACGCGGGCCGCGACGCCCTGTTCGGCCAGCATGCCTTGCGCCTTGAGCGCAATTTCCACTTCGGAGCCGGTGGCGATCAGCACGATCTGCGGCTTGCCGCCCTGGGCTTCGGACAGCACATAGCCGCCGCGCGAAATGGTGCGCTCGGCGTCTTCCGGGTGCGGGGTGGAGACGAGATTCTGCCGCGACAGCAGCAGGGCGCTGGGGCCGTGCTTGCGCTCGATGGCGTGCTTCCAGGCCACCGCGGTTTCGAGCACGTCGGCCGGGCGCCACACATCCAGATTGGGGATGAGGCGCAGGCTGGACGGCTGCTCGATCGGCTGGTGCGTCGGGCCGTCTTCGCCCAGACCGATGGAGTCGTGCGAGAAGACGTGGATGACCCGCTGCTTCATCAGCGCGCTCATGCGCACGCCGTTGCGCGAGTAGTCGGAGAACATCAGGAAGGTGCCGCCGTAGGGCAGGAAGCCGCCATGCAGCGCCATGCCGTTCATCATGGCCACCATGCCGAATTCGCGCACGCCATACGAAAGATAGTTGAAAGCCGTGCCGGGCGCGGCCTTCTCGAAGGAATGCGAGGCCTTGACCGCGGTGAGGTTGGAGCCGGTCAGGTCGGCCGAACCGCCGAACAGACCGGGCAGCGCGGGCACCAGGGTTTCGAGCGCGATCTGCGAGGACTTGCGGGTGGCCGTGGCAGCGCTGACTTCGCGGGCCTTGGCGTAAAGCGCCTGGACGGTCTGACCCCAATCGGTCGGCAGGTCGCCCGCCATGCGGCGCTTGAATTCGGCGGCCAGTGCGGGATGAGCCTTTTCATAGGCGGCGAAGCGCTCGTTCCAGTCGGCTTCGAGCTTGGCACCGTGGAATTTGGCGTCCCAGGCCTGGTAAATGTCGGCGGGAATTTCAAACGGGCCGTAGTCCCAGCCCAGGGCCTTGCGGGTGGCGTCGGCCTCGGCCTGGCCGAGCGCGGCGCCGTGCACATCGTGCGTGCCCGCCTTGTTGGGCGAGCCCCAGCCGATGGTGGTGCGGCAGATGACGAGGGTGGGCTTGTCGCTGGTCTTGGCTTCGGCGGTGGCCTTCTCGACGGCAGCGGCGTCATGGCCGTCGATGGGGCCGATGACGTTCCAGCCATAGGCCTGGAAGCGCTGGGCGGTGTTGTCGGAGAACCAGTGCTCGACATGACCGTCGATGGAAATGCCGTTGTCGTCGTAGTAGGCGATGAGCTTGTTGAGCTTGAGCGTGCCGGCCAGCGAGCAGACCTCGTGGCTGATGCCCTCCATCAGGCAGCCGTCGCCTAGGAACACATAGGTGTGGTGATCGACGATGGCATGGCCGGGCTGGTTGAACTGCGCCGCCAGCACTTTTTCGGCCAGCGCCATGCCGACGGCGTTGGCGATGCCCTGTCCCAGCGGGCCGGTGGTGGTTTCCACGCCCGGGGTGTAGCCCACTTCGGGGTGGCCCGGCGTTTTGCTGTGCAGTTGGCGGAAGCGCTTGAGCTCCTCGATCGGCAGGTCGTAGCCGGTGAGATGCAGCAGGGCGTAGATCAGCATCGAGCCGTGGCCGTTGGACAGCACGAAGCGGTCGCGGTTGGCCCAGTGCGGATTGGCCGGGTTGTGGTGCAGGTGATTGCGCCACAGCACTTCGGCAATGTCGGCCATGCCCATGGGGGCGCCGGGGTGGCCGGAGTTGGCGGCCTGCACGCCGTCGATGGCGAGAAAGCGGATGGCGTTGGCCAGACGGCGGCGTTGTTGGGTGTCGATTTGAACGGTAGTCATGTTGAAATTCTTCCGGGTTTGGACAACGCGGTTAACCTGCGCGACGCTTGAGGTCCATCAGACGCAGAATCATCGGCGTGAAGATGAGCTGCATGGCAATGCCCATCTTGCCGCCGGGCACGACCAGGGTGTTGGGGCGGCTCATCCACGAGTCGTGGAGCATGGACAGCAGGTAGGGAAAATCGATGCCCTTGGGGTTCGCGAAGCGAATGACCACCATGCTCTCGTCGAGCGTGGGAATGTCTTTGGCGATGAAGGGGTTGGAGGTATCGACCGTGGGCACGCGCTGGAAGTTGACGTGGGTGCGCGAGAACTGCGGCGCGATGTGATGCACATAGTCGGGCATGCGGCGCAGGATGGTGTCCATCACCGCCTCTTGCGAGTAGCCGCGCTGGATCTGGTCGCGGTGCAGCTTTTGAATCCACTCCAGGTTGATGATGGGCACCACGCCCACCAGCAGGTCCACCTGCTTGGCCACGTTGATCTCGCCAGCGGCGTAACCGCCGTGCAGACCTTCGTAGAACATCAGATCGGAACCCGGCTTGATGTCCTTCCACTCGGTGAAGTTGCCCGGCTCGACGCCGAATTCGGCCGCCTCGCCCGCATCGTGGATGTACTTGCGCACCTTGCCGCCGCCGGTCTCGCCGTAGGTCTTGAACACGGTTTCCAGTTCGCCCAGCAGGTTGGCGTCGGGGCCGAAATGGCTGAAGTGACGGTTGCCCGCGGCTTCCTGCTTTTTCATCTCCTCGCGCATTTCCATGCGGTTGAACTTATGGAAGGAATCTCCCTCGACGATTTGCGCGGTGAGCTGTTCGCGGCGGAAGATGTGCTGGAAGCTGCGCATCACCGTGGTGGTGCCGGCGCCCGACGACCCGGTGATGGCAATGATGGGATGTTTGACAGACATGGTGCGAGCCTCTTTTCAAGACAAGGAAATCAATGCATGCAGCGCCCGTCTTGATGCGGGTCGCTGCCAGGTTTGATCCGGCGCAAAGCGCAGCAATGGCGGCGGGGCCCTACGCTTCGATGCTGCCGAAGCAAACCGACCCGGCGGCCGCAACGCTCAACGGCTGGCTTCGTCGCGGTACAGCGAACGCTCTTTGAACAGCGGCGACTCAAAGGCTTTGTCTTCGCCCCGGTCATATTCGGCGTGATAGCGCTCCAGACGCTCGATCTCGTTCTTGGAGCCCAGCATCACCGGCACGCGCTGATGCAGCGAGCTTGGCTGCACCTCAAGAATACGCCCGCGCCCGGTGGAAGCCGCGCCGCCCGCCTGTTCGATGATCATGCCGATCGGATTGGCTTCGTACATCAGGCGCAGACGGCCCGGCTTGCTCGGGTCTTTGGTGTCTTTGGGGTACATGAAAATGCCGCCGCGCATGAGAATGCGGTGCACGTCGGCCACCATCGAGGCGATCCAGCGGGTGTTGAAGTCGCGCCCGCGCGGACCGGTCTTGCCGGCCTTGCACTCGGCGACATAGCGCTGAATCGGCGGCTCCCAGAAGCGCTCGTTGCTGGTGTTGATGGCGAATTCGCTGGTGTCTGCGGGAATCTGCAGATTGGGATGGGTGAGGATGAAGTTGCCGATTTCGCGGTCAAGGGTAAAGCCGTGCGTGCCTTTGCCCACGGTCAGCACCAGCATGGTGGCCGGGCCGTAGATGGCGTAACCCGCAGCGACCTGCTCCACGCCGGGGCGCAGGTAGTCGGCCACGGTGGGGTCGCCGATCTTGGTGTGGCGCAGCACCGAAAAAATGGTGCCGACCGAGACGTTGACGTCGGTGTTACTCGACCCGTCGAGCGGATCGAAAATGAGCATGTAGGGGCCGCGCTCGAATTCCTTCGGCAGGGTGTACGGGTCGTCCATTTCTTCGGACGCCATGCCGGCGACCAGGCCGCCCCACTCGCACGCCTGGATCATGGCGTCGTTGGAGAGCACGTCGAGCTTTTTCTGCACTTCGCCCTGCACGTTCTGCGTGTCGAGCGCACCGAGGAAGCCGCCGAGCGCCCCCTTGGAGGTCATGGCGGAGATGGCCTTGACCGCGGCGGTCACATCCACGAGCAAGGCGGCGAGATCGGCCTGATCATCGGTGCCGTGCAATTGCTCGATGAGGAATTTTGAGACGGTGGTGCGACCTGACTGCATGGTGGAGCTCCCAATGGTTATAGGCCAGGGACAACAGACCTGCCCCGCACTTCAGACGTGCGGGTGAATCTGCTGGCTCGAGGCCCGATGACTTTTTGAAGCAACCTGCGGTCGGCGGACCAACCCCTGAGAAATCACTGAGACGTCAGCAAGACGCCCATCAGCGCAAGTCACTTCAAAAAGCCCGCAGCCCCAAAACGGAGACTCGCATGAACAGACTTCATTGGCTGCGGTAAAAGCTCCTGAAGTAGAACTTCGGAGCCCGTTCACAAACGGTGCGACCCATGACCATGGCGAAAAGGTGAATGACAAAATTCATTCCTAATCTTTATCGCTTAGGCCGAATATAAGCGGTGGCTCGAATTAAGGTAAATTCACGATTTGTTGATGTTCAGATCAGGAATTTTGATGAAAAACGCGACCATCCGTCAGCTCCGCGTCTTCAGCGCCGCTGCGCGCCACCTGCACTTTGGCAAGGCGGCCCAGGAAATGCACCTCACGCCGCCTGCTGTCTCCATGCAAATCAGAGAGCTGGAGTCGCAGGTCGGGCTCCCCCTATTCGAGCGTCAGGGCAAGTCCGTCAGTCTGACCTTGACGGGAGAGTATTTGGTGGTCTATGCCCGCAAGGTTCTTGCAACGCTCAAAGACGCCGAGGACGCCATGGCGCGCCTGCGGGGCATCAAGGCCGGCCGACTGACCATTGGCATGGTGAGTACGGCCCAGTATTTCGTGCCCCGCTTGCTGGCGCGCTTTCACGCCGAGTATCCCCATGTGGAGGTCCGGCTCTCGGTGGGCAACCGTGAACAATTGGTGAGTCATCTCCAGAACAGCGAGCTGGATCTCGCCATCATGGGCCGACCGCCGCGAGACGTTGCCACGCGCGCCGAACCCTTTGCCGCCCACCCCATGGGCATCATCGCGCCGCCACAGCACCCGTTATCGACCGGAGGGCCGCACTCGGCCACACTGCTGACGCAGTTCAACTTCATCATCCGCGAACCCGGCTCGGGCACGCGCGCCACTTTTGAGGAGTATCTGCACCAGCATCAGATGGAGCTGCCCCTGTTCACCGAAATGCAGAGCAACGAAACCATCAAGCAGGCGGTCATGGCGAATATGGGCATCAGCTTCCTGTCGCTGCACACCATCGATCTGGAATTGCGCAACAACCTGCTGACCGTGCCGTCGATCGAGGGCATGCCCTTGCTGCGACGCTGGTACGCGGTGAACAGTCTGGCCAAACTGCTGTCACCGGGGGCGGAAGCATTCCGCTATTTCATTCTGGAGCATGGCGAATCGTTTCTGGCGGAAACCTTCGGCACCGACATTCTGGCACCCGGCAAGGAATTGGCCAACGCTGAGCCGTAGTCGCAGCGCCGGTCGCTACGCTCAGCCGCAGGCGCGCATCAGCGCAGCAAGCGGCGCGGTATCGGCGCGCAACACGCGCGGCCCCAGGCTGACGGCTTGAAACCCCGATCGCTGCAGCAAGGCGATTTCGTCTTCGCCCAGTCCGCCCTCGGGGCCGGAGACCATCCATCCTGATTCGCCCGAGGCAAAGGGCCGAAGCGGATTCGTCGCCAACGGGCTCAACACGCAGCGATGCAACTGGGCGTTGTCGTTGCCAAGGTGCTGCAGCCAATCGGAGAGCGTCGCCACCCGCGCCACCTCGGGAACGCGATTTCGCCCGCACTGCTCGCACGCTGCAATGGCGACGCCTTGCCAGTGCGCCACCCGCCGCTGCGCCCGCTCGCCCTGCAGACGTAGCACGCTGCGCCGCGTAATCAAGGGCTGAATGGCCGCGACACCCAGTTCCACCGCCTTTTCCACCAAAGCATCCATGCGCTCGTTGGCCGGCATGCCCACGGCCAGCATGACGCGCACGTCCGCTTCGCGCTCCACCGCATGGTGGGTGCGAAGCAGCAAGGTTTGGGGGTCGATGACCTCGCCCGACCACTCGCCGCCGGTGCCGTCGAACACGGCGACCGACTCGCCCTCCTTCAATCGCAAGACCTTGACATGCCTCGCCGTCGCCGCGGGCAGGGTCAACAGGCCGGGCGCCAGCGTGGCCTCAGTGGGCGGAATGTAAAAGCGCAACGACACGAAAGAGCGACCGTAGGAACTGCGCGCTTCACGCCGCGGCCAGTTGAGACAGCACCGCTTCAGTGTCTGCGCTGAACAGGCGCACGCCCTCTTGCAGCTTTTCGGTGGCCATGCGGTCGGCGCGCATGCCCTGCTCAAAGTCCTGCTGGCTCAGCACGGGCGGCAGGGGATCGGTCGCCGGGCCTGCCTGCGCCGCGTCGAGTTGACGCGGCATCGCGCGGTCGCTGGCCGCCAGGGCATCGAGCAAGGCCGGTGGAATGGTGAGCAGGTCACAGCCTGCCAGGGCAGCGATCTGGTCCAGGTCACGAAAGCTCGCGCCCATTACCTCGGTCGGCACGCCTTGCTGCTTGTAGTCATACCAGATGCGCCTCACAGCCTGCACGCCGGGGTCGTTGGCGCCGCGACGCTGTTCGGCGTCCCAGGCCCCGCCAGCCTGAAGGCGATGCCAGTCGGTGATGCGTCCCACGAAAGGCGAAATCAACTTCACACCCGCCGCGGCGCAAGCCTGCGCCTGTGCGAAGCTGAACAACAGCGTGAGGTTGCAGTGGATGCCTTCGGCTTCGAGCATGCGGGCCGCGACAATGCCTTCCCAAGTGGCGGCAATCTTGATCAGCACGCGCTCGCGCGGCACGCCCTGCGCCGCGTATCGCGCCATCAGCGCGCGGGCGCGCCGCAAGGTGCCTTCGGTATCGTGGGACAGGCGCGCATCGACCTCGGTGGACACCCGGCCCGGCAGACGCTGCAGAATTTGCACCCCGAACGCCACGAGCAGCGCATCCAGACGATCATTGACGTCGGCAGAACCGCTCACTGCGGCCGCGACGAGGCGCGCATAGCGCGGATCGGCGGCCGCCTTGCGAATCAGACTGGGATTGGTCGTGGCATCCCGCGCGCTCCAGCGGGACAGCAGATCCAGATCGGCCGTATCGACCACGACGACAGTGGAAGCAGCCAGCGAATCGAGTGCAGACATGAGTGAGGAGTGAGACGGCGATGCGAAGCGGTCATCTTAGGCGAGCTTCGACTGCTCTCAAATGAGATCAGTCTTCGTCGTCGAGCTCGGCGTTCCAGCCCTTGCTCTTTGCGCGCTGCATGGCGCGCTCATACAGGGCGCGGTGACGCTCGGCGAGTTCCGGCGGCAGGCGGCTGGGCAGATTGCCGTACTGATCCCATTCGGCCTCCACTTTCTGCATCAGCCCCTGCATGCGCTGCAGGTCCCAGCCTTTGCAGTCTTCGGCTTCGGGCAGCAGCCCGAAAACCCAGGCGTCAAGCACCACCCGGCCAAGCTGGGTCATGCCGTGCGCGTCGGCGTGATAGCCGGGATAAATCGGTTTTTCTTGCATGTTGAGCTCGTTTCGGTCGGGCGGTCGTCGGTCGTTGAGACCGATGTGGTCGCCGCTCAGGCCACCCAGCGCTGAAGGTAAGAGTGGATGAGCTCGAACACTTTATCGGATTTGATGATCAACCCCAGATCGATCATCTCAGAACCCAGCGCCATGCCCCGGTTGTTGGCAGGCACCGGGGCGGGCACGATGTGGTGCGCTTCCTCACGGAAAAACACCGCGGCAACCACCCCGGCGAACAGCAGATCGCGCGTGGCCTCGCGCCGTGAAATCTGGCCGCCTCGGCGTTCGATGAACACCGGGCTGCCGCTGGAGCCGGGATAGACCGCGGCGTCGATGAGAAACTGCCGATGCCCTTCAAAGTCGAGTGCGGCGGGCGTCGCCGTGGTCCCTCGGCGCAGGATGGGCATGAGGTTGACCTGATCCCACACGCCGCTGGGATAGCCGACGAACAGCACGTCTTCCAGGGCGTCGAACTGCTGCCAGGTCGCGGCATCGGGAATGAGTCGGCTGTCGATCGGCTCGAAATAAAGCTCCACGCCTTGCTGCTCAGCCGCCTGCTGCAGCGGCGCGAGCGGCACCAGGGCCAGATCGACCTCGGCGTCGGGGTGTAGATGCCAGGCGGCGGGGAACTCGTCGATGTTGAGCTGGAAGCGCTGGCCGAACGCGGGCCGACCCTGGCGCTTTTGCGTGAACACCAGCCCGCCACGCCGCACGCCCTCCACCAAATGGCGGTTGGTGACGACGAAGTCCGTCACGCCGCGGGCATGCGCATGGCGCACGACGAAGGCGGTGCCGGAGCCTTCGCTGCCGTCGTCGAGCACGGTGTCGACCCGGACGGTGGAAAACAGCAGCCGCTTGGCGGTGGAATCGATGTCCATGTGGAGGCGGCTCGTTCAGTGATGCGTCGCGGACTGGTTCAGCCGCTCGATGGCGGCAATCGCCGCCCGCTGCGCCTCGGCGGCTTCGGCCTCGTTGCCCATCATGGTCAGCCGCCCGAAGGTGCCGAACGGCCGCACATCGACCAGGGTGACCTGGGCCGCCTTCTCCGCCTCGTTGGCGGCGTAGACGATGTAACCCGCGGGCTCGACTTCGAGGATGAACATGCTCTTGCCCGGCAGGATCATCGAGCCCTTGCGAAACTGGCGGTTGATGAGGGTGGCGTGGTCGGGGGTGATGGCGCGGATGATTTCGTTCCACGCCACTTTGCAGCGCAGCCGCGACTGCTCGCTGGCCCCGAGCTGCTGCAGGATCACGCCGCCGGCAGCCAGCACCTCGCTTTGGTTGCGGTAGTGCAGCTCCATCGAGCCGAAAGAGCGCTCGACCACCTGCTCGCCCATGCGCACATTGGTTTTTTTCAGCGCCGCATCCGACAGGCTGTGCACCGCCATGCCCGGCCCCACCTCCACCCAAAGACAGGCATCGCCGGCCACGGGCAAGAAGCCTTGCGACGAAGTGGCCAGATAGGACGCCAACTGCGGCTGCAGGGCGTCGATGAAGACGAAAGTGCGCAGGGAGATTTTCATGCCTGGCGCGCCTTCAGCGGGTGAGGCTCATGTAGAGCATAGGAAGCTTTTCGGGCAGGCGTTCGACCTTGTCGATCACCGTGAAGTTCTTGACGCCGAAAATACGCGAGACGTACAGATCGGCGTGCGGATCGAGCGACAGCGCGTAGACCGTGACGCCCTGCTGCAGCAGTTGTTCGACTGCGCGCTTGGTATCGTGCCGCAGGTATTGCGGGTCGCGCACATCGTTGTCGGCGGGCTCGCCGTCGGTGACGACGAAGCAGATTTTCTTGCGCTTGGGCTGCTGCTCCAGATAGTGCCCGGCATGGCGCAGCGCAGCGCCCATGCGGGTGGAGTAGCTGCCCTTCATGCCGGCCAACCGCGCACGGGCGAGATCGCCATAGGGCTGGTCGAAATCCTTGAAGCGGTAGTAGTGCACATCGTGCCGCCCGTCGGAGCAGAAGCCGTGGATGGCGAACGGGTCACCGATGCGTTGCAGCGCTTCGGCCAGCAGCACGGTGGCGGCGCGGGTGAGATCGAGCACGGAATAGTCGTGGCCGCGCACCTTGTCGTTGGACGACTCGGACATGTCGAGCAGCACCATCACGGCCAGATCGCGCTGCGCACGCTTGAGCCGCACCATGATGCGCGGGTCGGGCTGAACACCCATGCGCACATCGGTCATGGCGCGCACGGCGGCATCGATGTCGATGTCGTCGCCGTCTTCCTGGCGCCGGATGCGCTGCAGACCCTGCGGAATCATCGACTCGATGAGAAATTTCAGACGCGACACCACCGGCTTGTGCTCGGCCAGAATGGCGTCGATCACCGCCAGGTCGCCCACCGGCGGATGACGCTCGAGCACGGTGGCCCAGCTTGGGCGGTCGAGCTGGATCTGATAGTCCCACTCGGGATAGTGAAAGGGCTCGGAAATCGGCGGGCGGCCTTCGAGCGAGTTGATGGTCACCCCTTCCTGGTCGAGGTAGAACTCGGTGGGCAGAATCCAGACCTCCTGCGCGTCGTCACCGGCGAATTCGTTGTCGACTTCGTTGACCATCTCCATGACGCTGACCTTGCGCCGCACCTGCTGCTGCGTCTCCCAGGTGGCCTGCAACGCCTGCGCTTCGTCGTACTCCTCCAGTTCCCAGATGGCGCGGTTGTCGTCGCGATAAAGCGCGCGCAGACCATCGGTGCGGCGGTTGTATTCCGGCAGATCCAGTGCCGCCAAGGGGTGTGAGAGGTCGATGCCTACGTTCCAGCTGAATTTCGCATCCAGCAAGTCGGGCTGGGCGCGAAAATGGGCCACGCCCTGTTGTACCCAAGGATGCGGATCGGCGCTGTGCTCCTCCAACAGCGCGCGCGCGAGTCGGTTGAGCAGATCGCCCACGGTCTTGGGCTCGCTGTAGTCGGCAGGCGGCTGCAGGGCCAGCCACGCCTCACGCATATTGGGAAACTGAGCAATAGCCAGCGCCTCGACGCGTGCGTCTTCGATGACTTCGATCAGGCCGATCTGCAGCGGCGACAGGGCCTGCATGGACAGCGGCTCGGTGGTGAACACCAGATGCGCGGCGCAGTGGTTGGCCGCAGCGCGATAGACGTCCAGCGCGCTGACGATCTGCTCTGACGGCGTGTCGGGGCCGAGAGGGCGAAAGTCGTCGTAGGCATCGGCGATGTGAATGACGTAGCGCTCGATGAAGGGCTTGAGACCTTCGCGGTTTTCGTAGTCGCCTGCGGTCGGGCGCATGAAAAAGTCGCGTCCCCACATCGCCCGCAGATAGATGTTGAGCCGACGCTGAACATCCACGAACAGCGTGCCTTTGCGCTCTTGCTGCAACATCGAAAGCGCATCGGGGCTTTGCAGCGAAAAGTAGGCGACCTGCCCGTCAAAATCAGCCTTGTAGGCCTGCGCGCCCCACTGGGCCCAGCGCCGCAGCCCGCCCAGGGTGAGCTGCGACAGCAAACGCTCCAGGTTTTCGAGCATGGGCCGCAAGCCTCGCGGCGCCTGTGCCAGCATCAGCGACAGCACGCTGAGAAACTGCCGAAACAACTCTTCGTCGCCCAACCGCTGACCGGCCAGGGGCGCAGTGGCAGCGATCAGCGCCAACACCTGGCCAGAGGTCTTGGAAGCCATGGCCAACAGAAAATTGACCAGATCGGGCAGCACGTCCTCACCGATGGCGCGGGCCAGTTCGGGCATGGACTGCAGGTAGGTGATCACCAGCTCTTCACCGCGGCCAAGCTGGTGCAGCGCGGCAGCTCCCTTGAGGAAGTTGTCTAGGCCGCGCGAGGAGAAGGCGCGCGCCGCCTCGTTCCAAGACGCGCGCAGGACGTCCTGCGCACCGCTCGGCAGCTCGTCGACGAGTTCCTGGAATTCTTCGAGGTGAATGGCCATGATGGACTCACTGCGCGCGGCCTGCCGCCCGTGGCGACTGGGGGCCGCAGCGCTAGCGAAGGTCAGAAATAGGTGGTCACCGCGGCGTCCAGCGCATCGCGCATGTCCGGATCATCGGTGATCGGTCGAACCAGCGCCATGCGGCAGGCTCCCAGCGGCGCCACACCCTGCGCGATCAGCGAGCCGGCGTAGATGAGCATGCGGGTGGAGATACCTTCGTCGAGCCCGTGCCCCTTGAGATTGCGCGAGCGTTCGGCGATGTGCACCAGATTCTTGGCCACCTCCAGACCCACACCGGATTCATGCGCCACGATCTCGGCTTCGACTTCGTGCTCGGGGTAGTGGAAATCGAGCGCGGCAAAACGCTGCTTGGTGGATTGCTTGAGGTCCTTCATCAGGCTCTGATAGCCGGGGTTGTAGGAGATGACCACCTGGAAATCGGGATGCGCCTCGATGATTTCGCCCTTCTTCTCCAGCGGCAGAATGCGCCGCGCATCGGTGAGCGGGTGAATGGCGACCGTGGTGTCCTGCCGCGCCTCGACCACTTCGTCGAGATAGCAGATGGCGCCCAAGCGAGCGGCCATGGCCAGCGGGCCGTCTTGCCAGCGGGTGCCGTTGGCATCGAGCAGATAGCGGCCCACCAGGTCGGAGGCGGTCATGTCTTCGTTGCAGGCCACGGTAATCAAGGGCTTGCCCAGCTTCCAGGCCATGTATTCGACGAAGCGGGTTTTGCCGCAGCCCGTGGGGCCCTTGAGCATGACCGGCAGGCGCACGGAATAAGCCGCCTCGTACAGCTCGACTTCGTCGCTCAGCGCACGGTAATAGGGCTCGCGGGCGACACGGTAGGCGTCCAGCCCGCTCGCAGGCGCTGCGCTCAGATCGGCTGCCGGGCGATGGGCGGCAGGCATGACGGAACCGGCTCGCGCAGGACGTGCATCCTGACGGGGGGCATAAGTGCGAACGTAGTCTTCGTGACGCATGGCAATCTCTTTCGACAAAGCGCGGAACGGCTCAGGGCCGACCGGCGCGAAAAACACAATCGGGCAATCAATCGGGCCAGACGCGCTGCGGGAACAGCGTAGAGGCCGACGAGGCAGGCTCTGCCGCCAGGGGCATTGCCGACGCCTTGGCGACCGTGCGCGGAGCAGGCTTGGCGACTGCGGCTGCCTTGACTGCGGGCGCGGGCTTGCTCGCCGCCTTAGTGGCGGGCGTTGCGGCGCGAGCCGGGGCGCCGGCTGTCTTGGCGGGTTGGGTGGAGCGTGCCTGACGCACGCTTTGGGTCAACTTTTCCTTGATGCTGCTCATGATGGGTAAACCTCCTTGAGTATGGCGTCGATTTCGTCCGCAGCGCCCTGGCCACGGGCGCCCATCTGGTAAACCGACAAGCCGTCAAGCGCCGAGGCGCGATAGATGGCGCGGCGGCGCATGGCGGCCTGCAGCACGGGCAGGCCGAACTCGGCCAGCGCATCCTGCATGGCGGCCGAAAGGGCGCTGCGTTGCTCGATCTGATTGAGCACCAGAAAGGCACGCAGTCCCGGGTTTTGCGTGCGCGCGGCTTCCACCTCTTGCGGCAGGCGCAGGCTGGCCCAAAGATCCACCGGCGAGGGCAGTACGGGGATGAGCGCGACATCGGCGGTCCGCAGCGCCTGGCTGGAGGCATGACTGTCGAGCGAGGGCGGACAATCGAGCACGATGTGCTGATAGGCCTTGTAAGTCTGCCGAAGCCCGGCGCCGTCCCAGCGGCCCGAGATCTGTTTGACCGTGGCCGGGTAGGGCTGCGCGCCTGCGCCACCCCATTGCAGCGCAGAGCCTTGCGGATCGAGGTCCACCACCACCGTCGGCCCGCGCCAGGCCAGCCCGGCAGCCAGATTCATGGCCAGCGTGGTCTTGCCAGCGCCGCCCTTCTGGTTGATGACGGCCAGCACTTGGGCGGCTGCCATGACTCAGCCCGAACTTCCCGCCAAGGCATCCACCCGGGCGGCAAAGGCGCGCTCGGCCTCGCCCAGCGTGGCGCCGTCGGCCGCATCGAGGGTGATGTTGACGTAGGTCGTGCCGAAGTTGATGTTCTGCGGATGCTGCCCGGTTTCTTCGGACAAGGCCGCCAGCGCATCTAGAAAGGCACGCGTCTGGGCGTAACTGCCGAAGGCGAAGCGCTTGAACAGCATCGGCGGTTTGCCCTGCTCGCGCCACGATGCGGTTTGTTCATCCATGTGAGGCTCCTTCGGTATGCTGCACCCGCTGCAGATGTTGCGATTCTTCGTTGAGCAGGCGCGCAAACAAGGCGGCCGACTCGCCATCGCGCACCCGCTGCGCATGACGCAGGGCGTCTGCATACAAATGCACCGCTGAGGTCTCGAGCTGCGCGTCATGCACCTGCAACTCGGCCGGACTGCGCCCCAGACGAGCGGGCGGCAAATTGCCCGCGCAAGGCGCGATGCCGTGCAGAATGAGTTGTTTCATCAGCGCGCTGGCGTGATCGAGTTCTTCGAGCGCCTCGCGCCGCAGCTCAGCGGCCAAGGCCGCATCGCCCCACAGCCGGGCCAGCACGCTTTGGGCAAGGTACTGCTGCACTGCGGTCATTTCATGACCGAGTGCGCGCGTCAACCAACCCAGGGTGCGGGAATCTACCGGCATATGGACCTGCGTGCTTGGCTGCGTATTTAACTGCGGGTGGAGGTGATTTCCGCGTCGCGGCCACCGCCCTCTGCATCGGGGCTGGTCGGCAGTATGCCTTCCACCTCGTTGTGCACGCGGGCGATGATGTGCGCAGCCACCAGGCCGTCGCCCACGCGCTCGCACGCATCGGCGCCTGCACGCACCGCCGCGTTCACCGCACCGGTTTCGCCACGCACCAGTACGGTGACGTAGCCCCCCCCCACGAACTGGCGACCGATCAGTCGCACTTCCGCTGCCTTGCACATCGCGTCGGCCGCTTCGATCGCGGGCACCAAACCACGCGTTTCGATCATGCCAAGGGCAATACCCGTCACACTTGCCATTTCCAAATCTCCATCAGGTTTCACCTCATCCGCCGCTGGGCGCAACCATGCGGGCGGGGTCGGCGCATTCATGCTGAACGCCAATCAGCGCCAATCAGCGCCGATCAGGCGCTCGGCGTGGAAGGCAGAATACCTTCGACTTCGCTATGCACGCGGGCGATGATGTGCGCAGCCACCAGGCCGTCACCCACGCGCTCGCAGGCATCGGCACCCGCGCGCACCGCCGCGTTGACCGCGCCGGTTTCCCCGCGCACCAGTACGGTGACGTAGCCGCCGCCCACGAACTGGCGACCGATCAGTCGCACTTCCGCTGCCTTGCACATGGCATCAGCCGCCTCGATCGCCGGCACCAGTCCGCGCGTTTCGATCATGCCCAGGGCAATTCCATTCACGTTCGCCATTTCTCGCTCCTCAAAGGTTTGCAATTACCAATGCCTGCCGCCAGCTCAGGCCGACGGCGCTTCGGGCAGAATGCCCTCGACTTCGCCATGCACGCGGGCGATGATGTGCGCAGCCACCAGGCCGTCACCCACGCGCTCGCAGGCATCGGCGCCCGCACGCACCGCCGCGTTCACCGCACCGGTTTCGCCACGCACCAGCACTGTGACGTAGCCGCCTCCCACGAACTGGCGGCCAATGAGGCGCACGTCCGCCGCCTTGCACATGGCATCCGCTGCTTCAATCGCCGGCACCAGGCCGCGTGTTTCGATCATTCCCAGGGCAATGCCCATCCGTTCAGCCATTTGTCACTCCTTGTCTAAAAGTCGACTTCCCACCCATAAGCACCGAGCCCGGTGCCCGAGGTGCCCTCTTGCTCACACGACTGCACGGAAAACCCGTTGACGGGTTCACTCCTCCCAGCCCTCGATAATTCCGCAGATGGTCAGATCCGTGGTGACACTCGGGTCGGGCATGGCCAGCCTTGCTGCACTGCCCAGGGTGGTAAACACCCATTTGCCCACCGGCGCACCCACCGGATCGGTGGCCACCTGAATATTGCCTGTCTGTCCCTGCAAAACGCGCAACGAAGCGGACTTCAGCCCCGGCGCACGCCGGGTACAAACCAGTTCGTCCTTGACGCGCCAGATTTCCATCAGCCCTCCGCAGTCCAATGGTCGATGATGCCGACGATGGTCAGATCGGACGGAAAATCCTTGGCGCCTGCTGCATCCCGCGCAGCAGAAGAACCCACACAGATCACCCAATCTCCCGGCACACAGCCCACTGCATCGACCGCCACGCTGCGCGTGCCACCCGCTTTTTCCTGGACGACGAGCAGCGGACGATGACCGAACGAATCGATCCGATTCGTCGATACCAGCGTCTTTTCCACTCGCATGATGCGCATCTGTCTTCCCTCAATGTCCTGAGTCCGCCTCCGCCTCGTCAACGAACACGCAGCGTTCGGTGTCGAAACGGTCGGACAGCGCCATGCGGCAGGTCAGCAGTTCCCGCGCAACCAGCGCCGGATACCTCGCTTCGATGGCCGCCTTGACCTGTTTTGCGCGGTTGAGCGCGCGTTCGCGCGAGCCGGGCACGCGCGACGAATAGTAAAAATGCACCAACACGGGCACGCTCAGGCCATGCCGCACGTTCAGGCCGGTAAAAATCTTGATGCCGACATCGACATCGGCCGCACCTTCCTCGACCGTATCGAGGTGGGCGAAGTAGTACTTATTGCGCATCTGCACATACTGCGTGGCCTCGCCGGCGCAGATGAACTCTTCGTCGTGGCCCAGCACGGTGTAGCGGCCCTGATGGTGATGGATCACATACTCGATCTGCGACAGATTGGCCTCAGCCAGCGCCAGTACTAGCTGGCGCATGCCCGGGATCATCACGCCGCGTCCCTGCGCCCAACCGTCCATGTTCTGCGCTTCGTCCACCCGCTGCGCAATGTGAGCCCGAGCGGCTTGTGCCGTCAGCCCCACGGTTTCGCGGTACAGCTCTGCCGTATCGACGTAACGGTAGGGATTCACATCGCCGTCGGCATCCGGCAGGTGAATGCGCAGCGCATCCACATCCGTATCGAGGCCGACGAGCAGAATGTCCGGCGCGGCGCCCACGCCATAGGTACGTTCGATGGCGATGCGCAATTCGTCCAGACGCTGCTTGGCCGACTCCACCGCCTGCTTGTCATTGCTGGCATGAAAGGCGCAGCCCTGTTCATGCGAGTGCGAGCTGCTGAAGTGGTACACCGCGATCTTCAGATAGTTCTGCGATTCGCCACCGGGAATTCCGCCGCTCAAGCGCTCGATCTCGCGATGACCCCAATCGACCATATCGGCTTCGACATCGAACATCGCCCCCGCATACGCCTTGAGATAGACGTTGCGGTTGGGCGCCATGCGAAAGACGAAAGGCAGCAAACCTTGCAGGCGACCGTCGGCGCAGGGAGTGACGTCCACGGTGTGATAACCGCAGGCGGCGAGAAACTCGGGCGTGAGCGCCATGCGGTTCAGCCACAGCGACTGGTCGGCATCGGTGCGATCCACGCAGACCTTGAAACTCTGGAAAATGCAGTGCGTATGCAGCGCCTTCATGTCCAGGCCTGACACCCAGGCATCGTCGAGCAATTGTTGCGGCAAGGCATAGCCCAGCCGTTCCTGCGCCAGCCGCTGCGCGCGCTCGGCGAAGTCTCGCTCGTGCTGCAGCGCGGAGATTTCCTTGAGCACGTCGACAATGCCGCTGAAGCGGCCGCGCACGATGCGCTCATAGTCGGACAAGCGGCAGTTGAGCTCGGAATCGACCAAGGCATGTTCGCAGCGCTGCCCGGGGCCGATGACACAGGCCGGGTTGTCGATCGCATGCTCGTCTGCATGCAACGCGGGGCGGACGGCGTGCAAATGCGGCGCGGAGACCTCCTGCGTCGGCAGGTAGGCGCCACTGGCCTGGAGAGCCGTTCTGCGCTTGAGCGTGTTCATCGAACTTGCCCTCGCCTCAGCCGCGCGCGCCGCCGGAAACGGTCACCGGCGCACCGCGTTCGGTGTTGCCTGACGAGCCGGTCACACGCGACGCAGGCACCTCGGGACGCTCCACCTCGCGGAACGTGGTGGCATTGGCGCCCGCACCACGGGGCTGGCCGCGCATCGACAGATTGCGCATCAAGCTCGACGTGCCTTCCGTGCCGGTTACGCGCGATTTGTCGAGCCACACGTCACCCGAAACTTTGGTGCCTTGCTGACTGCCCTCGCCACTCAGGCGCTGCGCCGCACGTTGCAGCAGGGCGTCTTTCTGCACCTGCTGCTGGGCTTGCAGTCGCTGCACATCCTGCTTGCGGAACTCGGGGGTGCCGGTAATCAGACCTTCGGCCTTGTTGATCGAGCCGGAGATGCGCTCCGAGCCCATACCGTTACCGGTCACGGCTTGATCGCGTTCACGTCCCAGCGAGGCATGCCCGCGGGTCAGAATGCTGAAGCCCGCAGGAGCCGGATCGCGCACAGGCTCCTCGACCGGTCGAGCGCGCGAGACGAAACGGCCACTGGTGGCGCATTGGCCCGGCATGGTGTCCATGCCCAGATAAGGCGTGCCAGTCACCGGCTCGCAGGCGCCACGTTCGTCACCGGTCATCACCGAACCTCCGGCACCAGGCCGGTCTCCGGTAATGGCGCGCAGCGAAACCGTGGTGCTGTCACGTTGCAGGTTGCGCTGCTGCTGCAGCGCAGGCGCCGCGCAGAACTCGGCATACTGCCCCTGGCCGAAATAGCTGTTGCCGCTGATGGGCGCACAGGCGCCGGCCTCGTTGCCGGTGACGCGCTGACTACGGCCCGCATGGCTTCCTGTGACCTTCTGACCCTTCCAGGTCTGGTCGACCGCCACTTTCGCGACGGGCGCGATGGCCGGTGCGGTTTCGCACACTGCGGCCAGTTGTTGGGTGCCGATATAGTCGACGCCGGTGACGGGTTGGCACCCGTATGACTCATCACCGGACAATTTTGGGCTGGGCGCGACCTCTGAACCGGTCACCGACCGGCCACTGAGCGTCTGCATCGTACTGACCTTGGCCGGAGCCGCAGTGGAAGCGCCGCCGAAGTCTTTGGCATTGAAATACTGATTGCCCGTGATGGCGCGAGCGGAACCCGCTTCGCTGCCGGTCACTTGCGAACTGCGACCCACATCGGTGCCGGTCACACTCTGACCATCTCGGCTGGACATCACGCTGACCTTGCGCGGCTGCGCCGGGGCTTCGGTGCCGCAGACCTGCACGAACTGCTCGCTCGACAGATATTGCGTGCCCGTCACCGGGCGGCAGGCGCCGGCCTCATCGCCCGTCATACCTTTGCGCGCACCCAGACCCGTTCCCGTCACGGCCTTGCCTTGCGCCGTGGTGGAAATCTCGACCTTGTTCGGCGCGGTATCCGCACTGGCCATGCTGTAACTGGTGCCGGTGACGGTGCGATCCGAGCCTTGCTCGCCGCCGGTCACTTTCACCGGGCGATCCACCAAAGTGCCGGTGAAGCGCTGACCCATTTCAGTGGTGCCGCGGCCGACCTTTTGAGCGCCGGGTTGAGGACGGGTGTCGCAGAATTCTTGGTAGCGCTCTGCGCTCAAATAGTCGGTACCGGTGATGGCGCGGCAAGAACCCGGCTCGTCGCCGGTCATTTTGGAGGACCGGCCCACTTCGGTGCCGGTGACACGCTGTTCGCGCAGCGTGGTGCTCACACCCACCTTCGGCGGGTTGGGAGCGGGGCGGGTCTTGCACAAGGTGTCGAATTGCTCGGAGCCGATGTATTCGGTTCCGGTGATGGCGCGGCAGGATCCCGGCTCGTTGCCGCTGACGCGCTGGCTGCGTTCGACTTGAGTGCCCGTCACGCGTTGGCCCGAAAGGGTGTGACCTTCCTCGACCTTCATCGGCACGGGAGCCTGCGTGTTGCGAGCCTTCATGCGACCACTGGGGCGCGAGGACTCGGCAGAGGCGCAGGCGCCCGCGCGGCCGACGAGCGACTGCACATGACGGCGCTGCATCGCCACTTGGCGAGCGGTCGCCCCCTTGCTCATGGCGACCTGCCAATCCTGCCCTGGAAGCGACGCCGCAATCTTGGTGGCCTGCGCCACACGACGCAGACCGGCCTTGCCATCCTGCGCCAGCGCGGCACGGCGGGCCTGCGCCAGGGCGCGACCTCCCGCCATCGGCACCGCGCGAACAGCGTTTGACACCTCGGCAGCGGGTGCGAACATCGCGCTCTGGGTGGATGGCGCTGCAGCCGCATCGGCGCAACCACAGGACTGCTCGGTGGCGCAGCCGCAACTCGCGGATGCATCACGAGAAGAAGCCTCACTAGAGATCGCAGCGACCGAGGGGCGCAGATGCGCGCTCGGGCCGCCGCTTCCAGCCAGTTTGATCGCTGCCTTGCCCTGCTGCGACAGCGCCTGGCGGCGCGCACGCGCTGGACTGAGCTGCGTCTGCGGCGGATTCAAGGACGCGGTGGGCGCAGAGGCGGAAGCAAAGGCGGCCGCACGCACGACAGGGGCTGCCGATACGGCGGAGGCGGGCCGCGACTGCGAAGAAGCAGCAGAAAATGCGGCAGCCATCTCCGGCCTTTGGCGCGCAGGGGCGCCAGCAGGCTTGGCCGAGCCGGCCTTGCCATGCAGCGCCATGGCCTGGCGCCGCTTGAGTGCCAGCTCACGACCCGAAAGGGTCGCCTGCGCATGGCGTTCGGCAGGATATGTCATGGTGGACCTCGAAGCAGAGAAGTCGTGAATTCAGAAAACTCGGAGCCTGAACCCGAGGCACGCGGCCCCGGAAAACCGGCGCGACGGCATCCATGCCATCACGCCAGATCCGCGATCAGCGGTAGACCACGAACGCGAGACCCTGGCTCTGGGCGTAGTTGTCATAAGCGACAAAACGCACCATGTGGTCAGGAAATTCGCGGTGGCAGGCCTCAAGTTCAGCCAGCACCGCATCGACGGACTGCTCGCCGAACAGCGGCAGCTTCCACATGTACCAGAAGCTCACGCGAGCTGAGGTGCCCTTTTCGGTGTGCTCCACCGCGGGGTTCCAGCCCTGGGCGATGGTGTAGGCAATCTGGCGACGCACCTGTTCGGGCGTCATTTGCGGCAGATAAGAGAAGGTTTCGTACTTCTTGGTGGCTTTGTAGGCTTGCACAGTGGCCATGATGAATTCCTTTGAGAGCAAACGGTGTCAGGCAGCGGCGGCCTCAGCGGCCACCGCACCGGGATCGGTCACTTGTTGGTGACGTCCAGCTTGTCGACGGTGTCGAACTCGAACTTGATTTCTTTCCACGTTTCCATGGCGATTTTCAGTTCGGGCGAATGCTGGGCGGCAGCGGTGAGAATCTCGCGGCCTTCCTTTTCGACCTGACGACCTTCGTTGCGGGCTTGCACGCAGGCTTCGAGCGCCACGCGGTTGGCTGCGGCGCCGGCCGCGTTGCCCCAGGGGTGGCCGAGGGTGCCGCCGCCGAACTGCAGCACGGAATCATCGCCGAAGATGGTCACCAGCGCGGGCATGTGCCACACGTGAATGCCACCGGAGGCCACGGCGAAGGCGCCGGGCATGGAGCCCCAGTCTTGATCGAAAAAGATGCCGCGGCTGCGGTCTTCCGGCACATACGATTCGCGCAGCAGATCGATCCAGCCCAGGGTGGAGGCGCGGTCGCCTTCGAGCTTGCCCACCACGGTACCGGTGTGCAGGTGGTCGCCACCCGACAGACGCAGGATCTTGGTCAGCACGCGGAAGTGGATGCCGTGGTGCGGGTTGCGGTCAAGCACGGCGTGCATGGCGCGGTGGATGTGCAGCAGCATGCCGTTGTCGCGGCACCATTGCGCCAGGCCGGTGTTGGCGCAGAAGCCGCCGGTGATGTAGTCGTGCATGATGATGGGCGCGCCGATTTCCTTGGCGTACTCCGCACGCTTGAACATTTCGTCCGGGGTCGGGGCGGTCACGTTCAGGTAGTGGCCCTTGCGCTCGCCGGTTTCCTGCTCGGCCTTGAGCGTGGCTTCCTGCACGAAGTCGAAACGCTGCTTCCAGCGCATGAAGGGCTGCGAGTTGATGTTCTCGTCGTCCTTGGTGAAATCGAGACCGCCGCGCAAGCATTCGTACACGGCGCGGCCGTAGTTCTTGCCCGACAGACCCAGTTTGGGCTTGATGGTGCAGCCCAGCAGCGGACGGCCGTATTTGTTGATCACGTCGCGCTCGACCTGGATGCCGTTGGGCGGGCCGTTGCAGGTCTTGACGTAGGCGATCGGGAAGCGGATGTCCTCCAAACGCAGGGCGCGGATGGCCTTGAAGCCGAACACGTTGCCCACCAGCGAGGTGAACACGTTGACCACCGAGCCTTCTTCGAACAGGTCGATCGGATAGGCGATGAAGGCGTAGAAGCAGGTGTCGTCGCCGGGCACGTCTTCGATGCGATAGGCGCGGCCCTTGTAGTAGTCCATGTCGGTCAGCAGGTCGGTCCACACCGTGGTCCAGGTGCCGGTGGACGACTCGGCCGCCACAGCGGCTGCAGCCTCTTCGCGATCGACGCCCGCTTGCGGGGTGATCTTGAAGCAGGCCAGTAGATCGGTGTCCAGAGGGGTGTACTCCGGCATCCAATAGGTTTGCCGGTACTCCTTAACGCCGGCCTGATAGGTCTTAACTGCCATATCGATCACTCCTTAGCGATGAAACGTGACAAAAATTTCAATGTTCTGGCCAACAGGTACGGGCGGCCAACAAAAAGTCTCTTTGATACCGCAACACAGAAAAAGTCGGGACGACCCGTCTTGCGTTGCGCTGCTTGGAATTCCAAGCAGCCGTGAGAGGTCAGAAGATCTCTGCACAAACCGCATATCCTTGAAAGCGGATTGAAGAATACCGCCCCGCTTACATAAGAATCAATTTATATCGACAACACTTTCGTTCAGGAAAACTAAATCATCCGATCCGTCTCGGCGCCGATCAGTTGCGGAATTTGATGGGGCGCCCGACCTGAATGTCGTGCACGAACACCACGCCGGAGTGCGCCTCGAAAAAGGGCTGGAAGCCTTCGAGCAGCGGGCCCACGAGTTCTTCGGGCACCGCAGCGATGATCATGATCAGCGCATCGTCCTCATTGAACATGAGGTGGCCTTCGTACATGCCGTGACTACCCTTGCCCGACAGGTTGCCGACGATGGTGTAACCCTTCACTCCGGCGCGGTCGAGCAGGTCGGTAGCGAATTCCTTGTGCGCTCCTTCCAGGATGATTTCGAGTTTTTTCAGCGGATACAGCTTGATGGCGTTCATGCGACGAGATCCTCCTGAGTCTGGGCAACGAGCGGTGCGCGCTCCTCCCATTGCCCGTTGTTGTAGACGAAAGGTTTGTAGCCCTGAGTGGGGTCGATGACGATGGCGCGGATCCAGCCGCCGAGCACCAGGCTCTTGACCTTGACCACGCTTTGCAGCGCCCGCCCGGCAAAGTCGAGCGGAGCTTCAATTAAGGCGATCAGCCGCATCGGCTCGTGGTAGGGGCGTCCTTCGCGCATCACCGTTTGCATCGGCAGGCCGGTGCGCAGGTCGCTCAGATTGCCGGTCATCACCCCGAAGCGTCCAGCGACGTTGTGATAGGCCTTGCTGCCACTGCCCATGTGGGCGTTATCGACGGTGGAGAAAAAATGCTCCAGGTTGATCCACTCGCCCACCACGACGGGCGCCGCGAGAATGTTCTCGAGCAGACGCCCCTTGGGGTCACAGCGCCAGTCGTAGGACTGCAGAAAGGGCCGCCCTTCCAGATCGGCCGCCTCGGTCAGACTGCGGCGACCGATGATGCCGTAGACGTTCTTCGATAGCCCCCACTCGGGCCGCGTCTGCGACCAATCGACCGCCAGACGGTGTGCCAGGCGGTAAGCATGGGCCGGATCGAGTTCACGCGGGCTGGACATCAACTTGGGCATGCGCTCGGCTGCGGCCAGGCGCGAAGCCGCCCGCAGGCCGTTGCGCAAGCGCTCCAGATAGACGAGCAGCCGCGGGGGCAGCAGGTCGAGGTCGAGCAGTTCGATGGAATCGGTGGTGGTGGTGTGCACGGCCGGCAGGAACCAGGTGTCTTCCGGGATGGTGATGCCCATGGTCGCAAGGCGCTCGCGCACCGCCGTCTTGTTGGCCATCTGGGACAGCACCCGGGCGTTGACCAGACCGCTGCCGCCACCGCAGGCGCCGCAATCCAGCGCCGACTCGTAGGGGTTGTTCTCGGTTTGACCCTGGTGGCCGACGATGAGCACGAAGCGCGAGAAGGTCTGGGTCAAACCGATCATGGTCAGCGCGGTATGCACATAGTTGACCTGCTCGTCGAGCGAGTAGCCAATTCGTCCAAGCCGCACCAGTTGGTAGCCGGCAAAGTCGGGATCGACGCGGTACACCTCGCGCAACTTGTCGATGAATTCGGCTTCTTGCTTGTCCGACACGCCGAACGACTCGCGCAGACGCGTGGGTCCGCTGCGGTGGCGCAGCGCGGTTTCGCGCAGTTCGCGGATCATGGCGTCATCGACCCGTTCGCGGTCGATGTGCAACTCGGCATGCAGCGCCTTGACGATCATGGCCCGCTGCAGGGTGCGGATGATGGAATCGGCCTGCTCGCGGGTGAGCTTGTCGACCAGCAGGCGGGTGACGGGTTTTTCGGCGTCGATGCGACTGCGCCAGCGGCTGTAGCCCAGCGGCGCCAGCGTCTTGCCGAACAGATCGAGACCGAACAACATACCCACCGCCTCGACGGTGACGTAGGGCGAGAGCACCGAGCTTTTGAGGTCGTGCAGCACATGCCCGAGGGTGCTGACAAAGTCTTCGTCGTTGGGATCGAGGGCCGCGGGCAGTTCAAGCACCAGATTCTTGGGCGTGACCACCGCCGGGCAGAAGTGGCTTTCGCTGCCTTTGCCGTATCCCAGAAAACCCACGGGCACGCCGAAAAATCCGGCGATGCCGAAGGTCTGATAGTCGCCCACGCGCTCCAAATGGCGGCGAATGGGTTCAGAGCGCACATCGATGCAAAACCAGGCCTGGGCAAACGGACGCTTGTCGGCAGGCAGGTCTTGGGGCACCTGCACCCGAGCCAGCAGATGGTCGATGGACTGCGCCTCCATCGCCAGAGTCCAGACCATGCCCTCCTGCTCGCCAAATTCCTGCAAGCCCTGCAGCAGCCCTTGCACCCCGCTGGGGTCGAGCGCTTCGAGCGCGAACGTGGCTTTGGCGGCAACGGCCAGCGCTCGCAACGCGTCGACCTGCTCCTGCGCGAGTTTGCGCTGCCACAGCGGCCAGTAGCGCTGCAGCAGGTCGTCGCAGCGGGCGCAGTGGCCACGCGCCAGCGTGTCGTCGATGCGCTGCGCCCAGTCGGGCAGCACCGCGCCGCTGTGCAGCGCTTCGCGCAGCAGACATTCGGCACTGCGCTCTTGCAGCAAGGCGTCGAGTTGCCCGCGCTGCACCGGCGTGCCGCGATGACGCGCGCTCTCTTGCAACAAGGCGAGCCCCACGATCAGCCGAATGGCCAGCAGATCGACGATGTCGGCCGGGTAGCGCTGCGCCCAGTAGTAATGCTTGGCCGAGGCCCGCCAGCGCACGAAGCCAGTCCAGCCGTGCAGGCGGGTGAGCTCGCGGGTGAAATAGGCCGACCAGTCCTCGGTGTCGACACCCATTTGCTCCATGACATGCACCACGGCGCTTTCGGCATCTTCGACGCGGTCGAGAATGCGCCGAACGTTGAGGCCCCGAAGAAACATGCGGGCATTGCGCCGGGTGACTTCGCTCCAGGCCGCAAACAGCCCGCGCTCGCGCCCTGGCATGCGCCAGGACGACTGGTCTTCGTCGAAAAAGTCCAGACAGCTCTTGATCACCAGTTCGTCGAGTTCGTCGGCCAGGCGGGTGCCCCACAAAGCATCGACCGCCTCGGGCAGGGTATGCGCGTGCAGACGCTGTTTCAGGGCGGGCAGCAGCGTGGCGACATCGACCGGCTGCGGAGTCGGGGTCTGCGCATGCAAGGCCGCGTACACATCGGCCGAGAGCGCGCCGGGAACGACAAAATCACGATCATGCTCGGCCTGCATCATGGCATGCAGCCATTGCGGCCAGTCGATCCCCGTCACGGAGGGCAGTTGCTGCGCGCGCCGTTCGATTTCCTGGGCCAGCGTCTGCGCTTGCACCTTGCCCTCACGCTGCCAGTGCTGATAGTTGCTGCGGGGCAGGAACATGCGCGCGTGAAACAACTCCGCGCCGCGGCGCACCGCCTGCTCGAACGGCAGGTGCTCCAGCCCGTACAGCGGATTGTGGTGAATGAAGGTGCGCATCGGCCAGAAATAAGGCACCGGTTCGCCCGCCACGTAGGCGGTCGAGCGCACCCGCAGGCGCTTCGCCAGATTCAGTGCATCGACCATACCCAACCCCCGATCAGACCCAGAGAAATTGCCGCCAGCGCTAGCAAAACCCACACGGCGGCCATCGTTGTCGACAGATCGACTGTGCCGACTGGCTGCGGCCAGGGCTCGCCGAACAAACTGTGCTGCCACAGCAGCGAAGCCGCCCAACTCCACAAAATCCAGACTGCAAGCACGATGAACACGCTAACGGCCGACACCTGGTGCAGCACGGCCAGCAGGGCGAAAAACCCCGGGAACGGCGGCGCGGCCAGCGCCGCCACCAGCGCCACCACCAGCGCCCCGGTGAGGCGGGGGTAGATCGCACCGAGCCGCCCGCGCAGGCCCAGATAAGCGCCGCCCAGACGACATTGCAGCGCACAGGCCAGCAGGGTGAGCACAGCAGCCGGCAGGCTCAGTGCCAGCGCCACAGCGATCAAGCGCTCACCCGACATCCCGAACAGCCAGGCCAGCCAGATCAGCGCCCAGGCCGAGGTGGCCTGCAGCCGCGCCCAAACGAACAGTTCGCGCACCGATAGCAGTCGCCAGGCATAGAACAGCGCGGTGAGCGCCGCGGCCACCTGGATCACGCGGGCCAACACACCGGTCGGCACAGGCACGCCGCCGAGCACCACCGCCCCCGCCACCGGCAGGGCAATGAGCAGCAGCGCGCGCAGCCAGTTGGGCAAGGCCTGGAGCGCAGCATTCACCGCCAGGCTGAAAGGCAGCAGCGGCAGCAGCAAAACGGCACAGATCAGCAGTTCGATCATCGCTTTCTTTCCCTCAAACCCAGCGCAGCCAGACGTTCACCCGCTTGGACGCCGCGACCGTGGCGCTCGACATCTGGGTGTAGATGTCGGAGATGTAGAACTCGCGCGAAAACAGGGCGTAGAGATTGAGATAAATGGCGTTCCACAGCGTGCCCTGCCGCCCTTCCAGATCGAGCGATTGCGCATAAAACGTCACCAGCCAGGCGCCGACCAGCACCAGAGTGAAGAAAATGATCATCAGATCGAAAGCCAACAGGTTGATGCCCGCCGCGGCATAGGTGGCGTCGCGCAACACCGGATCGGGATAAAGGAAGGTCTCAAACGCGTGGGCGATCAGGGTGTAGCCCACGACCACGATGAGGAAAGACAAAAAAATCAGGGTCAGCGAACGCCAAGGGTTCTCGCTGGGCAGCTTGTGGATGGAGAAAAACACCTGCGCCCCCGTGACCCAGCCAAAGAACAGCAGCACGATTGCGCCCTGTTTGTGGAAGAAGTCGGCGGCCACCAGCCAGTGCGACAGCCCGAGCACCACAGCGGGCACCAGCACCGTGATCGTCGCGGCCAGCAGCCAGGGCACCTTCACCGCACGCAGCGGGCGCCGTTCGACCACGAAGGTGTAGATGTCATCGGCGGGCACGCCGTCATCGCGCCGGGTGTCGCCAATGACATTGCCCGAGCCAAGAAACAGCGTGGCTTTGAACAGACCGTGCGCAATGAGGTGATACACCGCCAGTGAAAACGCCCCCAGGCCGCACTCCATGATCATGAAGCCCATCTGGCCCATGGTGGAGTAGCCCAACGACTTCTTGATGTCGTTTTGCGTGAGCATCAGCGCCGAGCCGAGCAAGGCCGTGACCAAGCCGACGACGAAAGCCAGGTGCAACACGTCCGGCGCGTGGATCAGCAGCGGTGCGAAGCGGTTGAACAGAAAGCCGCCCGCATTGACGATGCCCGCGTGCATCAACGCCGACACGGGCGTGGGGCCGTCCATGGTGTAGGGCAGCCAGATGTGCAGCGGAAACTGGGCCGAGCGCGCAAAAGCCGCCAGAGCCACCAGCAGAGCGGCCACCGGCACCACGGCCACGCCGCCCAGTTGCAGATGCGGATCGGCGGCGACGCGCGCGAACAGCGTGGGCAGATCCCACGCCCCATAGGCTTTGACCAGCAACAACGCAGCACCCACCAAAGGTAGGTCGCCCAAACGGTAGGTGATGAACGTCCAGAAGGCGTAGCGCCCGGTGACCTCGCGCTGGGTGTTGTGCCCCAACAGGAAATACAGCAACTGCCCCACGGCAAACCACGCCACCAGCAGCGTGATCAGATCGCCTGCGCTGACCATCAGCAGGATGGTCGCCGTCATCAGATCGAGCAGGGAGAAAAAGCGCACATAACCGGGCTCATCGGCCATGTAATTCAGCGAATACACATGCACGATCAGGCTGATGCCCGCCACCAGCACCGACATGGCCAGACTCAGCGGATCGAGCAGCAGTCCGATACTCTGCACGCCGACAAACAGCGACTGCCCCTGCGCGCCGCGCAAATGCTGCACCAGCAGCACCAGCGCCACCAGCAACGTGAGCGTGGTGAACACGATGCTCCAGCGCGCCGCGCGACGTTGATGGCCTCCGGATAACAGGGGAATCAGGGCAGCGGACAGCAGGGGCAAGGCTGGCAGGGCCAGCACGGCAACATCAATCCAGTTCATCGGCTTGGGGCTTTCGCACGGAAGTCTGCTGCAACAGATCGAAGGGGAGCGGCAGCCTGCGAAACCTTGCTCAGGCCGCCGCAACAAGAGGACCGCCCTGCATAAGCCGACGGCAGGAGTCATCCTAAGGGCGGCTTTAGGTAAGGAAAATTGATAAATTTTGTCTTTCTGTTCAGCTATCCTGAACAGAAAGGCCGGGACGCAAACCGAACTCGCCTACGCCTCGGCCTCTTGCGCCACCCGCTGCGCGCCGAACACCGCGCGGGTGAGCGCGTGCACCGCGGCGCGCTGGGCCTGCAGCGTGTCTGCGGCCACGCGGGCGGCATCGGCCCCGGCCAGGCGTTCGCGGTGCTGGATGCGGCGGAGTTCGCGGTAGGCGTCGGCCGCGGGTCGGCCGACCCCGGCGGGCAGCAGGCCCAGCGCCTCGGCCATGCCGAGCAGGGCGATGTTGCCGAGGTCGGCGGTGAGCTGCGGGTAGTCGGCGGCGTGTGCCAGCACCAGATACTGCACGGCGAATTCGACATCGACCATGCCACCTGCGTCGTGCTTGACGTCGAACAGGCCGCTGGGGTTGGGGTGGCCGTCGGCCACTTTCTGCCGCATGGCGAGGATTTCAGTGCGCAGCGCGTCCGCATCGCGCCGGGTGGTGAGCACGGCGGTGCGGATGGCCTCGAAGCGCGCGCCGATGGCCAGATCGCCCGCGCAGCAGCGCGCCCGGGTGAGCGCCTGATGTTCCCAGGTCCACGCGGTGTTGCTGCCGCGGCCGCGCTGGTAGGCGTCGAAGGCCTCGACGCTGGTGACCAGCAGCCCGGCGTTGCCGTTGGGGCGCAGCCGGGTGTCGATCTCGAACAGACGGCCTGCGGCGGTGTGCGCGGTGAGCCACCACACCAGCTTGCGGGCGAAGGCGGCGTAGATTTCTTGCGCCCCGTCCGCGCTGTCGTCGTAGAGAAAGACGATGTCGAGATCGCTGCCGTAGCCCAGTTCCTTGCCGCCGAGTTTGCCGTAGGCGATCACGGCGAAGGCGGGCTGTTCGCGGTGGCGCTGCGGCAGTTCCTTCCAGCACCATTCCAGCGCCAGTTGCACGGTGGCATCGGCCAGGGCGGAGAGTTCGTCGGCCACCTGCTCGACCTTGATGAGCCCGGCCAGATCGCGCGACAGGGTGCGGAACATTTCGGCGTGAAAGCCTTGCCGCAGCAAGTCCATGCCCTCGCCGGCATCCCAGCGCCCGCGCTCCGCCAGTTGCGCGTGGTGTCGCAGCAAGCCGAGCCGATAGTCCGCGGCGTTGAAGCGCTCGCTCGGCGGGGTGATGAGTTCGTCCACCACGGCGGGGTGGCGCTTGATGTAATCGGCGGCCCAGGCCGAGGTTTCGAGCACATTGCACAGCCGCGCCAGCGCGGCGGGCTGCTCGGCGAAAAACGCCAGATAGGTTTCGCGCCGCCCGATGGCTTCGAGCAGGTCGATGACGCGGGTCAGGCACACTTCGGCGGTGGCGCGCTCGGCGGCCATGCCGATCACCCGGTCGAGCACGCGCAGCAGCCGCAGCCGCCCGGTGTCGCTCAAAGCGCTGTAGCGCGGCGAGGTTTCAAGCGCCTTGAGCCGCGCGACGACGGCGTCGTGTGCCAAGCCGGCCTTGGCCAGCCGATGCCGCACCGCGTCCATGCTTTCTGGCGGCTTGCTGCAGCCGGTGCATTGCGGACCGTTGTGCAGCAAGGCGTCGAACTCGCTGGCGACGAATTCGCGCACCTGGTCGAGTTCGCGCAACAGCTTGCAGCCCTTGGGGCAGCCAGCGCGCTGGCTGGCGTCGTCATCGACGAAGCCCATCGACCAGGCCAGGGCGTGCAGGTCGGCGTCTTCAGACGGCATGCTGTGGGTCTGCGCGTCGTCGAGGTATTGAATGCGATGTTCCAGGCGGCGCAAAAAGCGGTAGCTCGACGCCAGCCGCTCGGCCGCTTCAGCCTGCAGCAGGTCGTGGGCGACGAGCAATTGCAGTGCAGGCAGGGTGGCGCTTTCGCGAATCTGCGGCATGCGCCCGCCGCGCACCACCTGCAGCAGTTGCACGGTGAATTCGATTTCGCGAATACCGCCCCGGCCCAGCTTGACATCGTTGGCTTTGTCGGGCCGGGCGGCGGCGCGTTTGGTGGCCTCGGCGCGAATCTGCCGATGCAGCGCGCGCAGGGCTTCGAGCATGCCGAAGTCGAGATAGCGTCGCCAGACGAAGGGCTCGACCACCGCCGCCAGCCCCTGCGCGGCGCGCTGTGCCTGAGGCGTGTCGAGCGGCGAAACCACGCGCGACTTGAGCCAGGCGAACCGCTCCCACTCGCGCCCCTGCACCAAAAAATATTCTTCGAGCATGGCCAAGCTGACCACTGGCGGGCCGCTATCGCCGTTGGGCCGCAGCCGGGTATCGACGCGGAAGACGAAGCCGTCGCCCGTCACGTCCGACAGCAAGGGCACGAAGGCGCGCACCACGCGGCCGAAGTATTCGCGGTTGCTCAGCGGCGCAGCGCCATCGGTCTGGCCGTCTTCGTCGTACACGAACACCAGATCGATGTCGGACGACACATTGAGCTCGCGCCCGCCCAGCTTGCCCATGCCGACCACGAGAAACTGCGCCGCCTCGCCGGTCTCGGTGCGCGGCACGCCAAAACGCGGCTGCAGCTCGGCATGCGCCGCCCGCAACCCGGCCGCCACCACGCTTTCGGCCAGATCGCTGATGCCGATGCAGATGGCTTCCAGCGGCGCGCCCGCCAGATCGGATTCGATCAGACGCAGCATCAGCGCATTGCGCACCCGTCGCAATACCGTAGGGAGCGGCGCGCCGGCTTGGTGCAAGGCGGCGATGGCGGCGTCGATCTCGCCCCGCGCGGGAATGCCCTGCGGCCAGCAGGCCAGCACCTCGTCGAACCGCCCGACATGGCGACGATAAAAGCGTGAAAACTGCGACAACTCCATTGGACCATCCTGCAACTGCGATGAAGGCGGAGCATAGGCCAGCGCAGACAAGGCTGCACCGGGCCTCGCCAGTGTCTGACGCCCCAGCGCAGGAATCGAAGACGCGGCGCAAATCCCGGTCATTCCTGCAGGGAGCGCCATGGCGTTTGACTACCATCGATTCCGACGTTTCGCTCCAATTTCGTTTTTTCTCCCAGCGCATCCGCCTTGTCTCTGCTCCATCTTTCGCTGCGCGCCTCCACCCGCATCTTTGAGGCGGCTGTTCTGCTCGTGCTCACGGTGTATTTCGTGCTCGGCGCGGGCTTGCTGACCTTGCGCTACGCCGTGCTGCCCAATGCACAACAGTTCCGCCCCTGGGTCGAGCAGGTCAGCAGCCAGGCGCTGGGGCTGCCGGTGCATATCGGCGCGATCCAGACGCAATGGCACGGGCTGATGCCGCAGTTCGCCCTGCGCGATGTGCGCATCGACGGCCCGCAGGGCCAGCCCGCTCTGCAGTTCGCCGCCGTTGAAGCCACGCCCTCGTGGAAAAGCCTGACCCGCCTCACCCCCACCTTCGATCAACTGGTGATCCGCGGCGCCGACCTCACCGTCACCCGGCCCGACGCCAACCATCTGGAGATCGGCGGCATACGCATCGCGCTGCACAGCAGCGGCCAAAGCGACGCCGCGCAGCAGTTCGCCGACTGGCTGTTCGAGCAGGACGAAATCCTGATTCTCGACAGCCGCCTCACCTGGGAAAACGCCGCGCAGCACGCCCCGCCGCTGCCGCTCACCCAAGTCAACCTGCTGTTGCGCAATACCCTGCTCACCCACCGCGCCGCACTCACCGCCACGCCGCCAGCAGGTTTTGGCGGCCCCATCGATCTGCGCGCCAGCTTCCGTCAACCGTTCTTTCTGCGCCATACCGCCGATTTTTCGCGCTGGAAGGGCACGCTGTACGGCGAGGCATCCAATGTCGATCTCGCCGCGCTGCAGCCCCAGTTGCCGCTGACCCTGCCCGCCACCACACAGACCGGACGCGGCTCCGTGCGCGCCTGGGCGCAGCTCGACAAAGCCGCGCCCACCGCCTTCACCGCCGATCTGGCGCTGCGCGGCGTCGCCCTGCAGCTCGCCCCCAGCAAGACCCCCGGCCCCTTACCGCCCGCCTTGCCTGCCTCATTACCCCCCTTCGTGCTCGACACCTTATCCACCCGCATGACCTGGGCGCCGCTGCCCGGTGGCGAAAACGCCAGTCTGCAGAACTTGCAGTTCCGCACCGCGCAGGGCCAAAGCCTGGCGCCCGTCACCATCGACTGGCAATGGCAGCAGCCCAAGGGCGGCGCCACGCAGGCGCGGCTGCAGACTGGCGCGCTCGACCTGGGCACCCTCTCGGCCCTGGCACAGCGCCTGCCGCTGCCCGCGCTGTGGCACGCGCGACTGGCTGCCCTGCAGCCGCAGGGCCGGGTCGCCGCGTTCACCGCGCAGGCGAGCTGGCCCAAGGGCGTGGCGCCCACCGGCCTGCCGCCGAGCTATCAACTGCAAACCCAGTTTGCCGACCTGCGCTGGAACAGCCCGGCAGGCAGCGGAGAGCTCACGCCCCCGGCCAACCCCGGCCCGCTGATCGACCGGGGTAAGGCGGCCGCAAAAGTGCTGCAACTCCCGGCCGATCTGCCCGGCGTCAGCGGACTCTCAGGCACGCTCAGCGCCACGCAGCAAGGCGGCAAGGCGCAAATCCAGCTCAGCCGCGGCGGTGCGCTCGATCTGCCGCTGATCTACGCCCCGGCCCGGCTGGGCTTCGACACCCTGCGCGCCGACCTCGACTGGAAGCGCGACAAAACCGGGCAGTGGCTGGTCAACGCCCAGCGCTTGGATTTCGCCAACGCCGATGCGGCGGGCCAGGCCACGCTGAGCTGGCGCGGCGCGGCCAAAGGCATGGGCAGTATCGACCTGCAGGGGCAGCTCAGCCGCGCCGACGCCCGCGCGGTGTGGCGCTATCTGCCCATCGACATTCCCCTGCACACCCGCGATTACCTGCGCAGCGCCATCGCCGCGGGCAGGGCGCAGAACGTGGAGTTTGCGGTCAAGGGCCCGCTCGAAGACTTCCCCTTCGACGTCCAGGCCAAGGATGGCTCTTTTGGCGGCACCTTCGAGGTGAGCGCGCAGATCGAGGACGGCGTGCTCAACTACGCGCCGCGCAGCCTGTTGCCGCCGGGGCAGACCGCCAGCGCCGCTACGGTGCACGCCAACGCGCAGTGGCCGGAACTCACCCAGGTCAACGGCCTGCTGCGCATCACCTCGCACAGCCTCGAAGTGCGCAACGCCTCGGCGCAGGCGTATGGCGCGCGGCTCAGCGCGGTCAATGGCAGCCTGCCCAGTTTCAACCGCGGCGTGCTGAGCATCAGCGGCAAGGCGCAGGCGCCCGCCAGCGATGCGCTGCGCTACCTGCTCGACAGCCCGGTCAACCGGCAACTCGGCGGCGTGTTCGACCACGTCCAGGCGCAAGGGCCGATGGCGCTGGACATCGCCCTCAAGCTCCCGCTCGGCGACATGGAGGCCGCCACCGTCAAGGGGCAGGCCACGCTGCAAGGCGTGGACGTGCTGTGGAGCCGCGATCTGCCCCGCTTCAACCAGGTGCGCGGCACGGTCGATTTCACCCACGACGGCTTCCGTGTGGCGCTCAAAGCCCCGGATGTGCTGGGCGGCGCGGTTCAGCTCAGCGGCGGCCAGCAACCGGGCGAGCCGCTGCAGTTGCTCGCCAGCGGCGGCTTCAGCAGCGCCGGGCTGCGCGCCGCCCAGCCGCAGTGGATGCAGACGCTGGGCAAAGTGTTGCAGGGCCAGTCCACCTATACCCTGCGCATCACCCAGCCGCGTCGCAGCGCCAGTCCCTCCGGAGCCGCGCAGCCCGGCGCCTCACCGGAACCCACGCTGGAACTGCGCAGCAATCTGGCGGGGGTCGCCATCAACCTGCCGCCGCCGCTGGGCAAGCCTGCGGATGCGCCCGAGTCGCTGCTCTACACCCGCACCCCGCTGCCTGCCGCCCCGAATGGCGCCCGCCGCAATATGGTGCAGATCGACCTGGGCGGCATCGCCCGCGCCCGCTACGCGCTGGAAGATCCGCTGCCCGCGGCAGCGGGCTCCAGCGCGTCGGCAGAAGATTTTCGCGTGCTCAGCGGCGCACTGGCCATCGGCCCGCAGGTCGCGTTGCCGCAACCCAGCTCCGGCGTGCAGGCCAATGTGCAACTGCCGCTGCTCGATCTCGATGCCTGGGAAGCCGCAATCAAACCCCTGCTGCCCGACACCTCGGCGCAGACGCCCGTGGTGTTTCGCGCGAACAGTGATCGCGGGCTGATCGGGCTGCTGCCCACCACCGCAGCGCTGGACATCGGCCGCCTCACGCTGATGCACCGCGTGATCAATCAGGTCGTGATCGGCGGCAACCGCAGCGGCGATCTGCTGCAGGCCAATGTGAACTCGCGCCAGATGTCGGGTTATATCGGCTGGCAGATCGGCAGCGGCAGCAACCCCGGCACCCTGAGCGCCCGGCTGGCGCGGCTGGAACTCCCCAAGTCGAGCGACTCCGACGTGGAAAACCTGCTCGACGAACAACCCAAGAGCATTCCCGCGCTGGACATCGTGGCCGACAACGTCGATCTGCACGGCCACCACTTCACCCGTCTCGAAGTACAGGCCGTCAACCGTGGCCGGGTCGATGACAGCAAGGTGTGGCAGCTCACCCACTTCCAGCTCTCCGCGCCCGGCGGCGTGCTCAGCGGCAGCGGCGCCTGGTCCAGCGTGGGTACGCAACTCACCGCGCCCGGCAGCACCGATTCCGCCTCGCCCGCGCGGCGCACGACCATGCAGTTCAAGCTCGACATCCTTGACGCCGGCAGCCTGCTCGCCACCCTGGGCAAACCGGGCCTGCTCAAAGGCGGCAAGGGCGACATCAGCGGCAACCTGGCCTGGCTGGGCTCGCCGCTGAGTCTGGACTTTCCCAGCCTGGACGGGCAGTTCAATCTGCAGCTCGGGCAGGGCCAATTTCTCAAGGCCGACCCCGGCATCGCCAAGCTGCTGGGCGTGCTCAGTCTGCAAAGCCTGCCGCGCCGCTTCACCCTCGATTTCCGCGACCTGTTCTCGTCCGGCTTCGCCTTCGACAAGGTCGACGCCGACGTGAACGTGGCCAGCGGCATCGCCACCACCCGCGACTTCCGCATGAGCGGTGTGGCCGCTTCGGTGCGCATCGAAGGCAGCACCAACCTGGCCGCCGAAACGCAGAATCTGCGCGTGGTCGTCGTGCCCAACATCAACGCCGGCGCGGCCTCGCTGGCTTATGCCCTGATCAACCCCGTCATCGGTCTGGGCACTTTCCTGGCGCAATACATCGCCCGCGAACCCCTGGCGCGCGCCTTCACCCATGTGTACGACATCACCGGCACCTGGCTCACCCCCATCGTCACCGAAGCCTCGCTGAACGCCCCCAAACCCGCAGACGCCGCACCCGCCACGCCCTGACGTAAGCTGGGGCCATCCACCGATTCACTGCATGCCGCCATGAAAATTGCCGCCCTTCAAATGGTTTCCGGCACCTCCGTTGCCGCCAATCTGCAACGCGCCCAAAGCCTGCTCGAACAGGCCGCGGCCCAAGGCGCGCGGCTGGCCGTGCTGCCCGAATATTTCTGCCTCATGGGCCAGACCGACGCCGACAAAGTGCGCGTGCGCGAAAAACCCGGCAGCGGCCCGATCCAAGACTTTCTTGCCAGCACCGCCCGCCGCCTCGGCCTGTGGGTCGTCGGCGGCACCCTGCCGCTGGAAAGCCCCGACCCCAACCGCGTACTCAACTCCACCCTGGTGTTCAACCCCGCGGGCGAACTGGCCGCGCGCTACGACAAAATGCACCTGTTCGCCTTCCAGCGCGGCACTGAGCGCTACGCCGAAGCCGACAGCATCACCCCCGGCGCCCAGCCCGTGGCGTTCGACTGCGAAGGCTGGCGCATGGGACTCGCCATCTGCTACGACCTGCGCTTTCCCGAGCTGTTTCGGGCGCTGTCTGAGGGGTCCGCGTGCGATGCCTACCTGCTGCCCGCCGCATTCACCCACACCACCGGCGAAAAGCATTGGGAAGTGCTGCTGCGCGCCCGCGCCATCGAAAACCTCGCTTACGTCGTCGGCTGCGCGCAAGGCGGCGTGCACCAAAACGGCCGCCGCACCTGGGGCCACAGCATGGTCATCGACCCTTGGGGCGACGTGCTGGCGATGCAGGCTGAAGGCGAGGCCGTGGTCACCGCCACCCTGGATCGCGACCGCATCGCCAGACACCGCGAAAGCCTGCCCGCACTGGGGCATCGGGTGGTGTGATTTGGGTGATGCCCCAGCGCTGCGGATAGCTCAATAAACCGCGACGCGAAACTCACGGATCACGCTCTGGACTTATTTTCGATGCGCCGCGAGCGGTTGCGCGTGGTCACGATGGCCATGTCGGCTCTCCTGCAGCGCTGCCGGGGCAGCTCGAACGCATCACAGGCCGCTTGCCCGGGCGCTCAACCCCGCATCACGGCTTCGATGTCGGCCACGGTTTTGGGGGCTGCTGCGGTGAGTACCTCGCAGGGCTGGCCGTCAGCGCGCACGGCGATATCGTCTTCGATGCGGATGCCGATGCCGTGAAATTCGGCGGGCAGGTCGTCGGCCGCGCGCACGTACAAACCCGGCTCGATGGTGAGCACCATGGCTTCGCGCAGGATGCGCGCGGGGCGTTTGCGGCTGCCGTCGGGCTGGATTTCGATCGCTTGCCCCGGCTCGGCGTAGTCGCCGCAGTCGTGCACGTCCATGCCCATCCAGTGGCTGGTGCGGTGCATGTAAAAGCGCTTATAGGCGCCGGTGGCGATGACGGCGTCCACATCGGGCGCGGCGTTGCGCGCAATTAGGCCATGATCGAGCAGACCCTGCGCCAGAATGCGCAAGGCGGCGTCGTGCGGGTCGGTGAAGCGGGCGCCTTGGACGCTGGCCTCAATCGCGGCCGATTGCGCGGCGAGCACCACCTCGTACAGCGCGCGCTGCGCCCCGGTGAAGCGACCGTCGGCGGGGAAGGTGCGGGTGATGTCGCTGGCGTAGCCGTCGAGCTCGCAGGCGGCGTCGATCAGCACCAGGTCGCCCGCGCGCACCGGGGCGTCGCTGGCGCGGTAGTGCAGCACGCAGGCATTGGCGCCCGCGGCGACGATGGAGCCGTAGGCCGGGGCTTGCGATCCGCCCTGACGAAAGGCGTGCAGCAGTTCGGCTTCGAGGTGATATTCGCGCAGACCTTGCGACGGCGGTTGCAACAGGCCGCGGCGGCTGGCCTGCATGGCGCGAATGTGACCTTGTGCGGAGATGGTTGAGACGCGGCGGATCACGTCCAGTTCATACGGATCTTTGAACAGCCGCATGTCGTCGAGGATGGCGCACAGATCGTGCTGGGTGCGCGGCGCGGTCACCCCGGCGCGGGTCTGGGCGCGCACGGCCGCCAGCCAGCGTTCCACCTGGGTCTCCAGCCCCGCGTGCACGGCGAAGGGCCACCACACCGCAGGCTGGTCGGCGAGCAGCTTGGGCAGCTCGGTCTCAAGGCTGTTGATGGACAGCGCCGCGTCGAAGCCGAAGGCCTCGCGCGCGGCTTCCGGGCCCCAACGGAAGCCGTCCCAGATTTCGCGCTCCACGTCTTTGTCGCGGCAGAACAGCACGCTGCGGCTACTGCCCGAAGCGGTCACCTGCAGCGCCAGCAGGCTGTGCGGCTCGGTGAAGCCTGTGAGGTAGTAGAAATAGCTGTCGTGCCGGTAGGGATAGTCGGCGTCGC
Organism: Thiomonas sp. UBA7699; assembly: GCF_002482605.1. Lineage (NCBI taxonomy): Bacteria > Pseudomonadati > Pseudomonadota > Betaproteobacteria > Burkholderiales > Thiomonas > Thiomonas sp. UBA7699. The sequence continues at coordinate 12,202 of NZ_DLGH01000026.1, read as the reverse complement.
GGTTGCGCAGGGCCTCGGGTGCGGTGGGCAGCAAGGCAACACCGCCGCCAGCGGCGGCGAGCTGGCGCACCACTTCAGCGCGGCGGGTGGCGCAGCGGACGAGCAGATTGGAATCGGGCATGAGCGTGTTCGAAAAAGGCAATGGATGCAAGCCTAGCCTGCGCCGCGCAATTGCGCATCCAGCGCGGCCAATTGTTCGGGCGTGCCGACGTTGTGCCAGGGGCCGCTGAACACTTCGCCGCTCACCCGCCCGGCATCGGCCGCGCCATAAAGCCAGGGAAACAGTTTCCAGGCTTGCGCCCGGGGCTGCCCGGCGAACAGCGCGGGGTGGAACACGCCGATATTGCCGTAGTTCAGCCGCGCGCCCTCGCGCCGGATGCGGCCCTGCGCGTCCAGCGCCATGTCGCCGTCGCGGTTGTGTTCGGGGTTGGGGGTGAGCACGAGATGCGCCGCGGTGTGCTGCGGATCGGCGGCGATGGTGTCGGCCGGTGCGTGCAGGCTCGCGTAATCGAATGGGGTGTAGATGTCGGCGCTGACCACGAGGAAGGGCGCGGCGCCGAGCAGGGGCAGGGCGGTGGCGATGCCGCCGCCGGTCTCATAAGCCTGCGCGGGCTCGGGCGAGTAGCGCAGGCGCACGCCCCAGGCGCTGCCGTCGCCCAGCGCAGCGGGAATCTGCTCCCCCAGCCAGCCGGTGTTGATGACGAGGTCGCGCCAGCCGCCCGCGGCCAAGCGTTCGATCTGCCAGACGATCAGCGGCTTGCCCCCCACGGCCAGCAGGGGCTTGGGGCAAGCGTCGGTGAGGGGCCGCATGCGCTGCCCGCGTCCGGCGGCAAGAATCATGGCGCGCTTGGGCAGGCTGTTCACGTTCAGAAGGTGTAGCCCACCAGCGGGCTGCGCCGCTCGATCTGGTCGAGCAACTGCAGCAAGGGCTTGAAGGCGCCGTAGCGCGCCGCCACCAGCCGGGTGTGTTGCAGCACCACCGGCAGATCGCCGAGATACTGCGCCTTGCCGTCGCGGTGATACAGCCGGGCGAAGATGCCCAGCACCTTGAGCGCGCGCTGCAGGCCCATCCAGTCGAGGTCGCGATAGAAGTCGGCGGCGTCGGCCGCCACCGGCAGTCCGACCTTGCGGGCGCGCTCCCAGTAGCGGATGGCCCAGTCGAGCTGCTGCTCTTCGGGCCAGGCGATATAGGCGTCGCGCAGCAGCGAGACCAGGTCGTAGGTGATGGGGCCGATCACTGCATCCTGAAAGTCGAGCACGCCGGGGTTGCGCTCGGGCGTGACCATCAGATTGCGGCTGTGCCAGTCGCGGTGCACCAACACCTGCGGTTGCGCCAGGTTGTTAGCGATCAGTGCGGCGAATAGGCCCTGCAGCGCGGTGCTTTGCACGTCGCTGAGCACATGGCCGTGGTGACGCTGCACAAACCACTCCGGAAACAGATCGAGTTCGCGCTGCAGCAGGGCCGCGTCGTAAACCGGCACGACGCCCGCGCCGTCGATGCGCTGCAGCGAGACCAGCGCGCCGAGCGCGTCGCGCATCAGGCCGTCGGCGCGATCAGGCTGGGCATTGATAGCCTGCAGATAGGTGGTCTGCCCCAGATCGGTGAGCAACAAAAAACCCTGCGCCACGTCTTGCTCCAGCACCTGCGGCGCCTGCACGCCGCCTTCGGCCAGCAGTTGGGCGATGCGCACGAAGGGCCGCACGTTTTCCATCGGCGGCGGTGCGTCCATCACGATCCGCGAACCTCCCGCCGCCTGAACACGGAAGTAGCGGCGGAAGCTGGCGTCGCTGGAAGCGGGCTGCAGGCTCTCGAGCTGCAACTGGTGCGCCGGGGCGATGTCCTGCAACCAATGTTGCAGGGCCTGGGCGCGGGTGTCGGGGTCGGTGGCGGACATGGAATGGGATGGACAAGACAGGAAGGAAGAGCTCATGAGAAAACGCCGGGTCGCCCCAAGTTTTCTCATTCCCCTCGGGAGCCTGGCGCGAACGCGGCAGGTCTGGGGGCACTCCCTATAATCCGCTGGCATTTTAGGCACCGTTGCGGCCCGAATCGATCGACTGGCCGGGCGATCCGCCGCGGTTCGCCGTTATAAGCCCGCCTCCCACCTGATCCCCGTGCCTTTTCCCCCGCCGTCCCGCCGCCTTCCGCGCCTCACCCTCCTGATGCTGGCGCTCGCACTGGGCTGGGATGTCACGGCGCAGGCGCAAGAGGCAACACCTGCCTCCGCCCCGCTGCAGCTCACGCCCAGCCTGGATTTGCTGCAGCGCCTGCCCGCGCAGGCCGAGGCCTTCGAACCGCTGTTCGTCATCGCTGACAAAATTACCGGACAGAACAATATCTATGTCCACGCCACCGGCGACGTGCAACTGCGCAAGCACAGCATCGTGATCAAGACCGACCGCCTGCGCTACTACTTTGTCGAGAACGAGGCTGTGGCCAACGGCAACGTGCGGGTGCTGCGCGACGGCAATTTGTTCACCGGCCCGGCGCTGCGCATGCAGCTCGACACCTATCGCGGCCAGATGCCCGACGCCGACTATTACTTTCGCGTCACGCAGGGGCACGGCCACGCCGACAACATCGACTTTCTCGGCCGCGACCACCTCAAAGCCGACAACGCCACCTACACCACCTGCACCGCCAGCCCGGTGGACTGGTTCGTGCAGGCCACGCATCTCGACCTGAACCTGGCCGACAACACCGGCGTGGCGCGCGACGCCCGCGTGGTGTTCAAGGGCGCCACCATCCTGCCGCTGCCCTACGCTAGCTTTCCGCTGAGCGATGCGCGCAAGTCGGGCTGGCTGCCGCCCACGCTGGGCGTGGACAGCCGCAACGGCGTCGACCTCGCGGTGCCGTACTACTGGAACATCGCCCCCAATTACGACGCCACGCTCACGCCGCGCGTCATTCTGCGTCGCGGCTTCATGGGCAGCTTGGCCACGCGCTGGCTCGAGCCGACGTTTTCGGGCCGCAGCCAGTTCGACCTGCTGCCTTCGGACAGCAGCGACAGCGGCAACAGTCGCTGGGCCGGTTATCTGCAGCAGAACGGCGGCCTCGGCCACGGCCTGAGCTACGCGGTGAACTACCAGCAGGTGTCCGACGACAACTGGTGGCAAGACTTCGGCGGCGTCAACCCGGTCATCGGCTCCAACCGCACCCTGCCGCAACAAGGCAGCCTCACCTACGGTCTGCCGCTGGGCTATATGCAGCTCAGCGTGAACCGCTGGCAGACGCTGCAAAACACCGCGGCTCCGATCGGCGTGCCCTACAACCAGCAGCCCCAGCTCTACACCCATTTGCAGAGCGCGAACTACAGCGGCCTGAGCTGGCAGTTCGACTCGGCGCTGACCCGCTTCACCAACCCCACCGCGATTTCGGGCGACCGGCTCTACCTCAACCCGCAGATCAGCTATCCGGTGGTGCGTCCCGGCGGCTTTATCACGCCCAAGCTGTCGTTCAACTTCACCCGCTACGTCACCGACACGGCGATGACCGGCGGCGCCACCACCGCCGACCGCTCGGTGCCGACCTTCAGCCTCGACAGCGGCCTGGTGTTCGAGCGCCCCACCTCGCTGTTCGGCCGCGCGCTCACGCAGACCCTGGAGCCGCGGCTCTACTACGTCTATACGCCTTATCGAAACCAGCAGAACCTGCCGAACTTCGACAGCGCAGACCTCGACCTGAACCTGTCTACCATCTACACCGACAACGTGTTCTCGGGCGTTGATCGCATCGCTGACGCCAACAACCTCACCGGCGGCGTCACCTCGCGTCTTCTCGACCCGCGGACCGGCGTCGAACTCGGGCGACTCACCCTAGCGCAGCGGGTGTTGTTCGCGCCGCAGCGGGTCGTGCTCAGCGGCAATCCCATTCCGGCCGGGCTGAACGACACCTTCGCGCTGGCCAGCGCCAACCTCAGCACACACTGGAGCGCGGAGGCCGCACTGCAATACAACATGCGGCTCAAGCAAAGCCAGCAGATCTCCGCGGGCGCGCGCTGGTCACCCGGGCCGTATAAAACCATCAGCACCAGCTACCTGTACCAAAGCGCCGCATCGGGCCAGATTCCGCTGCGCTACATCAACACGGCGTGGCAATGGCAGCTCAGCCCGCGCTGGTATTCGGTGGGACAGGCCAACTACAGCATTCTCGACAAGCGCTTCAACGACGGCCTGCTGGGGTTCGAATACGACGGCGGCTGCTGGATCGGCCGCATCGTGCTGCAACGCAACTCGCTCACCCAGGCCACGGCTTATACCCGCATCCTTTTCCAGCTCGAACTCGTCGGCTTTTCCCGGCTGGGCAACAATCCGCTGTCGGCGCTCAAGCAGAATATCCCCGGCTATCAGATCCTCAAGCAATCCAACGTGCCCCCGAGCCGTTTTGCCAACTATGAATAAGACTCTTCCGCCACGCGCCCTGCTGGCAATGATGCTGGCCTCTCTGGCCGTCTGTGCGCAGGCGCAGGGTTTGCGGCTGCCTCCCGGCGCTGCGGGCGGTTTGTCGGTGCCAGCACCGGCTGCTGCCACCGTCCCACCGATGGCAGCGCCGCCCGCGCTGCCCTCCACCTTCAGCAGTGCGCGCACCAGCGATGGCATTGCTGCCATCGTGGGCAACCAGGTGATCACCGATTACGACCTGCAACTGCGAGTCGAAGCCACACGCCAGCAGGCGCAGGCCGCTGGCGCCACACTGCCGTCTGCAGCGCAGTTGCGCAGCCAGGTGCTCAACCAGATGATCGACGAAGTGGCGCTGGCGCAATATGCCGAGCAAATCGGCATGGGCGTCAACCAGGACACCCTCGACCGCGCCATCGCCCAGGTGGCGAGCAACAACAAGCTGACCGTGCCCGAACTGCGCAGCGCCATCGAGAAAGAGGGCATGGGCTGGAGCACTTACCGCGATCAGCTCAAGCGCGAAATTCTCATCAGCCGATTGCGTGAGCGCAGCATGGCGCAACTGCCGACGGTTTCCGAAAGCGAAATCGACGAGTTCCTGTCCAAACAAGACGCTGCCGCCGCCAGCCCGCAGGCCGCCTATGACATCGCGCAGATCTTTTTGCCGGTGGCGCAAAACGCCACCGAGGCGCAAGTCGCCGCCGTCAAACAGAAAATCGACGCCATCGACGCCAAGCTGAAAGCGGGCGCCGACTTCGCCCAGCTCGCCACCCAAGACTCTCAGGGCGAAGGCGCCAAGCGCGGCGGCGATCTGGGCATGCGCCCGGCCAACCGTCTGCCCACGCTGTTCGTCGACACCGTGCGCAACCTGCAGCCCGGGCAGATCAGCCCCGTCATCCGCAGCGCGGCCGGGTTTCACATCCTGAAGCTGCTGCAGGTCAGCGGCGAGACGGCCGCGCCCACCACGGCCATGCAAAGCGAGGTGCGCGAAATCGTGCTGAGCGCCGGCACCGACGCGCAGCGCATTCGCGCCAAGGCCGAGCTGGACTCCATCGCGCAGGCGGTGCAAAACGGCAAGGTGCAGTTCAGCGAAAAGGCCCGCGAACTTTCGCAAGACCCCGCGACGGCGGCCAAAGGCGGCGCGCTGGGCTGGGTCTTGCCCGGGCAGCTCGACCCCGTGCTCGACGCCACGTTGCAGCGCCTTAATCCAGGCGATGTATCTGCGCCCATCGTCATGGGCAACAAGGTCGTGCTGCTGCAACTGGTTGACCGCGCGGTGCGACCGCTCGAAGCGTCGCAAAAACGCGCGCTGGCGCGCGAAGTGCTGCAACGTCAAAAGGCTGCGGAAGACTTCGATGAGCTGGTGCGCGACGTGCGCGCCCGCACCTATGTGCACATTCCGGAAAATGACTGATCGGCGCATCAGACTGGGCTCAGCAGCATGAAGCACCCGCCCGCCCGGCCGCGCGGGGCGGCGCAAACCACGCATGTGGCGCGCAAGCGCTTCGGCCAGCATTTCCTCATCGACCAGCAGATCATCCAGGGCATCGTCGACTGCATCAACCCGCAGGCTGGCGAGCGCTTGGTGGAAATCGGCCCCGGCCTGGGCGCCTTGACGCTCGCGCTCTTGCAGCGCATTCCCCGCCTGGCCGCCGTCGAAATCGACCGCGACCTCGCCGCACGCTGGCGCAAGCAAGCGCCCGACAAGGTGGAACTGATCGAGGCCGACGCGCTCGACTTCAACTTCGCCAGCCTGGGCGCCGATCTGCGCCTGGTTGGCAATCTGCCGTACAACATTTCCACGCCGCTGCTGTTTCATCTCATGGATGTGGCCGAGCAGGTTCGCGATCAGCACTTCATGCTGCAAAAAGAGGTGATCGACCGCATGGTGGCCGCCCCGGGTGGTCGCGATTTCGGCCGACTCTCGGTCATGCTGCAGTGGCGCTATCGCATGGTCAATCTGCTCGACGTGCCGCCCGAAGCCTTCGATCCGCCGCCTAAGGTCGATTCCGCGGTGGTTCGCATGACCCCGCTGCCTGTGCAGGAATTGCCGCGGCTCGACCGCAAACTGCTTTCCGCCCTGGTGACCGCCGCGTTCTCCCAGCGCCGCAAATTGATGCGACACAGCCTAGGGCCCTGGCTCGACACCCAAGGCTATGCCGGCGACTTCGATCTGCAGCGCCGCGCCGAGGAAGTCAGCACGGCCGAGTACATCGCGCTGGCTCAGTCGCTTCCATCGTCGCCATAAAAAATGGCGCAAGACAAAACGTGTCTTGCGCCACCTCCAGCACCGCAGGAAAAGATCAGGCGGGGCTCAAACCACGAGCTGCGCCCAAGCCCCTTCCCACGGGGTGCAGACCTTGACGGCCTTGACTCTGGGTTCCGGTACCGCTTCGCCCCGCATCTCCTCCCGGCCAGGAGTGCGGGTTACAGAAAAGAATAGAAGACCCTGAAGGCTATGCCACGCTCCGCCCAGAAGTCGGCCGCGTCGCGGAACACGTCGAGCAGCGTTTCGCGCGCTTCCTTGTCGAATCGCTGCGTGGCCGGTAGCTGCTCGAGCACGACCACGAAACCGGGCTGCGGCCCGCCGCCGTGCACCACGTCGGTCAGGCAATCGTGCAGGGCATCGAGGTTTTTGCCGAAATGCTTGGGAAACAGGAAGGAGCGCGCAATCGTCTCCAGCACTTCCTGTTTGGTGGTCGCCTCGGCGAGGTTGGCATAGAGAAAATGCTGGCCGGTCGTCTCGGCTGCGTCTTGCAACTGCGCAACACGGTAAGCCCGGATCGACTGCACGATATTCGGCCGTACCGATTTGAGCAGCACGGCGGGATCGGCATCATTGGGCGATGCGTCGGAAACTGGCATAGTGATCATGGGTGTAGTAACAAACATCGGGATGGTGCTTGGCCCCTCCGCACACAATGCGGCGCGCCCCTCGGTTGCGAGCGCCTGGAGTCGGGACGGTGTATTCGCGGTAATAACCACGACGTTTTGAGGGCAAAAGCCGCTCATAGTTTCCAAAAATGACGCCGTCCTTGTATCCCTCGAACGGGCCGCCTTGTTCAATGCGCTTCAACATGTCTCGCGCCTGCACCGGCAGGTCGGCCACGGAAATGACTGGAATATCCTGCAGTGCCGAGGTTTGCGACGATTGCGACGTTTCGCGCGCCTGGGCTGCAGGCCACACGCTGGTTCCGCCTGATGCCAGAAGCGACAAAGTGGCAATCAGCAGCCCCGCAAAAAACAGGGATTGCAGCGTAGAACGAATGCACCGGCGATTCATGCTGCTGCGGCAAAAGCCGCACCGTTAGAGAAAATTGGACGCAATTGCGTGAAAATTACCAGCTGATGCTGTTCGGTTTCGCGTATTGGGCCATAATGAAATTCTTCGACCCTGCACACCAGCTAAAGCGCAATCGTAGCGAAATCGCCACGGAAACACAAGGATTCGCCCAATTTTTAGGCAGGTTTTACGGTCAAAGAGCCGCAGGCCTCAGCCCCCACGAGGGGCGGGCTGGGCAGTCCCCTCCCGACCTCCCCCACGTCGTGGGGGAGGCGAGATCACTCTCTCCCCACTTGTGGGAAGGGTTGGGGTGGGGAGTGCCCGGCCCTGGGGGCGCTCAAAGATTGGCCTCGGCGACGGTGAGCGCCGTCATGTTGACGATGCGACGCACGGTGCTGGACGCGGTGAGGATGTGCACGGGCTTGGCCGCCCCCAGTAAAACGGGGCCGATGGCGATGTTGTTGCCCGCGGTGGCCTTGAGCAGGTTGTAGGAGATATTCGCCGCGTCCAGATTGGGGAACACCAGCAGATTGGCTTCGCCAGTGAGGGCGGAATCGACCATCAGGCTGGCGCGCAAGACCGGGTCGACCGCAGTGTCGCCCTGCATTTCGCCATCGACTTCCAGATCGGGTTCGCGCTCGCGCAGCAGGGCAAGCGCCTCGCGCATTTTCAGCGCGCTGGGCGCAGGAGAGGAGCCAAAATTGGAATGCGACAGCAAGGCCACCTTGGGAACGATACCGAAGCGGCGCAATTCCTGCGCCGCCATGCAGGTGATTTCGGCAATTTCATCGGCGCTGGGGTCGATGTTGACATGGGTATCGACCAGCGCCACCTGCCGACCGGGCAGCACCAGCACGTTCATCGCCGCATACACCTTGGCGCCGGGACGACGACCGATGACCTGGTCGATGTAGTGCAGGTGGATGTGGGTATTGCCCCAGGTGCCGCAGAGCATGCCGTCGGCCTCGCCCTTGTGCAGCATCATGGAGCTGATGAGGGTCAGGCGCCGACGCATTTCGATCTTGGCCATCGCCGGGGTCACGCCCTTGCGGCCCGCAAGTTGGTGGTAGCTCTGCCAGAAATCGCGGTAGCGCGGATCGAAATCGGTGTTGACCACGTCGTAATCGCGCTCTTGTTCCAGCCGCAGACCGAAACGCTCGATGCGCTGGGCAATGACCGCCGGACGCCCCACCAGAGTGGGCCGGGCCAGGTGCTCATCGACCACCACGCGCACGGCGCGCAGCACGCGCTCGTCCTCGCCCTCGGCATAGACGATGCGCTTTTTCGCCGCCTTCTTGGCGATGCTGAACATCGGGCGCATCAGCGCGCCGGACTGATAGACGAACTGCTGCAGGCTGTCGCGATAGGCGTCCAGATCGGCGATGGGGCGGCGCGCCACGCCACTCTTCGCCGCCGCCTCGGCCACTGCCGGGGCGATCTTGATCATCAGGCGCGGATCGAAGGGTTTGGGAATCAGGTAGTCGGGGCCAAAACGCAGCGGCTCACCCACATAAGTGGCCGCCACCACGTCGCTCTGTTCAGCCTGCGCCAGCTCGGCGATGGCACGCACCGCGGCCACTTCCATCTCGGCGGTGATGGTGGTGGCGCCACTGTCGAGCGCACCGCGGAAAATGTAGGGGAAGCACAGCACGTTGTTGACCTGGTTCGGATAGTCCGACCGGCCCGTGGCGATGATGGCATCAGGCCGCGCCGCGCGCGCCTCTTCCGGCAGGATTTCGGGCGTGGGGTTGGCCAGCGCCAGGATGATGGGCTTGTCCGCCATCCGCAGGGTGTATTCGGGCTTGAGCACGCCGCCTGCGGACAGGCCGAGAAACACGTCCGCACCGTCGACGATCTCGGCCAGGGTGCGCGCCGGGGTGTCTTGCGCGAAGCGGCGTTTGTCCTCGTCCATCAGCTCGGTGCGGCCCGCGTACACCACGCCGGCCAGATCGCTCACCCAGATGTTTTTGCGCGGCAGCCCCAGATCGACCAGCAGGCTCAGGCAGGCCAGCGCCGCAGCGCCCGCGCCGGAGCACACCAGCTTGACCTGGGCGATGTCCTTGCCCACCACCTTCAGGCCATTGAGAATGGCCGCGCCGACGATGATGGCCGTGCCGTGCTGGTCGTCGTGGAACACCGGAATGCTCATGCGGGTGCGCAACTTGCGCTCGACCTCGAAGCACTCCGGGGCCTTGATGTCTTCGAGGTTGATGCCGCCGAACGTGGGCTCCAGCGCGGCGATGATCTCGACCAGCTTGGTCGGGTCTTTTTCGTTCACTTCGATATCGAACACATCGATGCCCGCGAACTTCTTGAACAGCACCGCCTTGCCTTCCATCACCGGCTTGGCTGCCAGCGGGCCGATGTCGCCCAGCCCCAGCACCGCGGTGCCGTTGGTGATCACCGCAACCAAGTTGCCACGCCCGGTGTAGCGAAACGCATCATCGGGCTTGGACTGGATTTCTTCGCAGGCCGACGCCACACCCGGCGAATAGGCCAGCGCCAGATCGCGCTGATTGGACAACTGCTTGGTGGCGACGACGGCGAGTTTGCCGGGGCGGGGAAATTCGTGATACTCAAGCGCGGCTTGGCGCAGCTTGGCCTTGGTGTCTTCTGGGCTGGACATGAAGTCTCCTCCTCACGCGGCCGTCGTGAACGTTTCGCATCTTGTCGCCGCACGGGAAACGGGTATTGTAGGAGCCTGCCCGCGCACCGATATGCGAACATGGCGTGCATACCACCTCTGATCGCATAGCCTTTCCATGACTGCACCGCTCGGCGAGTTCGATCTCATCGCCCGCTACTTCACCCGGCCCGTGCGCCGCGCCGCTTTAGGCGTGGGCGACGATTGCGCCTTGCTCGCCGCGCCCGCCGCAAATGAACAAATCGCCATTTCCAGCGACATGCTGGTGGAAGGTCGGCATTTCCTACCCGGGGCCGATTCGGTCGCTTTGGGACACAAGGCGCTGGCGGTCAACCTGTCCGATCTGGCCGCCGTGGGCGCAAGGCCGCACGCCTTCACCCTGGCGCTGGCCTTGCCTGAGGCCGATCCACGCTGGCTCGAAGGTTTTGCGCGCGGCCTGTTCGCCTTGGCCGAAGGCCACGACATCGAGCTGGTCGGCGGCGACACCACCCGCGGCCCCCGCAACCTCTGCATCACCGTGCTCGGACTCGTGCCACGCGGCCAGGCGCTGCTGCGCAGCGGCGCGCGGCCCGGTGACGACCTTTGGGTCTCGGGCACCGTGGGCGACGCCCGGCTGGCGCTGGGTCATCGCCTGGGGCAATGGACGCTGGATGCGCAGACGCAAGCCGTGACTTTTGCGCGCATGGATCGCCCTGAACCCCGCGTCGCCCTCGGTCTGGCGCTGCGGGGCGTGGCGCAGGCCGCGCTCGACATTTCCGATGGCCTGCTTGCCGACCTCGGCCACCTCCTGCGCGCAAGCAGGGTGGGAGCCACCGTCGATGCCGACGCCTGCCCGGCCAGCGCAGCGCTTGCCGCCCAACCCCTGCAGCGCCGCCGCCTGTGCCAACTCGCGGGCGGCGACGATTACGAACTCCTGTTCACCGCCCCACCCGCAGCGCGCAACACCGTTGCCGCCGCCGCGGCACAGGCTGCCACGCCCGTCACCCGCATCGGCCGCATCGACGCCGAGCCGGGCCTGCGGCTGATCGACGCGAGCGGACAGGTGTTGGACAATGTCTATGCGGGCTTCGACCATTTCCGCACACCATGACTGCCCCCACCCCCATTCCCGCCACCGCACAAGGCGCTTCCTGGCGCTTCATGTGGCGCAACCCCCTGCATGTGCTCGCACTGGGTTTCGGCAGCGGCCTGTCGCCCATCGCACCGGGCACTGCGGGCACGCTGTTCGCTTGGGCCAGCTACGAACTGCTTTCGCTCTGGCTGAGCCCGCTGAGCTGGGCTGTGGTCATCGGCGTGGGCGCCGTCGCCGGCATCTGGGCCTGCGGCCATACCTCGCGTGCGCTGGGCCTGGAAGACGCCTCGCCCGTGGTGTGGGACGAGATCATCGCCTTCTGGCTGATTCTGCTGCTCGTCACCCCGGCGGGCTGGGCTGAGCAACTGGCCGCTTTTCTATTGTTTCGCGCTTTCGACGCCGGTAAATGGCTGGCCGTAGGATGGGCCGACCGAAATGTGAAAGGGGGCTTGGGCATCATGCTCGACGACCTGATCGCCGCCGCTTTCACGCTGCTGGTCATGGCACTGGGCATCCGGCTTTACGCCCTGGTTTGAGTCCATGACCCGGCCCGACTTCGACGCACTTTGCCGCCTTGCAGCCGAGGTCGGCGCGGCCAGCCGCGCGCGCGGCTGGCGGCTGGCCACGGCCGAATCCTGCACCGGCGGGCTAGTGGCGAGCACGCTGACGGATGTGGCGGGAAGTTCGCGCTGGTTCGAGGGCGGCGTGGTGGCCTATGACAACCGCGTCAAGATGCGTCTGCTCGGCGTACCCGAAGAGATACTGATTCGCCATGGCGCGGTCAGTCAGGCCTGCGTTGAGAGCA
>NZ_DLGH01000018.1:0-221879 GCF_002482605.1 Thiomonas sp. UBA7699 | reverse complement strand
TGGAAAGTCCGACAGCCTCCTAGCTGTGGCGCTGATGAAGAATTTCAGCGCCTCGGGCACCCTGGGCGTCGCTCAAACGCTGATCATCATGGGCGTGCTCTATTTCGTGGTGATGTCGGCGGGGGCGTTCGGCTTCCGGGTGCCGCCCACTGGCTGGAAGCCGCGGGGATGGACGCCCAAGGCCAAGGGCGGCAATGCCATGATCACCGACCATGAAGTGCATCTGAACAAGGCGATGAAAACGCCGCAGTTCTGGCTGGTCTGGTGGATTCTGTGCCTGAACGTGACGGCCGGCATCGGCGTGATCGCCATGGCCAGCCCGATGCTGCAGGACGTGTTCGGCGGCCGTCTCATCGGCCTCGACAGCGGCGCAGCGCTCGATGCGGCGCAGAAGGCCGCGCTGGTCGCGGCAGCCGGTGGCCTGGTCGGTTTGATCAGCCTGTTCAACAGCGGCGGTCGTCTGTTCTGGGCCGCGCTGTCTGACTACATCGGCCGCAAGGCGACTTATGCGGTGTTCTTTGCGCTGGGCGTGGCGCTCTACGCCAGCCTCCCCGCGCTGGGCCATAGCGGCGCAGCAGGCCTGTTCATTCTGGTGGTCTGCGTCATCATGACCATGTACGGCGGCGGCTTTGCCACTGTGCCGGCCTATCTGGCCGACTTGTTCGGCACGCAGATGGTGGGCGCGATTCACGGCCGTCTGCTCACCGCGTGGTCGGTTGCCGGTGTGGCCGGGCCCTTCCTCATCGCCGCCATCCGCCAGACCCAGATCGACGCTGGTGTGGCGAAGAACCTGGTCTATGACCGCACGCTCTATATCCTGGCCGGACTGCTGCTGGTGGGCTTCATCCTCAACCTGCTGGTGCGCCCTGTGGCGGCCAAGTACCGCATGACGCCAGAAGAACTCGCCCGCGAACGCGCCCTCAAGCACGAGGACCGCATCGCCGGTGACGCCGAGCACGCGGCACGCGGCAGCTTCGGCATTGTTGGCGTGCTGGCCTGGGCTGCGGTCGGTATTCCCTTCTTTATCGGCGTCTATATCGCCCTACAGAAGGCAGCCGTACTGTTCTGAGCTTGCGGCAGGGGGCTGATTGCCAGCCCCCGTTCAGCGCCGGGTGCGAAGCCCGGAGCCGCGCGCATCGACCAGGGCGATCTGGTGCCGACCGGGCGGGGGAAACCAGGGCAAGCGCGCGCCACGGACAAGAGGGCGACCATTGACTTGCCAGCGCGCATCGGCCGTGGAAGCGGCGGTCAGCCCAACGCGCGGCAGACCGCTCGGCGGCGTCTGTTGGCGGCTTGGCGTTTTGGCGTGCAGAGCCCGCATCACCGCAGCCCAGACGAGCGCAGCGCCGGCGTCATCGCGCTTGGGAGCGCCTGGCATCAATCCCAGAAACAGGCTAAATGCGGCCCACCAGCGTTCGTAATCCATCTCTCACCCTCATCACCTGCAAAGTTGTTTTTATATGCGATAAGAATGACAAAAAGTGACAACTTGGTTGGCTACAAACCGTGAAACTGCGCGGGAAAGTCGGCCCGTTGCCAGAATTTCCAGCCTTGCGGACGGCGGATCTGCAGGGTGCGCCAGCGCAGCTCGCCCGCGAGGGTGAGACGCACGCCGCCCGACTGCTGCAGCGCCTGCGCAATGGCGGCGCAGAGGCTGGCATCGAGCCGACGCAGACCGGCGGCGGGGTCGCCTGCCAGCAGCGCGCGGGCGTCGAAAATACGCAGGGTGTCGAGCGGCCCGTTGCGCGGGCGCAAAGCAAGGCCGCGCAGCGCGGCGGCGAGGGCCGGATCGCTCACCGCATCGCCATCTCCCTCATATTCGGCAAGGCGCACCGGGCTGCGCCAATCGGCCGCCAGGGGGCCGCAACCGTGTATCCAGAGGGTATTGATGTCGGGCAGGCCGCGCTGTTCGCGCGCTTCGTTGACGGCATGGTGCTGCCAGGTCATCTGCACTTCGGTGAGCAGTTGCCGCCAGGGTCGGGCCGCCGGGCCGCCGGGCATCCAGGCTGCGACGCTGCGGCCAAGAGCGCGCGCCACGCCCGCCGTCACAACCTCGGTCAGACTGGAGTGGGCGGCATACCAGCGCATCGGCGTGACTCGGCGCAGCGTCCATCCCGCGCTGGCAAACAAGGGCTCGGCGGCGGCGAAGAGCGGCTGAGCTTCATCCGCCCTGAGATCGAGCGTGGCAGGATCGGTGAGCGACAGGCTGTCGCGTCCCAGCCGCAGATGCGCCGGGGTGAGCAGGCACAGCGCCTGATCTGCGGGAAAAGCGTCGGCCACGCCATCGGCCAGCGCGGCCAGACGTGCCCAAGGCGCCTGCTCGGCCTCTGTGCCATCCAGACGCAGGGCGTGCAGCAGCCAGCGCTCGGCGGGCGTCAGCCAGGCGGCTTGGGCATCTTCTCGCGGTGGCTCCTGCTCCAGCACCACGGCCTGGCGGCAAAGAGCGGCGGTTGCAGGCAAGCCGGGCTGCGCCAGCAGTTGCGCAAGCGCCGGTGAGGTCGAGGGCAGATCGGACAGCAGCAGATGTTCACTCATACCGCAAAGCCTGCGCCGGTTGCACCCGCGAGGCGCTCCAACTGGGATAAAGCGTGGCCAGCAGAGATAAGACCAGCGACGCCACGGTGATGGTGGCGATGTCTAAAAAGCGCGGATCGCTGGGCATGGTGTGGATCAGGTACACGCTGCGTGGCAGGAACTGGGTGTGCAGCACGGTTTCGAGGAACGAGACAATGGGGTCGAGATTGAACGCAATCAGACAACCCAGCGCGACACCGGCGAAGGTACCGAGAAAACCCGTCACCGCGCCCTGCAGCAGAAAGATGGACATGATGGAGCCGGGGCTCGCACCCTGCGTGCGCAGAATAGCGATATCGGCCAGCTTGTCGGTCACCGTCATGACCAGGGTAGAGACGAGGTTGAACGCCGCCACCGCCACAATCATGGTGAGGATGATGAACATCATGCGCTTCTCGATCACCACGGCCTCGAACCAGGTGCGGTTCTGCTCGGTCCAGGGTTGGGCCACGAGTTCGGGCGGCAGCACGCGCTGCAAGTCTTGCGCAATCTGCGGGGCGTCATTCATATTTCGCGTCTGCACGCGCAGCCCGGTGGGGCCTCCGGTGCGGAACAGCGCCGATGCGTCTTGCAGATTCACCAGCGCCAGAGTGCTGTCGTACTCGTAGTGCCCGACATTGAAAATGCCCACCACCCGCAGGGTGCGCAGACGGGGAATCATGCCCGCCGGGGTGATGGAGCCGCTGGGCACCACCATGGTGATCTGGTCGCCCACGCCAACACCCAGCGCATTGGCCAGCTCGTTGCCCAGTACCACACCGAAGTCGCCCGGCTTGAGCGCGGCCAGACTGCCCGCCACCATGTGCTCGGGGATCTGCGACACCTGGGTTTCTTCGCTCGGCTCCACCCCCCAGACCAGCACGCCCTGCAACTGACTGCCCTGCGCCACCAGCGCCTGACCTTGCACAAACGGCGCCACCCCGGTCACTGCCGGATTGCTTTTGACCTGCTGCGCCACGCCGCGCCAGTCGGGCAAGGCCTGACCATTGACATTGAGAATCTGGATGTGCGGAATGACGTTGAGCATGCGGTCTCGCACCTCCTTCTGAAACCCGTTCATCACCGAGATGACCACAATCAGCGCGGCGACCCCGAGGGCGATGCCGCCAACGGAAACCGCAGAAATAAAGGAGATGAAGCCGTTGCGCCGACTGCGCCGCCCGCTGCGGGTATAGCGCCAACCGATAAGCAGCTCAAAAGGCCAGGAGAAGGATGCAGACATAACTGCGCAGTGTAGGCGACGGCCGCAGGCAAGGCGGCGCGCGGGACATGTGGATTCGTGATGACGGGCAAAGGCACAATGTCGGTTTATCGCGTTTCTCTACCGCACCCCATGTTGCACGCCACCGCCCTGTCCGCCCTGCTCTGCTGGCTGGGATGCGCCGCCCTCATCGTGCTGGGTCGGCGCAGGCATTTCGGCCTGGACGAAACCCAGGGCGTGCAGAAATGGCATCGCCACCCCACGCCGCGCACCGGCGGCTTCGCCCTGGCGCTGGGCATATTGGTGGGCCTGCTATGGCTCATGCACCTCACCTATGTCAGCGAGCCCGTCACAATCCGATTGGCCGTCGCCATTGCGCCGGTGCTGCTCGCCGGGGTGGTGGAAGACCTGCGCCGCCATGTGCCCCCCTTGTGGCGGGCGCTGGCCACGGTGCTCGCCGCGGGGCTAGCGGTCTGGCTGCTTGAGGCCAGCGTCACCCGTCTGGGGCTGTGGCCGCTGGACGCTTGGATACACGCCTGGCCAGTGCTGGGTTGGCTCATCGCGCTCGTCGCCATCAGCGCCCTGCCGCATGCGGTCAATATGATCGACGGCTACAACGGCCTGGCCGGCATGGTGAGCTTCATGATTTTCGGCGCCATCGGCTATGTGGCGTTCAAGGTCAGCGACCCGCTGATCATGGCGCTCAGCCTCGCCGCCATCGGCGCGCTGCTGGGTTTTCTGTTCTGGAACTGGCCGCGCGGCCAGATCTTCCTGGGCGATACCGGCGCTTATCTGCTCGGCTTCTGGATGGCGCTGCTCAGCGTATTGCTGGTGGCGCGCAACCCAGCCGTCTCACCCTGGTTCGCCCTTATGGTGCTGGCCTACCCGGTGTGGGAGTTGCTGTATTCGCTGTGGCGGCGCAAGTTTCGCCAACGCGCGGGCACGGCGCCCGATACGCTGCATCTGCATCACCTGGTGTACTGGCGGCTCACCCGTCTGATCGACGAGGACGATCATCCTGATCCGCGGCAGCGCCGCAATGCGGCCACCTCGCCTTATCTCTGGGCCGTCGCGGCTTTCAGCGTGGGCCCGGCCATGCTGTGGTGGGGCAGCACCCCCCTGCTCATGGCCTGCTGTGTGGGCTTCGTTACCCTCTATCTGCTGGCCTATCGCCTGCTGGTTCAGCGCCGCATCTGAGCTACAGCGTCAGGCCACGTCCTGCCAGTCGAAGTTCCAGGTGTTTTGCAGCAATTTTTCCAGCCAGAACGCGCCGATCACGGTCTTGACGTCGGTGATCTGACCATTGCGCACCCAGTCGAGGGTGTCTTGCGGGCTGGCCTCGAAAACATCGAGCAGTTCGTTGTCGTCGAGCGATTGGCGACCTGCGACCAGGCCGCGCGCGAAAGCGAGATGAATGGTTTCGTCGGAGTAGGAAATCGCGTTGTTGATCGGTCCGATATAGGCCCACTGCTTCGCGCTGTAGCCGGTTTCCTCGCGCAGTTCGCGCTGGGCACAAGCCAGCCAGCTCTCACCCGCGTCGAGTTTGCCCGCGGGAAACTCCACCATGACCCGCTGCATCGGCGTGCGGAACTGGCGCTCCATCAGTACCTTGCCGTTATCGAGCAGGGGAATGATCATCACCGCGCCGGAGTGGCGGATGTATTCGCGGGTCACCTGCGCGCCGTTGGCCAGCCGCACCAGATCGCGCGAAATATTGAGGAAGGTGCCGCGAAACACCATCTCGCTGTCGAGCGTGTGTTCGCGCAAGGCCGCTGCCTGCGGCACGCGCGCCGGATCGCCGCTCATGTGCGACTCGGGGCCGGATGACGCTTGACCATGTAACGCAGCACATAACCCGGAAAGGCCAGCACTAGGAACATGGCGACAGAGACGGCATAGAACTCCCAATGCTGTGGATAGTTCTGGCCGATCCGCGCTTCGAGCGCCATGCCAATAAAGCCGACGACAAAGAACAGAATCAGCAGCTCAAGCAGACGTAGCCAGATCGACTTGGGGGTTTTCTTGAGCGGAATGACTAGGAAGAAGCGGTTGGAAACAAACGGTAGGTTGGCGGCGACGAACGCCAGAACGATAACCAACCAGATTGCGGAATTCTGCATAGGGAAACACTTTCAGTGCAGGGTGTTGGCGATGGCCTGATAACACAAGGTCATCAAACCACCGGGCATCAACCCAAGAAATAAAACCGCCAGACCATTGAGCGACAGCAGAGCACGCGCTCCGCCCACTCCACTTGCGCGCGAGGCCGAAAGCGCCGTGGGTGCATCAAAATACATCACCTTGATCACACGAATGTAGTAATACGCACCGATGACCGAGAGGATGACCGAGTACACCACCAGCCAGACCCGCCCGGTATTGAGCAGAATGGTGAGCACTTCGAGCTTGGCATAAAAACCAGCGAACGGCGGTATGCCAGCCAAAGAGAATAAAAGAAACGTCATGACACCTGCCATCCAGGGGTCAGTTTTGGCCAGACCGGCAAAATCGCGGATGTCTTCGGCCTCGAAACCTTCGCGCGCCAGCAGCAGAATCACGCCGAAGGTGCCCAGCGTGGTGAGCACGTAAATGACCATGTAGAACATCGCGCCGCTGTAGGCGGTGGAGGCGGAGAGCCCATTGCCGTTGAGCATGCCTGAGAGCAGCGCGAGGAGCACGAAGCCGATCTGGGCGATGGTGGAATACGCCAGCATGCGCTTGAGGTTGGTCTGCGCAATGGCCGCCAGATTGCCCAGACCGATGGACAGCACCGCCAGCACCACCAGCATGCCCTGCCAGTCCATCGCCAGCGGGAACATGCCTTCCACCAGCAGGCGAATCGCCATGGCGAAGGCCGCCAGTTTGGGCGCCGCGCCCACCATCAGCACCACAGCCGTGGGCGCGCCCTGATAGACGTCGGGAATCCACATGTGGAAGGGCACGGCTCCGAGCTTGAACGCCAGACCTGCAACGATGAACACCACCCCGAGCACGAGCACGGCGCGGTTGATCGGCTCGACCGCGATCATGCGGAAGATGGTGACCAGATCAAGCGAACCGGTGGCGCCATACAGCATCGACATGCCGTAGAGCAGGAAACCCGAAGCCAATGCGCCGAGGATGAAATATTTCATCGCCGCCTCGGTGGACTGCGTGTGATCGCGGCGCAGCGCAACCAGGGCGTAGAGCGCGAGCGAGAGCAGTTCCAGCCCCAGATAGATGGTCAGCAGGTTGTTTCCCGAGATCATGATGAACTGCCCGAGCAGCGACAGCAGCACCAGGCTGAACAACTCGCCGCCCCACATGCCGCGATCCAGGGCGTAGCGCCGAGAGTAAACCAAGGTGACGATGGTGGCGATGACCGTGAAAAGCTTGAGCAGCATAGCCATCGGATCGACGATGAGCGCACGCGCCATGGCGAACTGCTGCATGCCCGAGGCGTAGTAAAGCCCGCAAAGCGCGCCGATGCCCACCAGTCCCAGCAGCGTCAGCCAATAGCTCACTCGGTGCTGCGCATCTTTGACGAACAGGTCGACGAGCATGACCACGCAGGCCAGCACGAGCAGGAGAATTTCCGGATAAATGGCGATCCAGTTCATGGCGGTTGTTGTCACTGCAATTTGGAAGACGCCGCAAACTGCAGCAGATGTTGCACCGAGGCCTGCATCGGATCGGTGAAGAATTTGGGATACACGCCCATCCACAGCACCGCGCCGACCAGCACGGCGAGCATAAAGAATTCACGGGCGCCGATGTCCTTGAGCGCGGCTACATGGTCATTGCCCACCGGCCCGAAATACACCCGCTTGATCATCCACAAGGTATAGCTCGCAGCCAGAATGAGCGTGGTCGCGGCCAGCAGGCCGATCCAGAAATTGAATTTCACCGCAGCCAGAATCACCATCCACTCGCCGACAAAACCGCTGGTGCCCGGCAAGCCGGCGTTGGCCATGCCGAACAGCACGGCCAGCGCGGCGAACTTGGGCATGGTGTTGGTCACTCCGCCGTAATCGGCAATCTCGCGGGTGTGCATGCGGTCATACAGCACCCCGATGGTCAGAAACATGGCGCCGGAAATGAAGCCGTGCGAGATCATCTGCACCAACCCGCCCTGCACACCCAGGTCGGAGAACAGGAAAAAGCCCAGAGTGACAAACCCCATGTGCGCGATGGATGAATACGCCACCAGCTTTTTCATGTCGGCCTGCACCAGAGCGACAAAACCGATGTAAATCACCGCAATGAGCGACAAGGCGATCATGACCGGCGCGAGCGCATGGCTGGCATCAGGCAGCATGGGCAGAGAGAAGCGGATGAAACCGTAGGCGCCGAGCTTGAGCATGATGGCCGCCAGAATCACCGAGCCGCCGGTGGGCGCTTCAACGTGCGCATCCGGCAGCCAGGTGTGCACCGGCCACATCGGAATCTTCACCGCGAAGGCGAAGAAAAAGGCGATGAAAATGAAAATCTGCGCCGTCATCGACAGCGGCACGTGGTACCAGTTGGCGATGTCGAAACTTCCGCCCGACTGCAGGTAAAGATAGATCAGCGCCACCAGCATGAGCAGCGAACCAGCCAGGGTGTAGAGGAAGAACTTGAACGCGGCATATACCCGCCGCGGCCCGCCCCAGATGCCGATGATCAGATACATCGGAATGAGCGTGGCCTCGAAGAACACATAGAACAGCAGGGCATCGGTCGCGGCAAACACGCCGATCATCAGGCCCGACAGAATGAGGAAAGCGCCGAGATAAAGGCTGACGCGATCTTTGATGACCTCCCAGGCGCTGATGATCACGATCACGGTCATCAAAGCGGTCAGCGGCACGAACCACAGCGACACGCCGTCGATGCCCAGCGCGTAATTGATGTTGAAAGGCCGAATCCAGGGCACGGACTCGACAAACTGCATGCCCGCCTGGGCGTTGTCGAAGCCGGTGATCAGCGGCAGGGTGATGAGAAAGGAGATCAGCGAGCCGATCAGCGCCAGCCAGCGCGCCGCCGCAGCGCGTTGCTCGCCCTGAACAAAGAGCAGCAAGACACCGAAGGCGATGGGAATCCAGATGGACAGACTGAGCAAAGGGAGAGATTGCATGCTTGTATCGCGCTTCGCTGTTATCGGATGAACCAGCCGGACAACAGCTTGCCCGGAACAAAATAGCCCATGAACACCACCACGCCGGCAATCATCGCCAGGGCGTAGTAATAGATGTAGCCGGTCTGCAGCAGGCGCACCACCCGTGCTGTCCAGCCGACCACGCGCGCCGTACCGTTGACCAGCAGACCATCGATAAGACCCACATCCCCGCCTTTCCACAGGCCCGTGCCCAGCAGACGCATGCCAGAAGCCAGCACGTTCTGGTTGAACCAGTCGAAGAAGTAATTGTTTTCGAGCACGGTATAGATCGGCCCCAGCATGCGCCGCACAGCCTGAGGGAAGCGCAGGTTCACCATATAGCCGTAGTAGGCCGTGGCAATGCCGGCAAGCGCCAGCCACAGCGGCATCGACAACAAGCCGTGAATCATCATCTGAATCTGGCCGTGCCAGTGCTCAGCGAGATCCCGCATGGCCGGATGGGCTGCCGCGTTGACAAAAATCGAGTTCTCGAAGAAGTGCCCGTACAGCAGCGGCTGAATGAAAAGATAGCCTGCGAGGACGGACGGAATGGCCAGCATGATGAGCGGCACCGTCACCACCCACGGCGACTCGTGCGGCTCGTGAGCGCCAGCGTGTCCGTGATCATGCCCATGATCATGTCCATGCGCATCGTGCGCCACGTGCCGGAAGCGCTCTTCGCCATGGAACACCATGAAATACATGCGGAAGGTGTAGAGCGCGGTAACGAACACACTGGAGAGCACGGCGAAGTAGGCGAAGCCCGCTCCCGGCAGATCGCTGGCATGCACCGCCTCGATGATGCTGTCCTTCGAGAAAAAGCCAGCGAACGGCGGAATGCCGCTGAGCGCCAGACCGCCGATCAGGAAGGTGATCCAGGTGATGGGCATGTATTTGCGCAGACCGCCCATATGGCGCATGTCCTGGTCATGGTGCATGCCGATGATCACCGAGCCCGCCGCGAGGAACAGCAAAGCCTTGAAGAACGCATGGGTCATCAGGTGGAAAATCGCTACCGAGTAGGCCGAAGCCCCCAGCGCCACGGTCATGTAGCCGAGCTGCGATAGGGTGGAATAGGCAATGACCCGCTTGATGTCGGTTTGCACCACGCCCAGGATGCCCATGAACAGCGCGGTGATGGCGCCGATGACCAAAATGAAAGAGAGCGCAGTGTTCGACAACTCGAACAGCGGCGACATGCGCGCCACCATGAAAATACCCGCCGTCACCATGGTGGCAGCGTGAATGAGCGCGGAAATCGGCGTCGGGCCTTCCATCGAATCGGGCAGCCAGACATGCAGCGGGAACTGCGCGCTCTTGCCCATGGCGCCGATGAACAGAGAGATGCACGCCACCGTGATCAGCATCCAGTCGGTGCCCGGCAGATGCAACAGCGCCAGCTCCGGCCCCTTGGCGAAAATTTCGGTGTAGTTCAGGCTGCCGGTGTAGGCCGCCAGCAGGCCAATGCCCAGAATGAAGCCGAAGTCGCCCACGCGGTTGACGATGAAGGCCTTCATATTGGCGAAAACCGCCGTGGGCCGCGTGTACCAGAAGCCGATCAGCAGATAAGACACCAAACCCACCGCCTCCCAGCCGAAAAACAGCTGCAGCATGTTGTTGCTCATCACCAACATCAGCATGGAGAAGGTGAACAAGGAGATGTAGCTGAAAAAGCGCTGGTAGCCATCGTCATCGGCCATGTAGCCGATGGTGTAGATGTGCACCGCGAGCGAGACGAACGTGACGACAGCCATCATCAGCGCCGACAGGCCGTCGATCATGAAACCGACTTCCATGTGCAGCTTGCCCACCACCATCCACTCATAAATCGTGGCGTTGAAGCGGGCGCCGTTGATGACGTCGTTGAGGACGATGAGCGACAGCACGAAAGACAACCCGACCGAAAGCGTGGTCAGCCAGTGCGAAGCCGATCGGCCGATGCTTCGTCCGAACAGACCGACGATGATGGACGAGACGAGAGGCGCCAGTGCGATGACCAGCAGCAAGGTGGGATTCAGCGTGGCTTGCATCGATCAGCCCTTGAGTTGGTCGAGATCCTCGACGTCGATGGTGTTGAGGTTGCGGAACAGCACCACCAGAATGGCCAGACCGATGGCCGACTCCGCCGCAGCGACGGTGAGGATGAAGAACACGAACACCTGTCCGCCAAAATCCTGCAGGTAGTGCGAGAAGGCGATGAAATTCAGGTTCACCGCCAGCAGCATGAGCTCAATGGCCATGAGGATGACGATGAGATTCCGGCGATTGAGAAAAATGCCGACGACCGAGATAGCGAACAGAATGGCGCCGAGCACCAGGTAATGCGCCAGGGTGAGTGAACCGAGCATGGCTTACTCCTTGGGTTGGGCGGGCATGGACACCAGCCGCACGCGGTCCGCACGGCGGGCCTTGATCTGCTCGGAAGCCGGCATATGCCGCATATCCTTGCGTCGGCGCAACGTGAGCGCGATGGCCGCGATGATGGCCACGAGCAAAATGACCGCCGCTATTTCCACCGCGAACAGGTATTGCGAATACAGCACCACGCCCAGCGCGCGGGTGTTGGACAGATGGGTGAGCGGATTGTCGGCAGAGGTCGCTGCCCCGACCTGCGCAGCGCGCGTCATGCCGCCAATCTGGAAGCCCTGCATCAGCACGGCGGCCATTTCCAGCACGATGAGCACGCCCACGAGCGCTGCGACTGGAAAGTAACGCCAGAACCCCTTGCGAATGCTGTCGAGGTTGATGTCGAGCATCATCACCACAAAGAGGAACAGCACCATCACCGCGCCGACGTACACCAGCACCAGCACGATGGCGAGAAACTCGGCGCGCAGCAGCAGCCAGATAGCCGACATCTGGAAGAACGCCAGCACCAGATAAAGCGCGGAGTGCACCGGGTTACGCGCCGTGATCACTCGCAGCGCGGCAAACAGCAGCACGGCGGAGAACAGGTAGAACAGGATGGTTTGAACGTCCATGGTCACAACAAGGGCCTTGCCGCAGCGCAAGCCGTCGGCCTAGAAACAGTGGGGACAATCGCCAGAGCCCGCCCATGACTAGCGGCGGGCTTCAGCGATCAGCGGTATGGGGCGTCGGCCTCCTTGGTGGCGGCGATGTCTTTTTCATAGCGGTCGCCCACGGCCAGCAGCATCTCTTTGGTGAAGTAGAGATCGCCACGCTTTTCACCGTGGTATTCAAAAATCGAGGTTTCGACGATGGAGTCGACCGGGCAGCTTTCTTCGCACAGCCCGCAGAAAATGCACTTGGTCAGATCGATGTCGTAGCGGGTGGTGCGGCGGGTGCCATCGTCACGCTGCTCCGATTCGATGGTGATGGCCAGCGCCGGGCACACCGCTTCGCACAGCTTGCAGGCGATGCAACGCTCTTCGCCATTGGGATAACGGCGCAGCGCATGCAGGCCACGAAAACGCGGCGACAGCGGCGTCTTCTCTTCGGGATACTGCACCGTGATCTTGCTCTTGAAGGCGTATTTGCCCGTCAGAGCCAGACCCTTGAAGAGTTCGACCAGAAAAAAGCTGTTGAAGGTGTCACGCAAAGCGGCCATGGTTCTGCCTCACTTCCAGATATTCCAGGGGGTTTGCATCCAGGCGGCCACCACGACAAGCCAGATGAGGGTGACGGGAATGAAAATCTTCCAGCCCAGGCGCATGATCTGGTCGTAGCGATAGCGCGGGAAGGTGGCCCGCAGCCAGAGAAACATGCTGACCACGACAAAAGTCTTTATGCCCAGCCAGATCCACCCCGGAATGAAACCGAGGAAGGCCACCGGCGCATCCCATCCGCCCAGGAACATGACCGTGGTGAGGATGGAGATCAGGATCATGTTGGCGTATTCGGCCAGAAAGAACATGGCGAAGGCCATGCCCGAATACTCGACCATGTGGCCAGCAACGATTTCCGATTCGCCTTCCACCACGTCAAAGGGCGCACGATTGGTCTCGGCCACACCGGCAATGAAATAGACCATAAAAATGGGCAGCAGCGGCAGCCAGTTCCAGGAGAGAAAGTTCAGGCCCATGGAGGCAAAAGCGCCGTGGGTCTGCCCCATCACGATTTCGGTCATGTTCAGACTGCCGGACACCATGAGCACGATGACCATGGCGAAACCCATCGCGATCTCGTAGCTCACCATCTGTGCCGAAGCGCGCATGGCGCCCAGGAAGGCGTATTTGGAGTTCGACGCCCAACCGGCGATGATCACGCCATAGACCTCAAGAGAAGTGAGCGCCAGCAGCAGGAGCAGTCCGGCGTTCACATTGGCCAGGGCGACGTCCGGCCCGAAGGGTATGACCGCCCAGGCGGCCAAGGCCGGCATGATGGTCATCACCGGCCCCAGCAGGAACAGACGCTTGTTCGAGCGAAACGGGATGACGATTTCCTTGAGCAGCAGCTTGAGGCCATCGGCGATGGGCTGCAGCAGGCCGAACGGGCCGACGCGGTTGGGGCCGATGCGGATCTGAATCCAGCCGATCAGCTTGCGCTCCCAGAGCGTTAGGTAAGCGACGGCTCCCATCAGCGGCGCGACGATGACGATGATCTTGATCAGGTTCCAGACGATCGGCCAGGCTATCGGCCCGAGCAGGGATAGTCCGCCTTGGTTGAAGGATTCGAGCATGGTCAGCAGGATGCGTAGGATCGCGTCAGGCGCGCTTCATTCCCCTTGGGAGAGGGAAAACTTTGCGAACATTGTGAGGGCCAAGAGTATTTCATCTCAGACCCTTTCAGGGCTTGCAGGGGCGGTGGGAACTGCGGCGGCAGGAACGGCAGCCACGGCGCCCACCCGCTCGACCTGAACCGCACCAGACATCGCTCCGAGCGAACCCAAAGGCGCCGCCTCGGCCCAGGCCGCAGCAATGCTGACCACGGTGGGGGCCAGCGCGTCGTCACAGCGCGCGGGCAACACCACGCTTTGCGCATCAACCGTATCAACCTTCACGCGCACCGAATCGCCGTTCTGCAGGCCGAGTTGCTCCCACAATGCGGTGGACACGCCCACCATGCGGGCGTTGCGCGCATCGCGCGTGCGTTGCAGGCTAGGCGCGCGACGCACGATGGTGTCGCTCGAATAGATCGGCACCGGGGCAAAACGCTCGATCGCAGGGGCCACCGAGGCAGGCAACTCAGATGGCAAGTCCAGGGGCGTGGACTGCGCCAGACGGGCGGCGATCTGGTCGGCGCCGCCTTGATCAACGCCACCCAGGCCCGCGAAGGCCTCAGTGCGAACCTCCGCAGCACTCTGGTAGTCGAAGCCCTGCAGCTCGAACAAATTGCCCAGCACGCGCAGCACTTTCCATCCGGGACGAGTCTCACCCAGAGGCTGTACGACGGGATTGAAACTCTGCAGCCGACCTTCGGCATTGACCAGGCTGCCCGCCGTTTCGGTAAAGGGCGCGATCGGCAGCATGACGTGCGCGTAGCCCTCAGCCGCGTCAACAAAGGGGCTAAACGAGACAATGAACTCGGCCTGCTCCAGCGCTTTGTGCAGGGCGACCGGGTCAGCGCTGTCTTCCTCCGGTTCGACGCCGAACAGCATCATGGCGCGCGGCGGCTGAGCGATGATTTTGGCGACATCACGGCCAGGAGCCAGGGGCGATACCCCCAGCAGCGCGGCGCCCACCGTGTTGCCCGCCTCAGTCAGATCGCCGCAGATGCCGCCGACCTCACGCGCGATCCACTGCGCGAGGGCGCGCAGCGTCGCAGCCTGCGGATGTTGCACGGCTGAGTCGCCCAGGAACACGGCTTTGTGTTCGCCGCCAAGCAGGCTGGCCGCGATCGCCTGAGCCTGAGCACTCGGCGTCGACACGGTCTGTAGACTCGCGGGCGCCTCGATGCCTTTGACCTGAGCGACGGCACGCGCCACCCCAGCCAACTCGGCAACCCATAGACTGGGCGCAGCGGCAATGCGTGCGTGCAGGGGCATGAGCCAATCGTCGTTTGCCGCGTGCAGGGTGGAAATTTTGGCACCGGCCTTGGCCGCTTGCCGCACGCGAGCCGACAGCAGCGGCTGCTCCTTGCGCAAGGTGCTGCCGATGAACAGAGCGGCCTGCAACTGTCCCATTTCAGCAATCGGCATGCCCAGCCAGGGAATGGCCGCTGCGTTGGCGTCACCGGAAAAATCGCTCTGACGCAGGCGGGTGTCCAGGCTGTTGCTGCCCAGCTCGGTCAGCAGTTTTTTCAGCAAATACAGCTCTTCCACCGTGCTGGTGGGCACGGCCAGGGCCGCCAGCGCGGCGCCGCCCTCTTGCCCCATGGCGCGACGCAGACCTTGCACGGTAAATTCGAGCGCGGTTTGCCAGTCGACTGACTTCCACTGCCCGTTTTCGCGGATCTGCGGCGCAGTCAATCGTTCTTCGCTGTTGAGCCCTTCGTAGGCGAAACGATCGCGGTCGGAGATCCAGCATTCGTTGACGGCTTCGTTCTCTTGCGGCACCACGCGCATCACGCGGTCGCCCTTGACCTGCACGATGAGGTTGGCGCCCACGCTGTCGTGCGGGCTGATGGAAGCGCGGCGCGACAGCTCCCAGGTGCGGGCGCTGTAGCGGAACGGCTTGCTGGTGAGCGCGCCGACCGGACAGATGTCGATCATATTTCCCGACAGCTCGGAATCGACCGTGCTGCCGACGAAAGTCATGATCTCGGAATGCTCGCCGCGGTTGGCCATGCCGAGTTCCATGATGCCGGCAATTTCCTGGCCGAAGCGCACGCAGCGCGTGCACTGGATGCAGCGGCTCATCTCTTCCATGGCGATGAGCGGGCCAGCGTCCTTGTGGAAGATGACGCGCTTTTCCTCGGTGTAGCGCGAGACCGAACCGCCATAGCCCACTGCCAGATCCTGCAATTGGCACTCACCGCCTTGGTCGCAGATCGGGCAATCGAGCGGATGGTTGATGAGCAGAAACTCCATCACCCCTTTCTGCGCCTGAAGCGCACGCTCGGAATGGGTGCGCACGACCATGCCCTGCGCGGCCGGGGTGGCGCAGGCCGGCAGCGGCTTGGGCGCCTTTTCCACATCGACCAGGCACATGCGGCAGTTGGCTGCGATGGTGAGCTTGTGGTGATAGCAAAAATGCGGCACATAGATGCCGAGTTGCGTGGCCGCATCCATGACCATGGCGCCCTCGGGCACCTGGACTTTTTGACCGTCGATTTCGAGTTCAACCATGATGGTGCGTCCTGTGCAGAATCGGGACAAAGAGCGGCTCAAACATAGGCTGGCACGAGGCAGGTCTTGTGGGTGATGTGATGCTCGAACTCAGGCCGGAAGTGCTTGACGAACGACTTCACCGGCATGGCCGCCGCATCGCCCAGCGCGCAAATGGTGCGCCCGGCGATGTTGTCGGACACCGAGTTGAGCAGGTCGAGGTCTTCCATCCGTCCCTGGCCGTTTTCGATGCGGTGCACCACGCGCCACAGCCAGCCCGTGCCTTCGCGACACGGCGTGCACTGTCCGCAGGACTCATGCTGGTAGAAGTAGGACAGACGCATCAGCGACTTCACCATGCAGCGGGTATCGTTGAGCACAATCACCGCACCCGAACCCAGCATGGAGCCTGCCTTGGCGATGGAGTCGTAATCCATGGTGCAGTCCATCATGATGCTGGCGGGCAGCACCGGAGCAGATGATCCGCCGGGAATCACAGCCTTGAGCTCGCGCCCTTCGCGCATGCCCCCGGCGAGTTCGAGCAATTTGGCAAACGGCGTGCCCATGGGCACTTCGTAGTTGCCCGGTTTGGCGACGTCACCCGACACCGAATAAATCTTGGTGCCGCCGTTATTGGGTTTGCCCACTTCGAGATAAGCCTGGCCGCCGTTGCGGATAATCCACGGCACCGCGGCAAAGGTCTCGGTGTTGTTGATCGTGGTGGGTTTGCCATACAGGCCAAAGCTCGCGGGAAAAGGCGGCTTGAAGCGCGGCTGACCCTTCTTGCCTTCGAGCGATTCGAGCAGCGCGGTTTCCTCGCCGCAGATGTAGGCGCCAAAACCGTGCGCGGCATGCAACTGAAAGCTGAAGTTGCTGCCCAGGATGTTGTCGCCCAGATAGCCTGCATCGCGCGCTTGTCGCAGCGCTTCTTCGAACCGGTCGTAATCCTCGAAAATCTCGCCGTGGATGTAGTTGTAGCCCACGGTGATGCCCATGGCGAAGGCGGCGATGGTCATGCCTTCGATCACTGCATGCGGGTTGAAGCGCAGGATGTCACGGTCTTTGAAGGTGCCCGGCTCGCCCTCGTCGGAGTTGCACACCAGATACTTCTGCCCCGGAAACTGACGCGGCATGAAACTCCACTTCAGCCCGGTGGGAAAACCAGCGCCACCTCTGCCACGCAAGGCCGAGGCCTTGACTTCCGCAATAACTTGTTCGGGCGTCCAGCCCTCGGTGAGGATTTTGCGCAGCGCCTGGTAGCCATCGCGCGCCAGGTAGCCCTGCAGATCCCAATTCTCGCCGTTCAGCCCTGCGAGGATCTGCGGCTGCAGATGACGGCCGTGAAAACAGCTTTCCTGCCCAGTGCTTTGTCCGAATGGCCGACTCATTTCGACTCTCCCTTGGCCGCCTCTGCACGCAGTTCTTCCACCAGCGCATCGAGACGCTCGGGGCGCATGAAGCTGCACAGCCGACGATCGTTGACCAGCATGGCCGGGGCATCGCCGCAGGCGCCCAAACATTCGGACTCTTGCAGGGTGAAAACTCCGTCGGGCGTGGTTTCGCCCAGCGCCACACCCAACTTTTCGCTCAAATACTGGGCCGCCGCTTCGCCGCCGCTCAGGGCGCACGGCAGATTGGTGCAGACGTTGAGCTTGAAGCGTCCGACCGGCCGGGTGTTGAACATGTTGTAGAAGGTCACCACCTCATGCACGGCGATTGGCGGCATGCCGAGGTAGTCGGCCACCGCCTTCTCGGCCTCGGGCGACACCCAGCCCTGCTCCTGCTGGACGATGGACAGCGCCGCGATGACCGCCGACTGCTTCTGCTCGGGCGGATATTTGGCCACTTCCAGGTCGATGCGCTGGCGGGTGGATTCGGACAACATCATGCGTTGCATTTCACAAGTGACAGGTGAGCGGTCCATCAGCGGTCGATCTCCCCGAAAACAATGTCCAGCGTGCCGATGATGGCCACGACGTCGGCGATCATGTGGCCGCGCGACATTTCATCGAGCGCAGCCAGATGGGCAAAGCCGGGCGCGCGGATCTTGAGACGATAAGGCTTGTTCGCCCCATCGGACACGAGGTAGATGCCAAACTCGCCCTTGGGATGCTCGACAGCGGCATAGGCCTGGCCTTCAGGCACGCGCATGCCTTCGCTGAACAGCTTGAAATGATGGATCAGCGCTTCCATGCTGGTCTTCATTTCCTCGCGCGCGGGGGCCGCAACTTTATGGTTGTCGGTAATCACCGGGCCGGGGTTGGCCCGCAGCCAGTCCACGCATTGCTTGATGATGCGATTGGACTGGCGCATTTCTTCCATACGCACCAGATAACGGTCATAGCAGTCGCCGTTCTTGCCCACAGGAATGTCGAAATCCATGCGGTCATAGACGTCGTAGGGCTGGGTCTTGCGCAGGTCCCACACCACTCCGGAGCCGCGCAGCATCGGGCCGGTCATCCCCAGATTCATCGCCCGCTCCGGAGAGACCACGCCGATTCCCACCGTGCGCTGCTTCCAGATGCGGTTGTCAGTCAGCAGGGTTTCGTATTCATCGACATAGGCCGGGAAACGCTGGGTAAAGTCGTCGATGAAATCGAGCAGCGAGCCCTGGCGCCCGGCGTTGCGGGCCTCGACGGCGCGGGCATTGCGAATCTTCGACTCACCGTATTGCGCCATGCGGTCGGGCAGATCGCGGTAAACGCCGCCCGGGCGAAAATAGGCCGCATGCATCCGCGCACCTGACACCGCCTCGTACATATCAAACAAATCTTCGCGCTCGCGGAAGGCGTAGAGGAACACGGTCATCGCGCCGCAATCCAGCCCATGCGCGCCCAGCCACATGAGGTGGTTGAGCAAGCGGGTGATCTCGGCAAACATCACCCGGATGTATTGCCCACGCAGCGGAACCTCGACACCCAGCAGCTTTTCAATCGCCAGGCAGTAGGCATGCTCGTTGCACATCATGGACACATAGTCCAGACGGTCCATATACGGCAGCGCCTGGATGTAGGTCTTGTGCTCCGCCAGTTTTTCGGTCGCCCGGTGCAACAGGCCAATGTGCGGATCTGCCCGCTGCACCACCTCGCCGTCGAGCTCAAGCACCAGACGCAGCACGCCGTGCGCAGCCGGATGCTGCGGGCCGAAGTTGAGGGTGTAGTTTTTAATGTCAGCCATATCAGTGCCCTAAGCAGTGCCCCAAGCTCAGCGCCCCAGACCTGCGCGACTGACACCGCCCAGACCCCCATAGCCCGTCTCGCGAATGACACGCGGCGTGATCTCGCGGGGTTCAATGGTGACAGGCTGGTAGATCACGCGCTTGCTGTCGGGGTCGTAGCGCATTTCCACCGTGCCGGAAAGCGGGAAGTCTTTACGGAAGGGATGACCGATGAAGCCGTAATCGGTGAGGATGCGGCGCAAATCCGGGTGGCCTTCAAAAATGATGCCGTAGAGATCGAAGGCCTCGCGCTCGAACCAGTTGGCCGAGTTCCAGATGTCGTTGATCGAGGCGACCAGCGGCAGATCATCGTCGGCACAGCGCACGCGCACACGCAATCGCCAGTTGTGCTTGAGCGACAACAGGTGCACGACCACCATGAAGCGGCCGGCTTCGTCGCGCACGGCATTGCCGTATTGCGCGTAATCGACGCCGCAAAGATCGATGAGTTGCTCGAAATGCAGTTCGGCGTCATCGCGCAGAGCCAGACAAACGTCGCGGTAATGTGCCGGAGCAACGTCCAGGGTGAGTTCGCCCACGCTGGCCTGCAAGGCCACAATGCGCTCGCCCAATGCGGCGCGCAGCGCGGTGTCGAGTTGTTCGAGCTTGCGGGTCATGGCATCGATTTGCGAAGTGGATGAGGGCGCGTTTTTGCAGGCAGTTCAGCGCGCGATCGTTTCGGTTCTGCGGATCTTGTTCTGCAACTGGATCAGCCCGTAAAGCAGCGCTTCGGCAGTTGGCGGGCAGCCCGGCACATACACATCCACCGGCACGATGCGGTCACACCCACGCACCACCGAGTAAGAGTAGTGGTAATAGCCGCCGCCATTGGCGCAAGAGCCCATGGAGAGCACCCAGCGCGGCTCGGCCATCTGGTCGTAGACCTTGCGCAGCGCGGGGGCCATTTTGTTGCACAGCGTACCGGCCACGATCATCAAGTCGGACTGACGCGGGCTGGGTCGAAACACGATGCCAAAGCGGTCCAGGTCATAGCGCGCAGCCCCCGCATGCATCATTTCCACCGCGCAGCAGGCCAGACCGAAGGTCATGGGCCAGAGCGAGCCGGTGCGCGTCCAGTTGATCAGCTTGTCTGCGGAAGTCGTGATGAAACCTTCCTGCAGAACGCCTTCAATGCTCATGATGCTTTACTCCTCATCGATTCAGATTAGCGCTGCAGGCCAAGCCCAGCCACGAGTCTATGTCGCAGGGACTCATTCCCAATCGAGCGCTCCCTTTTTCCATTCGTAAATGAAGCCTATCGTGAGGATGGCGAGAAAAATCATCATCGCCCAGAAACCGATCTGGCCAATGTCTTTCAGGGCGACGGCCCAGGGAAAGAGAAACGCGATTTCAAGGTCGAACAGGATGAAGAGAATAGCGACGAGGTAGTAGCGCACGTCGAACTTCATCCGCGCGTCTTCGAACGCTTCGAAGCCGCACTCATAGGGGGAGTTTTTCTCGGCGTCGGGATGACGCGGAGCGATCAGGTAACCGAGCAGTTGGGGCACCACGCCCACGCCAATGCCCACCAGGATGAACAACAACACCGGCAGATACTGCTCAAGGTTCATCGCACTCCATCTCCTGTTGTTATGGGGCTCGGGTTGAAACCCCGCCCTTCAATCTTTTGGTGCCGACGGCGAGACTCGAACTCGCACAGCTTTCGCCACTACCCCCTCAAGATAGCGTGTCTACCAATTCCACCACGTCGGCTCAAAACCGGATACCACCTGAACACCACCGCTTGACCTGCACGGCGAAAGTGGCCCGGCGCAACAAAACACTTCAGTGACAGTCCACAGCGATCATGAGGATCATCGCCGTTGTGTGGCCTATCTTCAGCGCGGCAGCTTAAAGCGCTTCGTAAAGCGCGCTTACCTTACCCTTACCGCCCCGCATCTTGTTTGTTACCGGATTTGCAAAACAAAAGAATCTTACATGCTTCCAATACAGCGAAGCAACACGCAACAGTCGGATATTGCTCTAACGCAATGCTCAACCGCAGATCAGATTGACAAGTCGCAGAGCCTGTGTTTGCTGCAATGCACCATCAATGATGAGCGATGGTGCATGACACGCGAATTTACCGGCTCGCGGACGCCGCAGACGCAACCGTCTTGGGCTGCGTGGTGGCTTGCGAAGCCTTGCTCACCGCGCTCGGCACCCCAGGAATTTCGCTGATCGGACCCGCTGGTTTGGCGGGCGCCGCAACCGAGGCCACGGGCGCGGGCGCAGCGAGTTTTTCCATCAGTCCGCCATCGCCGGAATTGGCGCGGTTGCCGAAATACGCCATCATCAGCGTGGTAACGAAAAACAGTGTGGCGGCAACCGCTGTGCTGCGGCTCAAAAAATTCGCCGAACCGGTTGCCCCGAACAGGCTGCCCGACGCTCCAGAGCCGAAAGAGGCGCCCATGTCGGCGCCTTTGCCGTGCTGCATCAACACCAGAACGATCATCACCAGCGCAGACAGGATCTGCACCACCAGAGTCAAGGTCAAAAGAATTTGCATTTGTGCACTCATCCGCGCCAGGCGCGATTTACAAATCACTTCACAAAGCAGGACGAACCTGCGAATCAATCAGTCTTGGCGCGTTGCCGCGGTGATCGCCAGAAAATCAGCCGCCTTGAGCGACGCCCCACCGATCAGGCCGCCATCGATGTCGGCCTGCGAAAACAACACCGCCGCATTGTCGGGCTTCACACTGCCACCGTACAGAATCCGCACACCCGCAGCGGCTTCGCTCACCGTGCGCAGATGCTCCCGCAGCACAGCGTGCACTTCTTGCGCCTGCTCCGGAGTCGCCGTGAGACCTGTGCCGATCGCCCAGACGGGCTCGTAAGCCACGACGATGCGCGATGTCTGCTCTCGCAGAAGATGGGTGACCGCCAGCAACTGACGCAGCACCACGGCACGGGTCAGCCCCGACTCCCGCTCAGCCAGTGTTTCTCCCACGCAAACGATAGGCGTCATACCCGCTTCGAGCGCACGCTCTGCCTTGGCCGCGACGAGCACATCGGATTCATGATGATCGGCACGGCGCTCGGAGTGGCCGACGATGACATAGCGGCAGCCAAAATCCTGCAGCATGCTCACGGACACTTCGCCCGTGTGTGCGCCACTTTGATGCACGGAACAATCCTGCGCCCCGAGCGCAACCTGGCTGGTCTGCAGCAGTTGTTGCACTTGAGAGAGATAGGGATAGGGCACGCAGATCGCCACTTCACAACGCGCGGTTCCTACGCCGGCAAGAACCTCGGCCAGCAGCGCGGCATTGCTCGCCAGGCTGCCATGCATTTTCCAGTTTCCTGCGACGAATTGCTGACGCATGCTTTGCTCCTGTCTGATGTCGTTTTACGGCGCGCGGTTCAAGACCAGCGCAGCACGAGTTTGCCAATGTGTTGCCCTTGCTCCATGCGCTGGTGCGCCTGCACGATGTCCTCGGCAGGGAATACCGCGTCGATCACAGGTCGCACACGACCTTGCTCGATCCAGGGCCAAACTGTTTTTTGCAAGGCCTGCGCAACGGCGCTCTTGAAGGCCACGCTGCGCGCGCGCAAAGTCGAGCCGGTAAAGGTCTGACGCCTGCGCATCAGCAGACCGGCATCGATTTCGGCCTTCACACCCCCCTGCACGGCGATGACCACGAGCCGCCCCTCTTCAGCGAGGCAACGCTGCTCACGGGCGAGATAGCTGCCCGCCACCATATCCAGAATGACGTCGGCGCCACGCTCTGCTGTGTGCGCCTGTACGGCCTCGACAAAATCCTGCGTGCGATAGTTGATGGCCAGTTCAGCGCCGAGTTGGAGGCAGGCTGCACATTTTTCGTCAGAGCCAGCCGTGGCGACAACGCGAGCGCCGCCAGCCACAGCCAATTGAATGGCCATCGTGCCAATCCCGCTGCTCCCCCCTTGCACCAGCAGCATCTCACCGGCTTGCAAGCGCCCACGCTCGAACACGTTGTGCCAGACGGTGAATGCGGTTTCCGGCAGGGCAGCGCCTTCCTCCGCACTCAGCCCGTCCGGCAAAGGCAGGCACTGGCCAGTGGGCGCCACGCAATATTCGGCGTAACCTCCCCCGGCGACGAGCGCGCAGACGAGATCGCCCTGGTGCAAATCGGTTCCCGCCAAATCGCCCGAGACGATTTCGCCGCTGACTTCCAGCCCCGGAAGGTCGGGCGCACCCGCAGGCGGCGGATACAGACCGCGCCGCTGCAAGGCATCGGGTCGGTTGACGCCGAACGCTCGCACGCGCAGCAACACCTCGCCCGCGCCGGCTTGCGGCATGGGCCGCTCGCAAAGACGCAGGACTTCAGGTCCGCCAGGCTGGGAGATTTCGATGGCGCGCATGAAACCCGTAGCGATCAGACGCCCGGCTCAAGGTCGGCATCGGCGGCGGCGGGCGCCACGACCGGCTGCGCAGGCGCTGAGGAGGAATCCTCACCCAGCAGTGCCTTGATCGACAGACGGAAGCGGCCCTTGTCATCGGTTTCGATGACCTTGACGCGAACCTTCTGGCCTTCCTGCAGGAAATCGCTCACCTTGTTGATGCGCTCGTTGGCGATCTGCGAGATGTGCAGCAGACCGTCCTTGCCCGGCAGCACGTTCACCAGGGCGCCGAAATCGAGAATCTTGACCACGGCGCCGTCATACACCTGACCGACTTCCACTTCGGCGGTGAGGTCGATGATGCGCTGCTTGGCGATTGTGGCCTTGTCGGCGTCGGTCGAGGCGATGGTGATGGTGCCGTCCTCGCCGATGTTGATCTGCGTGCCGGTTTCTTCGGTGAGCGCACGGATGGTGGCGCCGCCCTTGCCGATGACATCGCGGATGCGCTCGGGATTGATCTTCAGGGTGTAGAGACGCGGCGCGAACTGCGAAACCTCTTCACGCGCACCGCCGACTGCCTGCTGCATGACGCCCAGGATGTGCATGCGGGCCTCACGCGCTTGTGCCAGCGCCACCTGCATGATCTCGCGGGTGATGCCCTGAATCTTGATGTCCATCTGCAGCGCGGTCACGCCAGAGGCCGAACCCGCCACCTTGAAGTCCATGTCGCCGAGGTGATCTTCATCGCCCAGAATGTCGGTCAACACCGCAAAGCGATTGCCTTCCTTGATCAGACCCATGGCGATACCGGCCACATGCGCCTTCAGCGGCACACCGGCGTCGAGCAGTGCCAGGCAGCCGCCGCACACCGAGGCCATGGACGAAGAGCCGTTGGACTCGGTCACTTCCGACACCACGCGCATGGTGTAGGCGAAGTCTTCTTTTTTCGGCAGCACCGCCAGCAGCGCGCGCTTGGCCAGGCGACCATGGCCGATTTCGCGGCGCTTGGGCGTGCCCACGCGGCCCGTCTCGCCCGTGGCGAACGGCGGCATGTTGTAGTGCAGCAGGAAGCGGTCGCGGTATTCGCCGCCCAGCGCATCGATGATCTGCGCATCCTGGTCGGTGCCCAGCGTGGCCACGGCCAAAGCCTGGGTTTCACCGCGGGTGAACAGCGCGCTGCCATGCGTGCGCGGCAACACCGAAGTACGGATGCTCAAAGGACGCACGGTGCGGGTGTCGCGACCATCGATGCGCGGCTCGCCCGCGAGAATCTGGTCACGCACGATGCGCGCTTCCATGTCGAACAGGATGCCGTCGACCTTGGCACCATCAGCGGCGATGCCCGCCTCGGCCAAACCGGTATGCACCTTGGCCGTCGCTTCGCGCAAGGCCTGCGTGCGCGCCTGCTTCTGGGTGATTTTGTAGGCGGCGCGGATATCGTCACCAGCCAGCGCCTGAATGCGGTCGATCAACGCCTGATCTTTCTCGGGCGCGGCCCAGTCCCAGGCAGGTTTGCCGCCATCGCGCACCAGCTCGTGGATGGCGTTGATCGCCGTCTGGAACTGCGCATGGCCGAACATCACGGCTTCGAGCATGACCTCTTCAGACAACTGATCGGCCTCGCTCTCGACCATCAGCACGGCCGATTCCGTACCCGCCACCACCAGTTCGAGGCGACTGTCGGCCAGTTCGGCGCGGCTGGGGTTGAGCACATAGTTGCCGTTGACATACCCCACGCGGGCGGCGCCCACCGGGCCATTGAACGGCAAGCCCGACACCGCGAGCGCGGCGCTTGAAGCCAGCAGGGCCGGAATATCGGCTTCGACCTCCGGGTTGATGGACAGCACATGCACCACCACCTGAACCTCGTTGAAAAACCCCTCAGGAAACAAGGGGCGGATCGGGCGATCGATCAAACGCGAGGTCAGCGTTTCATTCTCGCTGGGGCGGCCCTCCCGCTTGAAAAAGCCACCGGGAATGCGGCCCGCCGCATAGGTCTTCTCGATGTAATCGACGGTCAGGGGGAAAAAATCCTGCCCCGCCTTGGCCGTCCGCGCGCCCACCACCGTGGCGAGCACCACGGTATCGTCCATATTGAGCAGCACCGCCCCGCTGGCCTGGCGCGCAATCTCGCCCGTTTCCATCGTGACTTGATGGCGTCCCCACTGGAAGGTTTTGACGACTTTGTTGAACATGGCTAACTCCTTGATCAAGGCGCAACTGCGATCTTCGTCCTGAGAGACTGAGATCGCCGCGAGCAGCGCCCGTTAAAAACCTGGCGGAGTGATGCCATTCCAGCGACGCCCGGCTATCCGGTGCGTCGGTGGAATGACACGGGTCACACCGCCCCCTTGAAACCCACGCCGCACCCCATCAGAGGCGCGACGCTTCAAACCTTGCAAACCACAACGCCCATACAAAAAAACGCCTGTGCCGACAAACTCACACAGGCGTTCTTGCAAAGCAGGCACTTACTTACGCAGACTGAGCTTGGCGATCAGGGCGCGATAACGATCGGCGTCCTTGTCTTTCAAGTAGTCGAGCAACTTGCGACGGCGGCTCACCATCTTGAGCAGGCCACGACGACCATGATGGTCTTTGGCGTGCGTTTTGAAGTGATCGGTCAAATGATTGATGCGCGCGGTCAGCAAAGCGACCTGCACTTCCGGAGATCCGGTATCGCCCGTACCGCGGGCATTGTCGGCGACGATTTGCGCCTTGTTGATTTCTGCAACAGACATGTCAGTTTCCTAGTAGAGAACACGCGAACGCAGAAGAAACCATTCCGCGCCGTGAAGATGAAAAGCCGCTGATTCTAACCTGAACTGAAATCGCCACGACTTGAATCGACGCTCTGCCTGACCCACAACCTCGCAGCACTCATGAGAACACGCAGGGCCGCCCCCAAGTTTTCTTGTCCACCTCGCGGCTTGCAAACCGCTCGGATTCGGCTCCAAGCTGCCACAGGGCAGCTTGGAGCTGCGGGCCTCATCCCCTTCGGGGGACCTGACGCGAACGCGGCAGATCTGGGGCGCGATTGGGGAACTTGAAAACTGTCACACTGGCGGCATATCCTGGTTATCGGGGCTTCGATCCCCTATTTCTTAAGGAGAATCCTCATGGCTTATTCCATTACTACCCCATCCAGCCGTTCTTCTCTCTATAGCAGCGGTTTGGAGCCTGTTTTTGGTCGGCTGTTCGATCAGGCATTCCGCGACTTTTTCGCCGCGAGCGACAGTCCTGATCAGGCCTTGAAAAAGCTCAGCATGGATGTGACCGAGACCGACAAGGGCTATACCGTCCACGCCGATCTTCCGGGTATCGAAAAAGACGCGGTCAAAATCCAGATCGATGGCCCGCGCGTCACCATCTCGGCAGAGTCGAAGAAGGAAGACGAGAAGACTGAGGGCGGCAAGGTGATCTACCGCGAACGCAGCGCAAGCCAGTTTTATCGCTCTTTTGAACTGCCCGCCGAGCTGGACGCCGCCGCTGCAGAAGCGAAGCTGGAAAACGGCGTGCTCACCCTCACCCTGCCACGCAAAGCACAAGCCGTAATTCAGCAAATTGCGGTGAAGTAAGTCACCCGTTGGGAACGGCAGCGCACCGCCGCTCCCAACGGTCAAGCGCTTGCAGCGCCAGCACGCAGGCTGTGGATTTGTTCACAGCCTGCGTATTTTCGTGGCGCTTCGGCGGGGTCAAACGGCGCGAACGGGTTTACAGTGCGTTAACAAACCCAACAACGCACCGATCACCGTGCCATGCGCCTTCAACTTCTCTCCGATCTGCATCTGGAAACCGAGACCTTCGCGCCGCAACCCGCGCCCGATGCCGATCTGTTGGTTCTTGCGGGCGATATCGACGCCCATCACACCCAGATCGACCTGTTCCGCGACTGGCCGGTACCGGTCATTTACGTGCCTGGCAACCACGAGCATGACCACAAGGATTTTGATCAAGCCCTTGACGCGTTGCGCGAGCGCTGCGACCGTCTGGGCTTCACCATGCTGCACCGCGAGCAGACTCGAATCGAACACCAGGGACGCACCATCCGGGTGCTAGGTACCACGCTGTG
The DNA here is from genome assembly GCF_002482605.1 of Thiomonas sp. UBA7699. Classification (NCBI taxonomy): domain Bacteria; kingdom Pseudomonadati; phylum Pseudomonadota; class Betaproteobacteria; order Burkholderiales; genus Thiomonas; species Thiomonas sp. UBA7699. Next base: position 194,208 of record NZ_DLGH01000018.1, on the reverse strand, counting down.
GAATGATTTCGAGCTGTTCGGCGCCGAGGGCATCGAGCGCTGCATGCGCGCAGCTCGCTACTTTGCCGAACAGGTGCAATGCGCCACACGCCACGGCAAACCCATGGGCGTGGCCGAGCTACGCGAAGAAGGGCTGCTTTGCCGCGACTGGTTGCGCGATCAACTCACCAATCACGCCCATCTCTCGGATGCGGACGATGCCACTCTGGTCATCACCCATTTCGCGCCCAGCCTGCGCAGCAACGACGCGCGCTATCCCGTCAACGCCTCGACGGCGAGTTTCTGCAATGCCTATGACAATCTGATTCCACACAGCACACTGTGGCTGCACGGCCATCTGCACTGTCGGCACGACTACCGGGTGGGCGCTTCGCGAGTGGTGTGCAACGCCCGCGGTCTGGCGAGCAAGGGCGAGGACAGCGACTTTCAGCCGCAAGGCGTGTGGGAAATCTAAGCTCAAACGACTGAGCTGAAACGGCTTTTAGGCCGCCCCGATCTGCGTCAAATCCCAGCGCGGCAGCACATCGAACGGCCCGGCCGCACGGGCCGCTTCCGGGTGCACCTGCAAGCGCAGGGCGCCGGCCAGGGCAATCATCGCGCCGTTGTCGGTGCACCATTCCAATTCGGGAAAAAACAAGGCCACACCGCGCGCCGACAGCGTCGCAGCCAGTTTCTCGCGCAATTGCCGGTTCGCGCCCACGCCGCCCGCGACGACCACCGACCTTCTTTTCGTCGCTTGCTGCGCGCGCGCGGTTTTGTGCACCAGCACATCGGTGATCGCTTCTTGCGCGGCCGCGGCCAGATCGGCCCGGGCCTGTTCGCACAGATTCGAGCCCAGGCCGCGCACCTGCGTAAGCACGGCGGTTTTCAGTCCGGCGAACGAAAAGTCGAGATCCGGACTGTGCATTTTCGGCCTCGGAAGATCGAACGCGGCCGGATTGCCGAAGGCTGCGAGCCGGGCCAGTTCCGGCCCGCCGGGATAACCCAGCCCGAGCAATTTCGCCGATTTGTCGAAAGCCTCGCCAGCCGCATCATCGACCGTCTCGCCCAGCAGGGTGTACTGACCGAAGGCCTGCACGTCAAGCAGCATGGTGTGCCCGCCAGACACCAGCAGCGCGAGGAAGGGGAAGCTGGGCGGCTGCTTCGAAAGCAGGGGAGACAACAGATGACCCTCGAGGTGATGAACCCCGATCAGCGGCTTGCCCAATGCCATGCCCAAAGCCGAGGCCACGCCCGCACCGACCAGCAGCGCCCCCGCCAGCCCCGGCCCGCGGGTGTAGGCGATGGCGTCCACCTGATCCAGCCGCACCCCGGCCTGCTTGAGAGCCAGGTCGGTCAAAGGCAGTAGGCGGCGAATATGGTCGCGCGAGGCCAGCTCTGGCACCACCCCACCATAGGCCTGATGCATATCGACCTGCGAATGCAGGGCGTGACCGCGCAGACCCGCATCGGTGTCGTACAGTGCGGCGGCGGTTTCATCGCACGACGTTTCAATTCCAAGAACCAGCATGCCCGGCAGTCTAGCCTTCCCAACCCCCTTCCGCTCCCCCGCACCTCATCAGCCCCGCTTCGACGCCGTCATCATCGGTGCGGGTGCAGCCGGGCTGCTCTGCGCCGCACTGGCCGGACAACGTGGGCGGCGCGTGCTGTTGCTCGACCATTGGCCCAAGGTCGCCGAGAAAATCCGCATCTCCGGCGGCGGGCGCTGCAACTTCACCAATCTGCACACGCGTCCTGAAAACTTCCTGTCAGGCAACCCGCATTTCTGCAAATCGGCGCTCTCCCGATACGGGCCGCAAGACATCATCGCGTTGCTGCGCAAACACCGCATCGGCTTTCACGAAAAACACAAGGGACAACTGTTTTGCGACGACTCGGCAGAACAACTCATCACCGCACTACTCGAAGAATGCGCAGCAGGCCAGGTGACACACTGGCAACCGTGCGCGGTGGAAGCGGTCGAAGCCGCCGCCCCCGGCTTTCGCGTGCGCACCGCAAAAGGCTGGGTGAGCACTGACGCCCTGGTTGTCGCCACCGGAGGGTTGTCGATTCCGCAGATTGGCGCCAGTCCGTTCGGCTATCAACTCGCCGAGCAATTCGGCCTGCCGATCGTCCCGCCCCGCCCCGCCCTGGTGCCGCTGGCATTCGATCCGGCATTGTGGGCCCCGTTTGCCGACCTCAGCGGCGTCTCGCTCGAGGTGGACATTCAGACGGACCATGAGCATCGCACCGTCAATTTCCGCGAAGACCTGTTGTTTACCCACCGCGGACTCAGCGGCCCGGCGATCCTGCAGTCTTCGAGTTACTGGCAAGCGGGCAAACCCCTGCGGATCAACCTGATGGGCGAAGTCTCCGAAGCGGCGTGGATTCAATCCAAGCAGGGCAATCGGCGCACCCTCGCAGGCGAACTCAGCCAACACCTGCCGCAACGCCTGGCCCACGCCCTGTGCGCACAGACCGGCGACGCTGACCGTCGCATGGCTGATTTCAGCGACAAAGCGCTGCGAACCCTCTGGCAACACTGGCACGCCTGGCCCGTGCTGCCCAGCGGCACGCTGGGCTGGCGCAAAGCCGAGGTCACCGCCGGAGGCATCGATACCCGCGCACTCTCGTCATCGACTCTCATGGCGATGGATGTCCCGGGGCTGCATTTCATCGGCGAAGTCGTCGACGTCACCGGGTGGCTTGGCGGCTACAACTTCCAGTGGGCCTGGAGTTCCGCCGCCGCCTGCGCGCAGACGCTCTGATAACGTCTTGTGGCCGGGTATTTGTTGCCTTCAAAATTAGGGCATATAATCTTTAGGTTTTTACTCCTCGACACGGCAGGCCGCACTCGGCTTGGCTGATGCGAGTTTGGCCCACGCAGCCCAGTACCCAAGCAGTTGAACCGCGTCGTTGAAACGTCTAGTACGACAACGACAGCGGCAGCACGACAAACCCGCCTGGCCTGCCTACATTGGATTTAAGTTCATCAATGACCACCATTCGCGTTAAAGAAAACGAGCCGTTCGACGTCGCACTGCGTCGCTTCAAGCGCACCATCGAAAAACTCGGCCTGCTCACCGAACTGCGCGCTCGCGAGTTCTATGAAAAGCCGACCGCAGAGCGCAAGCGCAAGAAGGCCGCGGCGGTCAAGCGCCACTACAAGCGTATCCGCAGCCAAACGCTGCCCGAGCGCAAATACTGATTCCACCCGCCTGATTTTCCGCTGATTTTTTTCGTTTCCGCGCGCTGACTTTGTTTTGTCTGGCGCCCGCAACGGAATGCGCAAGGCAGCAACGCGCATCTGCAGCTCGCCTCATAGCCCGCCCATCGATGCGGGCTTTTTGCATTGGACTCACCATGACAATCAAAGACCGTATTCAGGATGACATGAAGGCCGCCATGCGCGCCAAAGATGCGCCGCTGCTTGGCGCCATTCGCCTGCTGATGGCCGCGATGAAACAGAAAGAAGTCGACGAACGCATCGAGTTGGACGACGCGGCCATCGTGGCGATCATCGACAAAATGATCAAGCAACGCCGCGACGCGATTGCGCAATTCACCCCGGCCGGGCGCCAGGATCTGGTGGACAAAGAGGCCGCCGAGATCGTCGTTCTCGAACGCTACCTGCCCGCACGCCTGGACGCCGCCGGCATTGACGCCGAGATCCGCGCGCTGATGGCGCAAACCGGCGCCAGCGGCCCGCAGGATTTGGGCAAGCTCATGGGCCCACTCAAGGCGCAGCTTGTCGGTCGGGCCGACATGGCTTTGGCTGCAGCCCGCGCCAAAGCCCTGCTCAGCGGCGCCTGATTCCTGGTATGGCGCCGTGAACCCAAGCTCCGACGTCACTGCGCGCCCTTTGTTGGTGTTCTCCCACGCCAACGGCTTTCCCGCTCCGGTGTATCGCAAGCTGTTTCAGGCGCTCGAACCGGCATTTCGGGTGCGCGCCGTGCCCATTTACGGTCACGACGCCCGGTATCCCGTGCGCGATGGCTGGAAGCCGCTGGCGCAGCAACTGATCGATTACCTGCAGCACGATTGCCACGGCGAGCCTGCCGTACTGGTCGGGCACTCGCTGGGGGGCTATTTGAGTCTGATGGCCGCACATGCCCGCCCCGAACTGGCGCAGCAGGTCATTCTGCTCGACTCGCCCGTGGTGTCTGGCTGGCGCGCGCGGCTACTCTGGCTATCCAAGCGCACCGGGCTGGGCGAGCGATTCTCGCCCGCTGCGGCGGCCAAACGTCGGCGCACGCAGTGGCCCGACGTTGATGCCGTGCGCACCCATTTCTCCTCGAAAACCGCCTTTGCGCACTGGGACCCGGAAATGCTGGGCGACTACTGCGCGTTCGGCACCCGGGCCGATCCGCAGGGCCGGGCGCTGGCTTTCGAGCGCGACATCGAATACCGTATCTACAAAACCCTACCGCACCAGCTCGGCGCCCTGGCGCGCAAGCCCTTTCCCGTGCCGGTGAGTTTCATCGGTGGACGATCATCGCGCGAAATCCGCATGGCCGGAATGCAGACCACGATGCGCTTGGCGCAAGACCGGCTGCAGTGGATCGATGGCTCGCACCTGTTCCCGTTCGAGGCGCCGCAGCAGACCGCACGCCTGATTGAGCGGGCTTTCGACCTCGCCAGCAACGCCTGTCATCCAGGTCTCAAAACCTGCTCCCTATAATGCACTTTTACCGGCATTCGTCGCGGCTATGACCAAATATGTGTTCGTCACCGGCGGAGTGGTGTCCAGCTTAGGCAAGGGCATCTCATCTGCATCTCTCGCCGCGATTCTTGAATCGCGCGGCCTCAAAGTCACCCTCATCAAACTCGATCCCTACATCAACGTCGATCCAGGGACCATGAGCCCCTTCCAGCACGGCGAAGTCTTCGTCACTGAAGACGGCGCCGAGACCGATCTCGATCTGGGGCATTACGAGCGCTTTATCACCACCCGCATGCGGCGGGTGAACAATTTCACCACCGGCCAGATTTACGACAGCGTGCTGCGCAAGGAACGTCGCGGCGAATACCTTGGCAAGACGGTGCAGGTGATTCCGCACATCACCAACGAAATACAGGATTTCGTTCGCCGCGGCGCCGGCGAGGGCACCGCTGACGCGGTGGATGTCGCCTTGGTGGAAATCGGCGGTACGGTGGGCGACATCGAATCCCTGCCTTTTCTCGAAGCCGCGCGGCAGATGAGTCTGCGCATGAAGCGGGGCGACTGTGCCTTTGTTCACCTCACCCTCGTGCCCTACATTCCGGCCGCTGGCGAACTCAAGACCAAGCCCACCCAGCACAGCGTGCAAAAACTGCGCGAGATCGGCATCTCGCCCGACGCCCTGCTCTGCCGCGCCGACCGCCCAATTCCCGACGATGAGCGTGCCAAGATTTCCATGTTCTCGAACGTGCGCGAAGACGCGGTGATTTCGGTGTGGGACGTGGACACGATCTACAAGATTCCGCAAATGTTGCACCAGCAGCATCTCGACGACATCATTTGTGAAAAGTTGAGCATCACGGCGCCTCCTGCCAACCTCAAGGTCTGGAACGATCTGGTGCAGGCGCTCGAACATCCGCAGCACACCGTGCGCATCGCTATGGTGGGCAAGTACGTCGATCTGTCGGACTCGTACAAGTCGCTCAACGAAGCCTTGCGACATGCGGGCATCAAGACCAGTTCGCGCGTCGAGATCAGCTATCTCGACTCGGAAACCCTAGAGCCGACCAACATCGCCCAGCTCGACGGCTATGACGCCGTGCTCGTGCCTGGCGGATTCGGCAAGCGCGGCGTCGAGGGTAAGATTCTTGCCGCGCAATATGCGCGCGAACACCGCATTCCCTACCTGGGCATCTGTCTGGGCATGCAGGTGGCCACCATCGAATTCGCCCGCCACGTCGCTGGGCTGCCGCAAGCCAACAGTACCGAGTTCGAGCCCGACACCCCGCAGCCCGTGATCGCGCTGATCGACGAGTGGCTCGACCGCGACGGCAGCGTGCAGAAGCGTCACGCCGGATCCGATCTCGGCGGCACCATGCGGCTGGGCGCCCAAAGCTCCGATGTGAAACCGGGCACCCTCGCTCACAGCATCTACGGCAATGTGGTGACCGAACGTCATCGCCATCGCTACGAGGCCAACGAGCACTATCTGGCTACCCTGCAAAAAGCCGGGCTGGTCATCTCGGCCATCACGCAGCGCGAGCACCTCACCGAAATCATCGAGTTGCCGCAAACCGTTCATCCGTGGTTCGTCGGCGTGCAGTTCCACCCGGAATTCAAATCGACGCCTTGGGGCGGCCACCCGCTGTTCACGGCCTTCATTCAGGCCGCCCTGCAACGCCACGCCGCAAACGCCTGATCCGCACGCCTCGCCATGCCCACTCCACAAACTCTTTGCGGATTTCCCGTCGGCCTCGATCAGCCGTTCTTTCTCATCAGCGGCCCCTGCGTAGTCGAGTCCGAGCAGTTGCAAATGGATGTAGCCGGGCAGCTGCGCGACATCTGCCGTTCCCTCGACATCCCGCTGATTTTCAAATCGAGCTACGACAAGGCCAATCGTTCGAGCGGAGCGTCGTTTCGCGGCCCCGGCATGGAGCAGGGCCTGGAAATTCTGTCCAAGGTGCGGCGCGACATCGGCGTGCCCGTTCTCACCGATGTGCATACCGCCGAAGAGGCCCCGCGTGTGGCCGAGATCGTCGATGTGCTGCAGACGCCGGCCTTCCTCTGCCGCCAGACTGATTTCATTCATGCGGTCAGCAGCCTGGGCAAGCCGGTGAACATCAAAAAAGGCCAGTTTCTCGCGCCGGGCGACATGAAAAACGTCATCGCCAAGGCGCGCGCCGCCGCCGCACAGGCGGGACATCCTGACACCTTGTTCATGGCCTGCGAGCGTGGTGTGAGCTTTGGCTACAACAATCTGGTCTCCGACATGCGCTCGCTGGCCATCATGCGCGAAACGCAAAGCCCCGTCGTCTTCGATGCCACCCATTCGGTACAACTGCCCGGCGGGCAAGGCACGAGTTCCGGCGGACAGCGCGAGTTTGTGCCGGTACTCGCCCGCGCGGCCATTGCCGCGGGTGTGGCGGGCGTCTTCATGGAGACTCACCCCGATCCGGCCAAGGCGCTGAGCGACGGCCCCAACGCCGTGCCGCTGCACCACATGCGCGCCCTGCTCGAAAGCCTCAAAGACATCGACGCCGCAGTCAAGCGCCGCGGCTTCCTCGAAACCCACTTCAACTAATCCCCATGAGCGCCTACATCATCGCCGACGTCGATGTGACCGACCCCCAGCAATACGACCAATACAAGGTGTTGTCGTCCCAGGCCATCGCGGCGCACGGTGCGGAGGTCTGCATCCGTGGCGGCGTGGTCGAGGTGCTCGAAGGCGACTGGTCGCCTACTCGCATCGTGCTGCTGAAGTTTCCAGACCTTGCAGCGGCGCGCAGTTTCTACGACAGCGCCGAGTATCTGCTGGCGCGGCAGGCGCGTGCCGGCGCCGCCACCATGCGCATGATCGCCGTGCAAGGCGTCTGAAACCCATCTTTGTTCCCATCTTTTCTCACATTCCCTGACAGGAGTCTCCATGAGTGCCATCGTTGACCTCACCGCCCGCGAAATCCTCGATAGCCGCGGCAATCCCACAGTCGAATGCGACGTGGTGCTGGAAACCGGCTTCATCGGCCGCGCCGCCGTGCCGTCGGGCGCATCCACCGGCACGCGCGAAGCCATGGAGCTGCGCGACGGCGACAAGTCGCGCTTCGGCGGCAAAGGCGTGCTGCGCGCGGTTGAGCACATCAACACCGAAATCACCGAAGCGGTGATGGGCCTGGACGCCACCGAGCAAACCTTCCTCGACCAGACTCTGATCGACCTCGACGGCACGCACAACAAGTCACGCCTGGGCGCCAATGCCATCCTGGCCGTCAGCATGGCCGTGGCCAAGGCGGCGGCCGAAGAAGCCGGCATGCCGATCTACCAGTATCTCGGCGGCTTTTCGGCGCGCGAGCTGCCGGTGCCGATGATGAACGTGATCAACGGCGGCGCCCACGCCAACAACAGCCTGGACATGCAAGAGTTCATGATCATGCCGGTGGGCGCGCCCAACTTCCACGAGGCGCTGCGCTACGGCGCCGAGGTGTTTCACGCGCTCAAGGGCATCCTGAATGATCGCGGCCTGCCTACCACTGTGGGCGACGAAGGCGGCTTTGCGCCGAACGTGGCCAACCATGAAGCCGCGCTGCAACTCATCGTCGAAGCCATCGAGAAGGCGGGCTACCGCCCGGGCGAGCAGATCGCCATCGCCCTCGACCCGGCTTCGAGCGAGTTCTACAAGGACGGCAAATATCACCTCGAAGGCGAAGGTCTGGTGCTATCCACCGAGGAAATGGTCGATTTCTACGACAACTGGCTGGGCAAATATCCCATCGTGTCCATCGAAGACGGCCTGGCCGAACAAGACTGGGACGGATGGAAGCTGCTCAACTCCCGTCTGGGCAAGAAGGTGCAGTTGGTGGGCGATGACATTTTTGTCACCAATACCTCCATCCTGAAAAACGGCATTGCCGACAAGCTGGCCAACTCCATTCTGATCAAGGTGAACCAAATCGGCACCCTGACCGAGACCTTCGCCGCCATCGAAATGGCCAAGCGCGCAGGCTGGACCGCCGTGGTGTCGCACCGCTCCGGCGAAACCGAAGACAGCATCATCGCCGACATCGCCGTGGCCACCAATGCCGGGCAGATCAAGACCGGCTCGCTGTCGCGCAGCGACCGCATCGCCAAGTACAACCAGTTGCTGCGCATCGAGGAAAACCTGGGCGAGACCGCCCGCTTCCTCGGCCGCGACGTGTTCTACAACCTGCGCTGATTTCACCGCACGCGGCTGGTCGTCATGCGCTGGGTCACCGTTCTGCTCGTGAGTTTGCTGCTGTTGCTGCAGTGGCCGCTGTGGTTCGGCGAGCGGGGCTGGTTCGCGGTGCAACGGCTGGAAAATCAGCTCAGCCAGCAAGAGCAGGCCAACGCGCTGGCCCAGCAGGACAACGACCGCCTAGCCGCCGAGGTCCACGACCTGAAAGCCGGTCTTGGCGGTGTTCAAGACCAGGCCCGTCGCGAAATGGGCATGGTCAAGCCTGACGAGATTTTTGTGCAGATCGTGCCGCCCGCGCGGGCGGCCAGCGCCAGCGCCAGCGCCAGCGCCCGATAAAAAGGGGCCCGGAAGCCCTCAGTGGCGTATGAGTGACGCATCAATGACGTATTGATGCCACCGGCGGTTGAACCAGGGTGTTGACAAACACCTGAGCCGCATCGATGGCATCAAAGGCATAGCCCTGACCGCAGAATTCGCAGCGCACATCCACCTCACCGTGCTCCGCGATAATCGACTCCACCTCCTCGCGCCCCAGCATGCGCAACATGCCCACAACGCGATCACGCGAACAGGTGCAGTGAAAACGCGGGGTCTTCGGCTCGAAAACCCGGGCATCCTCCTCCCAGAACAGGCGCCTGAGCACTTCCTCAGGCGCGAGCTGCAGCAGTTCATCGGAAGTCAAGGTTGCCGCCAGATGGCGCGCACGCTGAAATTCTTCTTCGGGTTGTTCCGCCCCCTCGGCGGTCTGTTTCTCACCGGGCATGCGTTGCAGCAGCAGACCGCACACAGCCTCGTCGTTGCTGGCCAGCAGAAGCAGCGAGTCGATCTGCTCCGATTGCGCCAGATACTGTTCCAGCATGGCAGCGAGCGACGGCAGCGTCTGACCGTGCTCATCGGTCAGCGCCACGATGCCTTGGTAGGGCTGCAGGCCGGATTCGGGATTGCGCGGATCGAGGGTGATGGCGCAGCGTCCTTTGCCATCTGGATTGACCAGCGACGCCAGGTCTTGGGGCAAGGCCGCAGCCTCCTGCAAGTCGTCGGCCATCTTGGCCGTTGCCCGCAACCCGAAGTCGGGCTGACACTCGGCGACGGCGAGCTTCAGCGGGCCGTCGCCCTGAATCTGCAAAATCAAGGCGCCATCGAATTTCAGGCTGCCCGCGAGCAAGGCGCTGGCCGCCGCCATCTGCCCCACCAGTGCGGCAACCTCCTGCGGATAGGTGCGGCGCCTCTGCAACTCGGCCCAGGTGGACTCCAGACGGACGAGGACACCGCGCACATGGCCCGTGCCCAGCATGAATTTGACGAGTTGATCGCTCATGAGCGCCCCCAGGGCCGGGCTGCGCCCAGCCCGCCCCCCGCGGGGGTCAAGGAAACTTGGGGCGGCCCGGCGTTTCCTTGAGAATGCATCAGTTGAAGTTCTTGGGCAAAGCGCTGGGCGCGCTCGACGTAGTGTTCGGCACTGCCTTTCAGCGCGGCAATGGCCTCGGGCGTGAGTTCGCGCGCCACGCGTGCGGGCGCACCCAAAATCAGCACCCCATCGGGAAACACTTTTCCCTCGGTGACCAAGGCGCCGGCACCCACCAGGCAATTGCGGCCAATCTGCGCGCCATTCAAGACCACCGCGCCAATGCCGATCAGGCTGCCCTCGCCGATGGTGCAGCCATGCAGCATGGCCTGATGGCCGATGGTGACGCGCGGCCCTACCGTGAGCGGATAGCCGGGGTCGGTGTGGAGCACCGAACCATCCTGCACATTCGATTCCTCTCCGATCTCGATGAGTTCGTTGTCACCGCGCAGCACGGCAGAAAACCACACGCTCGAACGCGGCAGCAGCCGCACTTTGCCCATGACCTGCGCGCCTGGCGCCACATAGGCATCGGCGGCGATCTCGGGGCGCCAGCTGGCGAATTGGTAAATTGGCATGATGGATCACTCCAGAAAAATCAGGCCATGAACTGGCAAATCCCCCGGCTTGAACCGGGCGATGACTTTCCGCCCGCATCGCAGGCGCTCCCCGCATTGTCGCCGTTCCCCGGCCTGCTTGCCGTGGGCGGGCAACTCGATGCCGACACCCTGGAGCGGGCCTACCGGCACGGTATTTTCCCCTGGTTCAGCCCGGGCGAGCCGCTGCTGTGGTGGAGCACCGATCCGCGCATGGTGCTGCGGCCCGAGCAGTTGCATGTGACGCGCTCGCTGAAAAAATCGGCACGTCGGTTCGGTCGCAGCGCCGATTGGCATCTTCGGATCGACACCGCCTTCCCCCGCGTGATGCAGCAGTGCGGCGCGCAGCGCGCCGACACCGGCACCTGGATCACCTCCGACATGCTTCAGGCCTACACCACCCTGCACGCACGCGGCCTGGCCCACAGTTTCGAGCTGTGGGAGGGCGATGCGCTACGCGCCGGTCTGTACGGCGTGTGCATCGGCCGCATGTTCTACGGCGAATCCATGTTCACCGAGGTGAGCGATGGCTCGAAAACCTTGCTGATGGCGCTGTGTGGGTTTTGCCTGCGCCAGCGCATCGACCTGATCGATTGCCAGCAGCAGACCGACTATCTGGCGCAGATGGGCGCTGCGCCGATCGCGCGCGATGCGTTTTTGCACCATGTGGCGCAAGCCACAAGGCAATCGGCCGTTCCGGGCTGGCAGTATGATGATTCAACCTTTCTCACCGACTGCGCGCGCTGGCTGTGACCCATCCCAAAGAACTTCCACTCACGACCCTGCAGTTCTACGCCACGGCAAGTTACCCGTGCAGTTACTTGCCGGGCCGCATGGCGCGCTCGCAGGTGGCCACGCCCAGCCATCTGATCAATGCCGATGTGTACTCCGATCTGGTGCGCGCCGGCTTTCGTCGCAGCGGTCTGTTCACCTACCGCCCGCAGTGCGAAGACTGCCAGGCCTGCCTGCCCATCCGCGTGCTGGCGGCGCAGTTTTCGCCCAACCGCACGCAGCAAAGAGCCTGGAAGCGACATGGCGATCTCTCAGTGCGCGTGCTCAAGCTCGGCTTCATCCCCGAGCACTATCAGCTTTATCTGCGCTATCAGGCCGCGCGCCACACCGGCGGCGGCATGGATCACGACAGCATCGACCAGTACGCCCAATTTCTGCTGCAAAGCCGGGTGAACACCCGGCTGGTCGAGTTTCGAGCCCCCGCGCAGGCTGGCGCAGAGCTTGGCGCCCTCAAGATGGTCTCAGTGGTCGACGTGCTGTCCGACGGCCTTTCAGCGGTGTACACCTTCTTTGAAACGGCGGACGTCGGCACCAGCTATGGTACCTACAACATCCTCTGGCAGATCGAGCAGGCGCGCTCCATGCAGTTGCCGCATGTGTATCTGGGCTACTGGATCGCGCACAGCCGCAAGATGGCCTACAAATCCAATTTCACGCCGTTTGAAATCTACCGCGACGGCGGCTGGTTCAACCCGCTGTCCGCAAGCGTTTGACCTCCGCGGTCACCCTGCTGCCTTGCCCTTGGCGCGCTGTGCGAACTGCTGTTTGAAGGTTGCCTGCGACGGCACGGGCAAATCACGATAGGCCGTCCACCCCGAGGCGCCTGGCAGGTTTTGCACCCGCCTGCGCTCGCCCCCCATCAGCCGCAAGACCCTCGACGCCAGCCGCGCCCCCGGCCGATACAGCCAGGGATGCCGCGCGACATAGCTCCACAGCCTCAAGGCCCAGCGCTCCATGCCCGGCCGCATTTCGCGCTCGAATTGCTGTTCGCGCATTTTGCGCAGCAGATCGGGCAGCGGGATTTTCATCGGGCATACGACCTCACATTGCCCGCATAGCGTTGCGGCCTGCGGCAAATCCTGCGTGCTTTCAAGCCCCTGATAACTCGGCGTCAGCACCGACCCCATCGGCCCCGGATACACCCAGCCGTAGGCGTGCCCGCCGATTTTCTGATAGACGGGGCAATGGTTCATACAGGCGCCGCAGCGTATGCAGCGCAACATCTCGGCAAACGCACCGCCCACCAGACTGGTGCGTCCACCATCGAGCAGCACCACATACATATGCTCCGGGCCGTCGCGGTCGCCCTCGCGCTTCGGGCCGGTGAGCACGGAGAAGTAGTTGCTGATGGGCTGCCCCGTCGCCGAACGGGGCAGCAGGCGCATCACCGCCGCCAGGTCTTCGAGCGTGGGCAGCACCTTCTCCACCCCGGTCACCGCGACATGCACCCGCGGCAGGATGGTGCACATGCCCTCGTTGCCCTCATTGGTGACCAGGGCGACGGAGCCGGTTTCGGCCACCACGAAATTGCCCCCGGTAATGCCCATATCGGCCGACAGAAACTTCGCCCGTAGCACCTCGCGGGCCTCGCGGGTCATCTCGGGGATGTCGGTCTTGCGCGGCGTGTGGTGCGTGCGCGCGAACAGATCGGCGATCTCCTCTTTGTCCTTGTGCACCACGGGCGCAATGATGTGCGAAGGGGGCTCGTTGCCGTTGATCTGCAGGATGTACTCGCCCAGATCGGTCTCCGTCACCTGCACGGCTGCGGCTTCCAGCGCCGCGTTCAAGCCCATCTCCTCCGACACCATCGACTTCGACTTGATGGCCTGCTTGCAATCGTGCTTTCGGGCGATCTGCACCACCAGATCGGCGGCTTCCTGCGGGGTTTGCGCCCAGAGAACCGTGGTGCCGCGGCGCTGCGCTTCGGCTTCGAATCGCTCCAGCCAGACATCGAGTGTGTTCAGCGCCACGTTGCGACGATTCACCGCCGCATCGCGAATCTGCTCGAACCCGTCCAGCGCGGCGATGGCCGCTGCCCGGCCGGTCACAAACTTGGTCGAGAGTTTCTTGAGGTTTTGCTGCAAACGCTGATCAGCCAGCTTCTGGCCGACGCGCGCCTTGAAATGCAGAGTCTGTGATTCCATGATCAGCGCTTTCCACTCAGCACTTCAGCGATATGAAGCACCTGAGTTGTGTTGTCTCCCTGCCGCCGCAGCCGCCCTTCGATTTGCATCATGCAGCCCAGATCGCCCAGCACCACGGCACGCGCCTTGGTCGCCTGAATATTGGCGCACTTGTCATCGGCAATGGCGGCGGAAATATTGCCGTACTTCACCGCGAAGGTACCCCCAAAGCCGCAGCACTGCTCGCATTGCTCCATTTCGCACAGACTGAGTCCGGGCACGAGCGACAGCAGTTGGCGGGGCTGTTGCTTGATGCCCAATTCGCGCAAACCCGAGCAGGAATCGTGATACGTCACCTCCCCCTCGAACGCGCCGGGCACCTCGGTCAGAAGGGCCACACGCACCAGAAAGTCGGTGAGTTCAAACAGACGCGGCTGTATGGCGGCGAAACGACGCAGCAAATCCGGCTGGTCTTTGAGCACATCCGGATAGTGCGTCTTGATCGTGCCCATGCAGGAGCCGGACGGGGCGACCACATAGTCGAACGACTCGAATTCGTCGAGAAACTTTTCCGCCAGAGCTAGAGTCGTGCGGTGGTCGCCCGAGTTGTAGGCGGGCTGCCCGCAACAGGTCTGCGCCATGGGCACATGCACCTCGAAATGCGCCGATTCCAGCAACTCGACGGCCGCCATCGGAATGCTCGGCCGCATGACATCGGACAGACAGGTAATGAAGAGACCTACGCGTTTTTTCATTCCCGCATTATCAGTCGGCTGACTTGTGACTGGCTGACGAGTCGCGCTGGCTGAACTTCGAAACGAACTGCAAGGCCTCGCGTTTTTCCGATATACAAAAGACTGTTCCAGCATATAAAATTTTTGCGATGCAGCATTCTTCTGTTTCCCGCAAATCCGAACCGCTCGCAGCACCCGCCGAACCCACCATCCAGGTGCTCGGGCGAGTCTTTGCGCTGCTGGACGTTCTGGCGCAAAACCCCGATCCGATGCAACTCAAAGACATCGGCGCCGCAACCGGCCTGCACCCATCCACGGCTCACCGCATCCTCAACGATCTGGTCGTTGGCCACATGGTCGAGCGAGTTGAAGCCGGCACCTACCGCCTGGGCATGCGGTTGCTCGAATATGGCAATCTGGTCAAGGCGCGCCTGAGCGTGCGCGACGCCGCGCTCGGCCCCATGCGCGAACTTCACCGACTGACCCATCAACCGGTCAATCTGAGCGTGCGGCAAGGCGACGAAATCGTCTATATCGAACGCACCTACAGTGAACATTCCGGCATGCAGGTCATTCGATCCGTGGGTGGGCGGGCGCCCCTGCATCTGACCTCGGTCGGCAAACTCTTTCTGGCAGCCGACGAGGTGGCCCGCGTCAAGGCCTACACCCTGCGTACCGGCTTGGCCGGGCAGACGCGCAACAGCATCACCAACCCCCAATTGCTGGAGCGCGAATTGAGCAAAGTGCGCCATGATGGTTTTGCGCGTGACAACGAAGAACTCGAACTCGGAGTGCGCTGCATGGCGGCCGGCATTTACGACGACAGCGGCGCTCTGGTGGCCGGTCTGTCGCTCTCTGCGCCGGCTGACCGGTTGATGGAAGACTGGCTGGAAAAGGTGCAGCTGACGGCGCAGCGCATTTCGGCCGCGCTCGGCTACAAAGGCGCGCGGCGCTGATTCGGTGACCGCGCCCCAAAACGCGCGGTGTTGAACTCACTCGCCAAGATCGGCGGATGACGGCTTTTCCACAAAGGCGGTCCGCACTAAGGCCGCGGCGTTTTCCGGCCCTCGGGCAGGCAACGCCCCTGTACGGGCTACCGGATCATGCAGGGCGTCGAAGCCCTTGGCTTCCAGCCAAGTACGGATGCGCTGGGCATCGCCAAAATGCGAATACTTGCCCCACGCATCGAGCAGCACCACAATCACTCGGCGCCCTTCAAACTTGGTCTGCAGCACCAGGCAATGCCCCGCTTCGTTGATGTAGCCGGTTTTCTGCAACAGGATGTCCCACCCGCGGTTAAACACCAAATGATCGGTATTTCGGAATTGCAGTGTGCGCGGGCCGACCTCCACCTCGCTCTCGGGATGGGTGGAAAACTCGCGGATCAGGGGATAGTGATACGCCGCCTTGACCAGCAGCGCGAGATCATGTGCGGTCGATTCGTTCTGCGGCGACAGGCCGGTCGGCTCCACGTAACGCGTGGTATTCATGCCCAAAGAGCGTGCCTTGGCATTCATCGCAGGTATGAAGGCCGCCAAGCCCCCGGGATAGTTGCGAGCCAAAGCATGCGCCGCCCTGTTTTCAGAGGACATCAGGGCCAGCTTGAGCAGTTCTTCCCGCGTGAGTTTCGTGCCCGGGCGCAGGCGCGAAGAGCTCCACTTCAGGGTGTCGATATCGGCATCGGTGATTTCGATAACCTGATCCATCGGCTGATGCGCATCGAGAATCACCGCGGCAGTCATCAACTTGGTGAGTGAGGCAATCGGGCGCGCAGTATCGGCGTTCTTGCTCAAAAGAACGCGATCCGTTCCCTCGTCAACGACCAAAGCGGAACCCGAACGCAAACTCAGCGGGTCATCGTTCGCTGCCGTGGACCTCGGCGAGATCTGCAATTCATCCGTCGCGCGCACCACGGATGAGGCCGCCCCGGTCATCAGGGCTGCTTTCAGAACGAGCGGATCCGGACGGCGTTTCTCAACGGCAATCCGCGTGGCTGGCAATTGACCTGTGCTCGCCTCCTTTTTGCGCACAGTCACGGCGATACGCCTGGAAGCCGCGCCCTGACGCATCTTGGTCACGATCGGTCGGGCACTGGGATGCGCGCGCTTATCCACCGCAACCCGCCGAGCCTCTCGCTCTTTCGCTGTGACTTTCCTGACCGGCTCAGTCTTCGCCTCGGCTTTGCCGCGTTTCTTTGAAAGACCAGCTGATCGCACTTGATGAGTTGATCGTGTCGCTGGTTTCTTGGCGACCTGCTTCTGAGCAGTCGGCCGTTCGGTCGTTTCTTTGCTGATCGCCGCGAAAGCGGGCGGCGCGATCAAGGTCAGGGCGAACAACGCCGCCACCAGTACGCCCGGCCAGTACAACAGAGCGCCACCGAGTCTCCCCTTCGGCGTCCATCTTCCCAAGAAGGTGAGAAACCCTTGGGAAGGCCCATCGTGTTTCTCAGGAGAGTGAAAAAAGGAAGACTGCATGATGACCGCAAGGCAAGATGAAAATAATGTGACCAGCCTATCAAAGGCTGCAATAACAAGCAAGATCAAAAACTTGGCTTGTGTTTCTCAAGTGGCGGCTAAACGCAGCACGTTCGCAGCCAAAGCAAACGGCCCGCTGCGTTGAGCGGGCCGTTTATATGCGCTGCAATCAGCGAGTTCAGAACATCTTGTTGTAGTTCGCCAGGCCCGGATTGCCCTTCACGCCGATGAGCTTGGGCTCATTCACCTTCAAGGGCTTGATGACCTTCTGGTGCTTGAGATACTCCTCGACAATATCCCAGATCGGCGGGTTGTCGGGTGTTGCGCTGGCCTGCTGAACCGGCGCCCATCCCGCGACCTTATAGGTCTTCTTGGGATCGAGCGGCTTGCCGCCAAGACGCATGTCCTGGATGCGATTGCCCATTTTTTCTTTCGGGGCACAGCTGTACTCCAGCGCACCCAGCCGCACCATGTCACCGCCCTGCTGGTAGTAAGGATCCGGATTGAACAGGTTGTCGCAGACGTCTTCCATCACGTTCTTGACCGTCTCGCCCGTCATCTCGGACAGGGTGCAGTACGGGTAGGTGATGGCCAACTGCGTCATCATGTCTTCGCGGGTGATGGGCGCACCTGGCAGCAGGCTGCCGCCCCAGCGGAAACCCGGCGAGAACGCGAGATCGCCGCCACGAACGGCCAGCATCGCATCGACCACCAGTTGGTCCCACGTACCGTTGAAATTGCCACGGCGATACAGCAAACCTTCGGTGTGCGCCAGCACTTCGGTCAGTTTGCTTTCGTACGGCGCGCGTACCTTGGTGATCAAAGCCTCCATTTCAGGGTCGGCCGGCAACAGCTCGGAGAACACCGGCAGGAGCTTGTACTTGTAGCCCACCATCTTGCCACCGCGAACATCGAAGTCCATGACGCCCATGAACTTGCCGTGAGAGCCGGCGTTGGTCACCAGGGTCATACCGCCAGAAGGACGGCGGATTTCCACCGCGACGGCTTCGCCATCATGGGTGTGTCCACCGAAAATGCAGTCGATGCCCTCCACCAGACTGGCCATCTTGCGGTCGACGTCCATACCGTTGTGAGAGATCACTACAACCAGCTGGGCGCCCTTCTGCTTCACTTCCTTAACCACCTTTTGCATGTGGTCGGTATCAATGCCGAAAGTCCAGTCGGGGATCAGATAACCCGGATTGGCGATTGGCGTGTAGGGGAAAGCCTGCCCGATGATGGCGACCTGTACGCCATTCATCTGCTTCATCACATAGTTCGGGAAAACCGGGTCGCCGAAGTCCGCCGTTTTCACGTTCTGCGCGACAAAATCGATCTTGCCCTTGAAATCCTTATCGACGATCTCTTTCACGCGGTCTTGGCCGTAGGTGAATTCCCAGTGCGCCGTCATCACGTCCACACCCAGTTTCAACTGAGCGTCGACCATGTCCTGTCCCTTGGTCCAAAGCGACAGGGCTGTGCCTTGCCAGGTATCGCCGCCGTCGAGCAACAAGGCGCCCGGCCGCGAAGCCTTCAATTGCTTGACCAGGGTCGCGATATGGGCATAACCACCCATCTTGCCGTACTGCTTGGCCGCGCGCACGAAATCGAGATAGGTGAAACCATAAGACTCACGGGTATTCGGCTTGAAGCCGACTCGCTTCAAATAATTCGTGCCCACCAAGTGGGGCAGGTGCCCTTCCATTCCGGCAATACCGATATTCACATTCGGCTCACGGAAATACACGGGACGCAAATGCGCGTGACTATCCGTCATGTGCAGAAAATGCACATTGCCACTCTTGGGCGGGTTGTACAGGCTTTTGACTTCCGCGGCGGTTGCCTCGCGGGTCATGGGAAAACCGGTGGCCGCAGCAGCTGCCAATACACCCATAAATTCACGACGGGTCAGGCTCATTCAAATATCCTCATCAAAAAAATAAAAAGCCCGCCAAATCAATAGCGATCAGGCGGGCGCCACTCAAATTAAGTTTCTTATTATTAGTTGGCGTTAACGGGAGACTTCGGATCCATCAGAAGCGCCATCACGTCCTTCATCTGCTGCTCGGTCAGAATGTGGTGCGCACCAAATGAAGGCATCCAGCTGCATGCGTTGTAAGCTGAAGAATCATAAATCCGACCCCAGGTGTATTTCAGGATGGCCTCGCTATTGCCGCGAAGTTTCCCGTAGTCCACCAGTGATGGGCCGATATTGCCTTGCGAAGGATCATTCTTGACCATTTCATGGCAGGCCAGACAATTTCCGCCGCTAGGCTTGTCAGGATTGTCACTCCATTGCTTGCCCTTGCCGTCCTGTGCAATCTTCAGGCCCGCCTTCCAGTCTCCCAGGAATTTACCATCCTTGGGATAGACGATACCCGCCATAGCCTCAGATTCGAGTTTTTTGCTCATTTCGGCAGGCATGGGTTTTCCGAGATACTCATATTTAGAGCACTCATACTGCTGCTTGGACTGAACCAGGCGGTCTAGTTTAGCTTGTCCCTTCGGGGCAAAGTCATTTTTCAGAATGCTCTGAAAGGAGGCTGTCGCAAACGGGTTGCCCCCCTCAGAGGCGGATTGATTCATGCCTGCGCAGCCGCCAAGAACTCCGGCCGCTGCCGTCATGAGTACGAACAAAGTGGTTCTTTTCATGTTGTCTCCTCAGGTCTCAGCGCTTGAACGAAGGCGTGTGCAGGGTAGCGCCATTCGAATTCACACCCATGTAGGTAATCAGGTCGATGACCGCATTCGAAGTCATCTTGGGCATGGGGAAGCGTTGTTGACGGAAGCAAGCCAGCATGCGCCATTCAAGCGTACGAGCTACACCTTGCGAGTTGGGGTAAGCTGGCCATGTCGCGTAAGACACTGCAGCGCCCTTGGGCCCAGTGTCAACGAGATCAGGCAATGCGGAGATTTTGATCCGCTTATCCTTCTCGGAGTGACAGGTGGCGCAAGAAAAACTGAAGGGCCCGCCACGATAGAAGAACAGCTTTTTACCATTCTCATACGCCAATTTTTCTTCCGGCGTGTTTTGCGGAATGGCGATTTTCATATTGTCAGATTCATGGGCAACATACATCGCCATGTTGACCAGCGGTGTCGCATTGCCGCTTTCTTTGGCGAAAGCATCATGTTCAGCTTGCTGCTCAGTAAAGCCTTGCAGGGTTTCCATGCAGGTAATCAGGCGGGACTCCAGATCTTGCACCTTGCCGGTGTCAGCAAAGTAACGCGGAAGCTGGGCATACGCACCCTTCAGCACCCCGGGACCAAGACCCAGATTGCATTGTTCCATCGAGGCATTTTTCGGGCCGCGTTTTTCAGTCCAAAGTTTTTTGCCGTCATCGATATTGAAATCAGCGGGGTTACCACCCATTTCGTTCATTAGGGCTAGATATTGATTGCCCTCATTGGTCAGTGAAGCCGCATTTGCCTGTGCGGCAAATCCTCCGACCCACAGCATGGCGGGTAGCGCAACCCCGGCCAAGATGGCCGTCTTTTTTGTACGGTTTCTCATAGTCTCCTCGCAGCGGTGAATAAACCAGAATGCGCGAAGCCGTTCGGCTTCGCGCATGAGATGCATCAAGACACCGTGGTGTCTGCAGTGGACGTATCGCCCTTGTTATCAATCCAGGACACAGTCACTTTGTCACCGGCTTTACCGCCTTTGAAACGGAACTCCAGGAACGGATTTTTGGAGATGGCCGTGCCCCAGTCGCAGGTCATCACGGTCTTGTCCCCATTTTTGCAGGTGACGGACTGAATGAAGTGGGCGGGAATGATTTGACCAGCTTTGTCTTTCAGCAGGCCGGTCTCTTCGGGGTGGGTCATCAGAACGCGAACGACCACAGCGTCGCCTTCGACGTTCGCCCGCATACGCATCGGAAAAGCCATCGTGTTACTCCTTAAATAGGTGTGTTGCTGGAATCAGCAAAATTCAAAACAGTATCAGTAGATCGGGTTGCTGGATCGCGTGGGATCGGGTTGCCGCAGGCTAATCAGCCGCCGCAACCACCCAGCGTGACCTTGATCTCTTTTTTGCTGAACAGCAGCTTGTCGCCAACCTTGGCCACGGCATAGACGTTGGAGGTCTGCGCCATTTTGACGCGGGTGGCCACGTTGGGCACCGAAGCGTCGGTCATGTTGAACATGCCGGCAAGGACCGTCGGGTTCTTTTCGATCACAATACCCAACGCGGTGGTACCGGCTGCATTGCTTTTCACACCCACGGGCACCACAGCGCCGTTTTCGGCGATGTCCGGACCGATGATGCTGACATCGGTGCTTTCGGTGGGCGTTCCACCCCAGATCTTGGCCGCGTCGGCAAACGACTTGGCTTCGAACAGGGGCGCATTCCAACCCGGAGCGTCAGCAGCCAGGGCAATATTGGGCATGAGACCAGCGGTTGCAGCAACGCCCAGGGCGGCTGCGCCTGCACCAATCTGCATGACCTGGCGACGAGTTTGATTCATCAGTCTTCTCCTTAAAGTGAACAGGACAGTACCTGTATCTTGATAACGTATTACTGCTTCGCGCCGTCGACAATCCACTGCGCAATCATCTTGGCATCGCCTTCGCTGATGGTTTGCGGCGGCATGGGGATGGAGCCCCACACACCTGAACCGCCCTTGATGATGCGTGTGGTCAACTCGGCGACCATATCTTTTTTGCCGCCATACTTGCCAGCGACTTCCTTGTAACCTGGGCCGACCAGCTTGTTGTCACCCAAGCTATGGCAGGCCAGGCAGGACTTGTCTTTCAAAAGAGCAACCACCTTGGCGTCCGGATTGCTGTCCGCCGCGGCTTTTTCCTTGGCTTTCTTTTCCTGCTCTGCCGCTGATTCGGTCATCATGCCGCGGATCGGACCCCAGGTGCGGTACTGATCTGCGAGGTTGCCGTTATTGTTCAGCGCAAACTCAGGAATGAAGCTGGTGATTTTGGGAGCTGGTGCGCAGTTTTTCATGCAATCCGTGTTGTGGGTATCCGGGATACCCCCATTCCCGATCTCTTTGCCGGGCCACATGCCGTGGTTCCAGATCATGCCATTGCGGTTAGGCAGCATGTCCTGAACTTGTTGTACGTTGTCACGGGTCAGCACGAAGTTGCCGGGCACCACGTTGGCGAGGTTCAACAGGTAGGCCACCAGCGCATAAGTATCGTCCCAGGTCAGCGAGCCCGGCTCGTTCCAAGGCATGGCGCGATGGATGTAGTCGAACAGCGTGGACACCGTGGACAGCTTTTCAATGGTGGTTGCGCCATCATTGGTGTTCGCCAACTTGGCGACACGACCCGTCTTGATGTCCTGCTTGGTGGCCTGGTAGGCACCGACCAGAGGCGGGAACACCGCGTTGGAATCGGCAAAGTCACCATGGCATGAGGCGCACTTAGCCTCCCACAGCTTGGTGCCGGTTGCCACGCTGCCTTGACCGACCGGCAGGCCGGCGAAATCAGGGCGAACGTCGATGTTCCAGGCCTTGATTTCATCGGGCGTTGCCGTACGACCCAGGGTGGCATCGAGCTTCAGGTCCTTTGCGGGGACTTGGGGATGGACGGGCATGCCCGCCGCCGAGGCCACCGTGGCGCCGCCGACAAACATTCCCCCCAGAATGACCGCCAGCGCGGCTTTACGAATTCGCGAGTTGGACATTGCGAACATCTCCATTTTCTTCAACTTGCCAAGTTTGGATTGCGTTGTTGTGATAGACGGAACGAGTACCGCGCACTTTGCGCAGTTCTTCATAGATGGGCTGCACCATGCCGGTTTCGTCAATCGCGCGACTTTGCAGGAAGGCGACCTGCCCCTTCCAAACCCAAGGCACATTGAACCGAGTGAATGCCTTGCTCTGGATCGGCCCTTCAAGACGCGCGGGCTGCCAGTTCACGCCGCCGTCGAACGAGACATCGACACGCTTGATTTTGCCACGGCCCGACCAAGCCAGACCCGAGACGTTGTAAAGCCCTTTGTCCAACAACACCTGACCACCGGACGGCGAGGTGATCACCGACTTGACTTCCATGACCGAGGTGTATTGACGCAGACGGCCATCGGGCATCAGATCGACGTAGCCCACGGTTTCGTCCTTGGTGGCGAAAGGCTGGGTACCGAGCTTGATGCGGCGCAGGTACTTGATGTTGGAAACGCCTTCGACCCCCGGCACCACCAAACGCAGCGGGTAGCCGTTTTCCGGGCGGAGCATTTCACCGTTCTGGCCGTAGGCCACCAGCACCTCACCCGACAGCACGAGCGACATCGGGATGGTGCGGTTTTCGGTCGAGCCGTCAGCGCCTTCCGCCATGATGAAGCGAACGCCCTTGAGGTCGGCGCCGCAGTCTTCGAGAATGTCGATGAGCGGCACACCGGTGAACTCGGAGCAGGACACCATGCCGTGCGTATATTGCACGGTCGGCAGCGCCACGTTGCCCCATTCCATCGCGGAGTTGGCGCCGCATTCGATGAAGTGGAAGCGCGACACCGGCTGCATGCGCATGATGTCGCCCACGGTATAGACCTTGGGCTTCTTGATGAGATTCTTCTCACCCATCACCATGAAGCGGAAGTCTTCCGGGTTGATGTCGTACCAGCCCTGGTGCGAGCGGTTGAAGTGCAAACCGGCCGGCGTGACGATACCGAACATGCCTTGCAGCGGCGCAAAGGCCACGTTGGCCTGATTCACCGCAGCCAGACCCGGACTGATGCGGCGCACCAAGTCCTTTTCGTACTTGGACGGCATGCCGTAAGGCGGCTCGTTCACCGGAGCGCCCAGAGTGGTGCGCCACTCCTGCTCTTTCAGGATGAACTTGCTGCCCTTGTCACCCTCCCAGTCTTTGCGATCGGCTGCGTAGACGTTCGCTGCACCGCCAGCGGCCATGGTGGCGCTGGCCGTCAGAAACGCTTTACGCAAAAAGTCGCGGCGACCTCCCTGAACCTGGGCGATCTGCTCAGCGCTCAGGAAGTTTTCCGGCGCTTTACGCAGCCGGCCTAGCTTTTTTGTGTAGTCACTCATCCTCTTTCTCGCTTAGTAGGCACGTCGGGCCAGGCGATCCGTCTGCGAAACCGATTCAGGATCGTCGAGCTCGATGGCAATTTGAGTACACACGGTCCGGCACAACTGCACTGCCTTCTCGCTCTGCACACGGTAATAAACCAGATTACCGACGCGGCGCTTGGCGACCACACCGGCTTGATACAACACCTTGAGATGCTGGGACACATTGGGCTGGGTCGAATCGACCGAGTCCATGATTTCTGTCACGCTTTTTTCGCCTGTACAGATGGAATTGAGGATGCGCAAGCGCAGGGGGGTGGCGAGGACGCCGAAGAGCTCGGCGGCGGAATCGAACACCCGATCCGCGTCGACCGAGAGATCGTCTGCGGGCGACGTCACCAGTTCCGGGAGCGTGTCAGTTTGTGGCATATGAATTTGCTTATAAGCAAGCACTGATATTTTTCAAACCCTGACGGGGCTTGTCCACCCTTGGCGGCTAGGAGTTTCCCTAGTCAGGGACGCGCAATTGCATCAGGAATTTGCTGAAGGGCAAGCGGATCTTCCAGTGTAGTGAGATCGCCGGGGTCACGGCCTTCGCAAATCGCCTGGATCGCGCGACGCAACATTTTTCCTGAGCGGGTCTTGGGCAGTGCCGTCACCAGGCAGATGCGCTGGGGTCGAGCGACGGCGCCGAGTTGGGCGTCGACGTGGGCGGCGATGGAGGCCTGACTGGCCTGCGCAGTCACATTATCCTGCCCCGGACGCAGCACCACGAAGGCCCAGGCGGCCTGTCCTTTGAGCGCATCCAGCACGCCCACGACGGCCACCTCGGCCACTGCGGGATGCGCGCTGATGCTCTCTTCGATTTCGCGCGTGCCGAGCCGGTGTCCGGCCACATTGATGACATCGTCGGTGCGGCCGAGGATGTAGAGATAGCCGTCGGCGTCCTGACGGCCCCAGTCGAAGGTGGAATACACCTGCCTGTTCGGGTATGTACTCCAGTAGGTATCCACAAAACGGGTGTCGTCGCCCCAGATGGTTTGCAGGCAACCGGGCGGCAGCGGCCAGTCGATCGCCACCACGCCTTTTTCGCCGGGAGCGACCGGCTCGCCGTCTGTTTCGTTACGCAGGCAGACTTTGTAACCCGGCATGGAAACACCGGGGGAGCCCATGCGAGAAGCCACGTCGGGAAATCCCAGCGGAGTTGCCAGAATGGGCCAGCCAGTTTCGGTTTGCCAATAGTTGTCGATCACCGGCTTGTTCAGCGATTCGGCCGCCCAGCGGCCGGTGGGTTCGTCCAGCGGCTCGCCCGCGAGAAAAATGGCACGCAGACTCGACAGGTCGTGCCGCTGCAACAGCGCGGGGTCATGGCGCTTGAGCACGCGCATGGCGGTTGGGGCGGAGAACATCTGATTGACACGATACTGCTCGACGATGCGCCAGAACACAGCGGCATCCGGGCGGATGGGGGTGCCCTCGTACAGAATGGTGGTCATGCCGGAGAGCAAAGGCGCATACACGATGTAGCTATGCCCCACGACCCAGCCGATGTCGCTCGTACAGAAAAACGTCTCCCCGGGCTGGCCGCCGAAAATCACACGCATGGACAGTTGCAGCGCCACGGCATAGCCCCCGGTATCGCGCTGCACGCCCTTGGGTTTGCCCGTCGTGCCCGAGGTATAGAGGATGTAGCTCGGATGGGTGGAATCGACCCAGACGCAGGGCACTTCCGCCCGGGCATGCCGGGTACGCAAATCGGCGTAGGAAACATCGCGCGGCTGCTGCCGGGCCCAATCCGCCAGCCCGCGATCGACCACGATGACCTGCTCCGGCGGATGCTGCGACAGACGTAGCGCTTCGTCGAGCAAGGGTTTGTACGGCACGACCTTGCCCGCTCGCGATCCAGCGTCGGCGCTGACGATGACTTTGGGTTGCGCGTCATCGATACGCGCCGCAAGGCTCACCGACGCGAACCCGCCGAACACCACCGAATGCACCGCACCCAGACGCACGCAGGCCAGCATGGCGAACACCGCCTCGGGAATCATCGGCATATAGATCAGCACCCGGTCGCCCTGGGTGACGCCCAGACTCTGCAGACTGGCCGCCATGATCTGCACTTCGCGGTGCAGCTCGGCGTAGCTGTAACTGACCTCCTGCCCCGTTTCGGTGGACACATACACCAGCGCGGCTTGCCCGGCGCGCTCCGGCAGATGACGGTCGACCGCGTTGTGACAGAGGTTGGTCAAGCCCCCCGAAAACCAGGCGGAGAATGGCGGTTTGCTGCGGTCGAGCACACTGTTCCACGGCTTTTTCCAATCGATGGCCTGCGCCTGCTCGGCCCAGAAAGCTTCGGGTGAATCGACGCTGCGGCGGTAAAAATCGGCGTAAGACGCATCGATCATCGCACTGTCTCCTGTTTTGTATGAATGCGGTCCAGCCTAGGAATGGGCGCTGACGCCGAACTGACTCATCGATGAGCTGAGGGAAACCGCGATCAAATCTTCACCACAAGCCGACCCCGCACTTTGCCGTCGAGCAATTCTTGCGCGGCCGCTTGAGCCTGATCGAGCGGGATGTCGTGAGCGATCTGATCGAGCATCGGCGCATCGATCAGATCGGCCAGCTTCTGCCAGGCTTTGCACCGAGCCGACTGGGGCTGCATCACGCTGTCGATTCCCGCCAGTGTCACGCCCCGCAGAATGAAGGGCGCCACCGTGGTTGGGAAATCCATGCCTCCCGCCAGACCGCACGCGGCCACCACGCCGCCCCAGCGGGTTTGCGCGCAGGCGTTGGCCAGGGTGTGGCTACCCACCGTATCTACCACCGCCGCCCAGCGCTCTTTTTGCAACGGTTTGCCGGGCGACGAAAGCGTGTTGCGGTCGATCACTTCAGCGGCCCCGAGCGCGCGCAAATAGGCTTGCTCCTGCAACTTGCCAGTTGACGCCACGACCGTCCAGCCCATTTTGGCCAGCAGTGCCACGGCCACGCTGCCCACACCACCGCTTGCCCCCGTCACCAGCACGCTGCCCTGCGCGGGCACGGCGCCATGCCGCTCGATCGCCAGCACGCACAGCGCCGCGGTATAACCGGCCGTACCCAGCGCCATGGCCTGTCGCGCGGTGAAGGCCTTGGGCAGCCGGATCAACCAGTCTCCATTGAGCCGCGCTCGCTGGCTCAGGCAGCCCCAATGCGTTTCGCCCACGCCCCAGCCGTTGAGCACCCAGCGGTCGCCAGGCTGCCAGTCGGCATGCGTGCTTTCGAGCACCGCGCCTGCGCCGTCGATGCCCGGCACCATGGGCCAGCGCCGCACGACCGGGCCGCGGTTGGTCAGCGCCAGCGCGTCTTTGTAGTTCAGGGTGGAATATTCCACCGCGACGGTCACGTCTCCCGCAGGGAGTTCTTCGTCTGGCCATGCCGCCAGGGTGGCACTGAAGCCTTGATCGGTCTGATTGAGTTTCCAGGCAGTGAACATCGTGTTTTCCCGTTGAGGCGGCAATGCTTCTTGCACTGCACAATGATTGACACATTCAAGCGTTCTATCTAAATTCACGCGATTATGCGTGTCAACCCCTTGTTCGCCCAGATTGCCTTGGCCTGTTGCCTGTTAGGACCATGCGGCATCACCTCAGTCTGGGCCGGCCCGCGTGTGCTGCCCCAGATCGACCCGGCCCAGCCCTCTGAAAAGGCGGTGCAAGACGTGCAAAACGCCCAGCGCGACGACGCCTCACTGCGCCAGTGGCTGACGCAAAACGGCTTTGTGCATCAGGTCTCCACCCGGGCTTCCGACCTGGTGGTCAATGCGCTGAGCTTTCTGGGCGTGAAATATCGCTACGGCGGCGACTCTGCTCGCAGCGGCTTCGATTGCTCGGGTTTTGTGCGCTACGTCTATCAGGAAACGCTGGGCACGGTACTGCCGCACAACGCCGCGGAGCAGGCGCACGAAGGCGAAAAGATTCCGGAAAGCCAGCTCAAACCGGGCGATCTGGTGTTTTTCAACACGCTGCGCCGAGCCTTCTCGCATGTGGGTATTTACATCGGCGATGGTCAGTTCATCCACTCTCCCCGACCAGGCCAGACTGTGCGCGTCGAAAATCTCGATTCGCCTTACTGGGCCAAACGCTTCGACGGCGCGCGCCGCATCATGACGAGCCCGCAGACCGAAGTCGCGCAAGACGACCCAGGCAGCAGCCCGAGCGATGCGGCGGCACAGGCGGGGCAATAAGAGAGCTCGGCACTCACTTCCGGGCAGCTTAGAAAAACGGGCCGAGGCCCGTTTTTCTATCGCCGTGGCGGCGGCAGATCGGTACAGCTGCCCTCTGCCGCCTCAGCCGCCAGACCCACGGATTCGCCCAGCGTGGGATGCGGATGGATGGTGCGGCCGATGTCCACCGCGTCCGCCCCCATCTCGATCGCCAGAGCGATTTCGCTGATAAGGTCGCCCGCGTGCGTGCCGACAATACCGCCGCCGACGATGCGGTGCGTCGCCTTATCGAACAACAGCTTGGTGAAACCCTCGTCACGCCCGTTGGCGATGGCCCGACCCGATGCCGTCCACGGAAACAGCCCCTTGGTTACGGCGATGCCTTGCGCTTTGGCTGCGTCTTCGGTCAGGCCGACCCAAGCGATCTCCGGATCGGTATAGGCCACGCTGGGAATCACCCGCGCGTCGAAGGCCGACTTCGCCAGCGCGTCGTCGCCTTTGAGTTCACCCGCGCACACCTCGGCGGCGACATGGCCCTCGTGCACCGCCTTGTGCGCCAGCATGGGCTGGCCGACGATGTCACCAATGGCATGGATATGCGGCACGTTGGTGCGCAACTGCGCATCCACCGGAATGAATCCGCGCTCGTTCACCGCTACACCTGCCTTGTCGGCCGCTATTTTGCGGCCATTGGGCGCGCGGCCCACGGCTTGCAGCACCAGGTCGTAGCGCTGCGGCTCGGTAGGAGCGCCTTCGCCCTCAAACGTCACCCAGATGCCGTCGGGCTTGGCTTCGGCGGCCACCGTCTTGGTCTTGAGCATCATGCGGTCGAAGCGCTTGGCGTTGAGCTTCTGCCAGACCTTCACCAGATCGCGGTCGGCGCCGGGCATGAGGCCGTCGAGCATTTCCACCACATCCAAGCGCGCGCCCAACGTGGAATACACCGTGCCCATCTCCAGCCCGATGATGCCGCCGCCGACGATGAGCATCTTCTTCGGCGCCTGCTCCAGAGTGAGCGCACCGGTGGAATCGACGATGCGCGGGTCATCGGGCAAGAAGGGTAGTCGCACCGCCTGACTTCCGGCCGCGATGATGGCGCGCTGAAAGCCCACCGTCTGCGTGGCGCCGGTCTTGTTTTGACCCTCGCCCTCGGTGAGTTCGACCTGCACATGGTGCGCATCGATGAACGCCCCATAGCCGCGCACGACGGTGACCTTGCGCATTTTCGCCATGGCCGCCAGACCGCCGGTGAGCTTGCCCACCACCTTGGCCTTGTGCGCCGCCAGCTTGGCGCGATCGACCTTGGGCGCGCCGAATTCCACCCCGAGGTCGGCGAAATGCGCCGCTTCGTCCATGACCGCGGCCACGTGTAGCAGCGCCTTGCTGGGTATGCAGCCGACGTTGAGGCACACGCCCCCCAAAGCGGCGTAACGCTCGACCAGCACCACCTTCAGGCCCAGGTCGGCGGCGCGAAATGCGGCGGAATATCCCCCGGGGCCAGCGCCGAGCACCAGCACGTCGCACTCCACATCGACCTTGCCAGAGAACGCGGCGGCAGCCTGCGGCGCGGGTGAGGTTTGTGGTGCTGTGTTTGTCGGCGCGGCGGCAGGCGCGGGCGGCGCGGGCGTAGTCTCGGCGCTTGCCTGCGCACCCGCAGCGTCCAGCTCCAGCAAAACCGTGCCTTCGCTCACCTTGTCGCCCAGTTTCACCCGCAGCGCCTTCACCACGCCGGCGGCGCTGCTGGGGATCTCCATGCTGGCCTTGTCACTCTCCACCGTGACCAGCGATTGATCGACCGCGATCTGGTCTCCGGCCTTCACCAGAACCTCGATCACTTCCACATCCTTGAAGTCCCCGATATCGGGAACCTTGACTTCGATGATGGCCATATCGCGCTCCCGGTCAGATCAGCACACGCCGCAGGTCGGCGAGCAACTCGCCGAGCACGGTGGTGAAGCGTGCGGCCATCGCCCCGTCGATGACGCGATGGTCGTACGACAGCGACAGCGGCAACATCAGCCGTGGCTGGAATGCGGCGCCGTCCCAGACCGGTTTGATCTGCGATTTGGACAGCCCCAATATGGCCACTTCCGGCGCATTGATGATGGGCGTGAAGGCCGTTCCGCCCACACCGCCCAGGCTGGAAATGGTGAAGGTCGCGCCCTGCATGTCTGAAGGCTTGAGCTTGCCTTCGCGCGCCGTCGCGGCCAGTTCGCCCATTTCCTTGGCGATTTGCGCCAGGCCCTTCTTGTCCACGTCCTTGAGCACCGGCACGACCAGGCCTTGCGGCGTATCGGCCGCGAAACCCAGGTGGATGTAGTCCTTCAGAATGAGGTTCTCGCCGCTTTCATCGAGCGAACTGTTGAATGCGGGCATTTGCTTGAGCACCGTCACGCAGGCTTTCATCACAAAGGCGAGCAGGGTGAGCTTCACGCCTTGCTTGGCCATGCGTTCGTTGCTGCTCTTGCGGAATTCCTCCAGCTCGGTGATGTCGGCCTCGTCGAACTGGGTGACATGCGGAATCATCGCCCAGTTGCGCGCCAGATTGGGGCCCGAGAGTTTTTTGATGCGCGACAGCGGCTGGCTGCTGACCGGGCCGAACTTGGCAAAGTCCACCTTGGGCCAAGGCAGGAGCGCGAGCCCGCCCAGGCTGGCCGCGCCCTTGCCCGCGCTGACTCCCGCCACAGCCGCTGCCTGAGTCACGGTCTGGCCTGACATCACCGCCTTGACGAAGGCTTGCACATCCTCCGCGGTGATGCGGCCCTTGCTGCCGCTGCCCTTGACTTCCGCCAGCGGCACGCCGAGTTCACGCGCCAGCTTGCGCACACTCGGCGAAGCGTGCGGCAGCAGCGCAGCGGATGCCACAGGCTCGTGCACCGGCAACGCGGCGGTAGGCGGGGTGTGGTGACGCGGCTCGGAGGCGAAACCCACGCCAACCGCCGCAGGAGGCAGCGCGACCGGCGGCAATGCCTCGGGCTGCGCAGGCTCGGCTGCTGCTGGAACGACAGGAGCGGACGGAGCTTCTGCGGCGGGCAGTGCGTCGGCGGCGCCTGCGGCGTCGAGTTCGAGCAAGACCGAGCCTTCGCTCACCTTGTCGCCCAGCTTCACCCGCAGCGCCTTCACCACGCCGGCGGCGCTGCTGGGGATCTCCATGCTGGCCTTGTCACTCTCCACCGTGACCAGCGATTGATCGACCGCGATCTGGTCTCCGGCCTTCACCAGAACCTCGATCACTTCCACATCCTTGAAGTCCCCGATATCGGGAACCTTGACCTCGACGACGGCCATGTTGGGTGTCTCCTATTGTGTGTGCGTTCGGCGGTCGTTCAGGCGTAGAGCGAGAACACCTTCTCCGTGTCGATGCCGTACTTGGCAATGGCCTCGGTGAGCTTGGCCGCCGGCAGCGCACCCTCATCGACCAGACCGCGCAGCGCAGCCAGCACGATGTAGTGGCGATCGACCTCGAAGTGGCGGCGCAGCTCGGTGCGGGTATCCGAGCGGCCGAAGCCGTCGGTGCCCAGCACCCGGTAGTTGCGTCCCTTGGGCAGGAAGGGACGGATTTGTTCGGCGAACAGGCGCACATAGTCGGTGCTGGCCACCACCGGGCCTGCGTGCTTGTCGAGCTGCTGGGTGACGAAGGGCACGCGCGGCTTGTCGGTCGGGTGCAGCAGGTTCCAGCGCTCGGCAGCCTTGCCATCACGCGCCAGTTCGTTGAAGCTCGGGCAGCTCCACACGTCGGCGGCGGCGCCCCAGTCGCTTTCCAGCAGTTCCTGCGCCGCCAGACTTTCGCGCAGGATGGAACCGGAGCCGAGCAACTGCACGCGCTGCTTGACCTCGGCCTTGCCCGGCTTGCACAGATACATGCCCTTGAGAATCTGCTCTTCGGTGCCCGGCTGCAGCCCGGGTTGGGCGTAGTTTTCGTTGAGCAGGGTCAGGTAATAGAACACGTCTTCCTGATTCTCGACCATGCGCTTGAGACCCGCATGCAGGATGACGGCCACTTCGTGGGCGAAGGTCGGGTCGTAGCTGATGCAGTTGGGCACATTGGCCGCCATGACCTGGCTGTGGCCGTCTTCGTGCTGCAGGCCCTCGCCGTTGAGGGTGGTGCGCCCGGAGGTGCCGCCCAGCAGAAAGCCGCGCGCCAGCATGTCGCCCGCGGCCCAGATCAGGTCGCCGATGCGCTGGAAGCCGAACATCGAATAGAAGATGTAGAACGGAATGGTGATGCGGTTGCTGTGCGAGTAGCTGGTGGCCGAGGCGATCCACGAGCACATGCCGCCCGCTTCGTTGATGCCTTCCTGCAGGATCTGGCCCTGTTTGTCTTCGCGGTAATACATCACCTCGCCACGATCGACCGGGGTGTATTTCTGTCCTTCCGGCGCGTAAATGCCAATCTGCCGGTACAGCCCTTCCATGCCGAAGGTACGGGTTTCGTCCACCAGAATGGGTACGACGCGCGGGCCCAGCGTCTTGTCGCGCAGCAACTGGTTGAGGCAGCGCACATAAGCCTGGGTGGTGGAGATTTCGCGGCCCTCGGCCGTGGCTTCGAGCATGGGCTGGAAAATCTCTTTCAGATCGGGCACGGGCAGATGTTCGTCGGCCTTTTCGCGGCGCTGCGGCAGCGGGCCGCCCAGGGCCTTGCGACGCTCCATCAGGTACTTCATTTCCGGCGTGTCGTCGGCCGGCTTGAAGAACGGCAGCTTGGGCAGTTCGCTATCGGGCACCGGGATGTTGAAGCGGTCGCGGAATTCACGAATGTCTTCATCGGTGAGCTTTTTGACCTGGTGCGCCACATTGCGCGCCTCGGCCGCGCGGCCCATGCCATAGCCCTTGATGGTCTTGACCAGCAGCACCGTGGGGCCGCCCTGATGGTTGGCCGCAGCGTGGAAGGCGGCATAGACCTTTTGCGGATCGTGGCCGCCGCGGTTCAGACGCCAGATGTCTTCGTCGCTCATGTGCTCGACCATCTTGAGCAGGCGCGGGTCGCGGCCGAAAAAATGCTTGCGCACGAAGGCGCCGTCATTGGCCTTCATCGCCTGATAGTCGCCGTCGAGCACATCCATCATCACCTGACGCAGGATGCCGTCTTTGTCGCGCGCCAGCAGCGGGTCCCAGTAAGAGCCCCAGATGAGTTTGATGACATTCCAGCCCGAGCCGCGGAACTCGGCCTCGAGCTCCTGGATGATCTTGCCGTTGCCGCGCACCGGGCCGTCGAGGCGCTGCAGATTGCAGTTGATGACGAACACCAGGTTGTCGAGCTTTTCGCGCGCCGCCAGCCCCACGGCGCCGAGCGCCTCGGGCTCGTCCATTTCACCGTCGCCGCAGAAAGCCCAGACCTTGCGCTTGGAGGTATCGGCAATGCCGCGGGCGTGCAAATACTTGAGATAGCGCGCCTGGTAGATCGCCATGATCGGCCCCAGCCCCATGCTCACTGTTGAGAATTGCCAGAAGTTCGGCATCAACTTGGGGTGGGGGTAGCTCGACAGCCCTTTGCCGCCGACTTCCTGGCGGAAATGCAGGAGCTGCTCTTCCGTCAACCGCCCTTCCATATAGGCGCGGGCGTAGATGCCCGGCGCGCTATGGCCTTGAAAGTAAATCAGATCACCGCCGTGCTCGGCCGTGGGCGCGTGCCAGAAATGGTTGAAGCCGGTGCCATACATGGTGGCCAGCGATGCGAACGAGGCCATATGCCCGCCCAGATCGCCTCCATCGGCCGGATGCAGACGGTTGGCATGAACCACCATCGCCATGGCGTTCCAGCGCATGTAGGCGCGCAGCCGCTCCTCGATCTCAACATTGCCCGGGCTGCGCACCTCGTCGTCGGTGGCAATGGTGTTGACGTAGGCGGTGTTGGCCGAGAAGGGCACGTCCACGCCGTTCTGCCGCGCTTCGGCGATCAGCGATTCGAGGACGAAATGCGCCCGCTGCGGGCCTTCGGCGGCGATCAGCGCGTCCAGCGCATCCAGCCACTCTCGGGTTTCCTGGGGATCGGCATCTCCCGCGGCGGCGGAAAGTGAGCTGGGTTGCATCTCGGGTAAGGCGGCCATCATGTTCTCCTCATGAATTTGTGGCGCAGTATCGCAAACAATTTTTCAAATCACAAGATTTGATTTCGCATCGTGAAATTAAAGGCGCAGTTTTGCCCGATTTCTTTCACCCATTTGCCTCGTTTGAAGATCGAACTGCGTCAACGCAAAATCTGCTGGTCAACTCAACTACCGGGCGGTTCTCGACAAAACGCAGGGCCGACATTTGAGGGCTCTGTGTTCCAGACACTCTAGACTGCTCCTGTGAATCCTTCAAAGCACGTTCCCACTTTCCGCCGTCGCAGTTGGCCGCAGCGCTTCGGGCTGTTGCGCGCGCGCGCGCTGCTGCGACGCATGCAGTCCGACCGTGTGCTGCTGGTGCTGCCTCTTGTCGTCTTCATTCTGTTTCTGGCGGCCATGGCCGCGCTGGTGAGCTATTCGCAGCAGGCCGACCTGCAACGCGACAAAGACAATTTGCAGCGCGATAGCGAATGGGCGCAGCAACGCATCAGCCTCGACCTCACCCTCGCCCAGGACCAAGTGCAGGCCATCGCCAACAATCTCTCTCTGCATGAAGACCGACCCGGGCCGTTCGACGTGCAGGCGCTGCGCTTGCTGCGACGCTATCCGCAGTTGCTTTTGGTGTACTACGCACATCCCGATGGCGCCGTGGTGTTCAAAAAAGGCAACCCCAACCTCGCCACCGAGCAGATCGCCACCTTGGTAGGCAAGACCCTCAAGCGCGCCAACAGCCTGCAACTCATGCAGCAGGCGCTGGTCAGCCAGCGCACCGCGTACTCAACACCCTTCAAAGGCGCCGACAACGGCTGGCTGCTCGAAACCGCCACGCCGGTGGTGCGCAACGACCAGCTCGCCGGCGTGGTGGGCGTGGTGTACTCCGTCGATGGCATCTTGCGCAACTCGGTGCCGGAAGACCTCAATGCCAGCTATGCCGTTTCGCTGCTCGGCCCCGACAACCAGCTACTCGACAGCGCTTCAAGCCAGCCCATACGCGACAAGGCGCTGCAGTACCGCGCGCCCCTGCCCCCGTTCGAGCCCGGGCTGGTGCTGCAGGTCAGCAGCTATCGCAGCAGCCCGAGCTGGACGACCAAGGGCCTGTACTGGAGCGTGTTCCTGCTGTCGGCGCTCACCCTGTGGACGCTATTGACGAGCTGGAACCAGCTGCGCCAACGCCTGAGCGCGCAGGAGGCGCTCACCCGCGAAACCGCCTTTCGCCGCGCCATCGAAAACTCGCTCTCTACCGGCATGCAGGCGGTGGACATGCAGGGCCGCATTCAATATGTCAACCTGTCGTTCTGCCGCATGACCGGCTTTGAAGACAGCGACCTGATAGGCAGCCAGCCGCCCTACCCTTACTGGCCCGCGCAACAAGGCGCTGAAATGGCCCTGGCCATTCAGCAAAGCCTCGACGGTCTGGCGCCGCCCTCGGGATTCGCGCTCAAAATCCGCCGCAAGAACGGCAGCGAGTTCGACGCGCGGGTCTATGTCTCGCCGCTGATCGACGTGCGCGAGAAGCAGACGGGCTGGATCATGTCGGTCACCGACATCACCGAGCCCACCCGCATCCGCCAGGAACTCGCCGCCTCGCACGAGCGTTTCGTCGCCGTGCTCGAAGGGCTGGACGCCGCGGTGTCGGTGATCTCGCTGGGCACCGAAGAGCCGCTGTTCGCCAACAAGCTCTACCGCCAGTGGTTCGGCGCGTCGGTGCATGGCCACCTCATGCTCAATGGCGGGCAGATGACCTCGGTGGCCGACGACGATCATGTCGACACCGTCGACTCGTTTGCCGGCCTGCCCGCCGACGAAATCCTCGACGGCCATTCCAACGCGCATGAAACCCACGTCGAAGCGCTCGACCGCTGGTTCGACGTGCGCCAGCGCTATATGCAATGGGTGGACGGCCGGGTGGCGCAACTGCTGATCGCCACCGACATCACCCCCCGCAAGCGCGCCG
The DNA here is from genome assembly GCF_002482605.1 of Thiomonas sp. UBA7699. Taxonomy (NCBI): domain Bacteria; kingdom Pseudomonadati; phylum Pseudomonadota; class Betaproteobacteria; order Burkholderiales; genus Thiomonas; species Thiomonas sp. UBA7699. The sequence goes on along the minus strand of NZ_DLGH01000018.1, from coordinate 158,110 downwards.
AAGAGACCGCACGCAAGCAGGAGGAAAAGGCCCAGATCACCAGCCGACTGATCACCATGGGCGAGATGGCCTCGTCGCTGGCGCACGAGCTCAACCAGCCGCTCACCGCCATCAGCAACTATTCCTCGGGGATGATCGCCCGCGTCAAGACGCACGGCATGACCCAGCAGGAATTGATCGATGCGCTGGAAAAAACCGGACGGCAGGCGCAGCGGGCCGCCGGGGTCATCAAACGGGTGCGCGACTTTGTGAAAAAGAGCGAGCCCGCGCGGGTGTCGTGCCGCGTGCAGGACATCGTGCGCAACACCCTGGAACTGGCCGATATCGAGCTCACCCGGCGCAATGTGCGGCTGCTCAACTTCGTCGCTCCCGGCATTCCCACGCTGTACGCCGATCCGATTCTGATCGAGCAGGTGCTGCTCAACCTGCTGCGCAATGCGGCCGAATCGGTGGACAAGGCCGGGCGGCAAGGCAATCTGCGCAGCATCGAGCTCAAGATCATGTCGGATGCCGAGCGGGTGACTTTCACCGTCAAAGATCACGGCACCGGCATCGATGAAGCCGTGATGGAGCGACTGTTCGAAGCCTTCTACACCACCAAGGCCGAAGGCCTGGGCATCGGCCTGAACATCTGCCGCTCGATCATCGAGTATCACCAGGGCCGTCTCTGGGCCGAGAATTATTACAATCAGTCGGTGATTGCCGGATGCCTCTTCAGCTTCACCCTGCCACTCGGAGCCCCCAAAGAGCGGCCTCGGCCACCGGCTCCCTCCGGCGATTCTGCGCATCCCGACTTCCTTCCGTCCCGCTTGTGATCCCCGGCCACTGAGGCCCCACTTCTCATCACTTCCCCATCCTTCTCGATTGCTCATGAAAACAGCCAACAAAGGTACCGTGTATGTGGTGGATGACGACGAGGCCGTGCGCGATTCGCTGCAGTGGCTGCTCGAAGGCAACGACTACCGCGTGCGCTGCTTCGAATCCGCCGAAAGTTTCCTCACCCGTTTCGACCCGCGCGAAGTCGCCTGCCTCATTGTCGACGTACGCATGCCCGGCATGAACGGCCTGGAGCTGCAAGATGAATTGCTGCATCGTGGCTGCAGCATGCCGCTGGTGTTCATCACCGGTCATGGCGATGTGCCGATGGCGGTGGACACCATGAAAAAGGGCGCGATCGACTTCATCGAAAAACCGTTCAACGAAGTCGTGCTGCGCGATTTGGTCGATCGCATGCTGCAGAAAGCGCGTCTGACCGCCGATCAGCAGCAGGCCGAAGCCAGCCGCGGCGCCCTGCTGGGCCGACTCACTGCGCGCGAGTCGCAGGTGCTCGAACGCATCGTGGCCGGGCGGCTGAACAAACAAATCGCCGACGATCTCAACATCAGCATCAAGACCGTTGAAGCGCACCGTGCCAACATCATGGAAAAGCTCAACGTCAGCACCGTGGCCGATCTGCTCAAGATTGCGCTCGGCGCACCGAAATAAATCCATCCCCTCCCCATGCACCACGCCCGCACCACGCGGGCGTGGTGCATTTTTCCAAGCCCATTCCCATGACAGCCCAACGCATCGACGGTCTCGCCCTCTCCGCCCAAATCCGCCAGCAGGTCGCGCAGCGCGCGCAGACCTGCACCGCTGCGGGACATCGCCCCGGCCTCGCCGTCATTCTGGTGGGCGACAGCCCGGCCAGCCAGGTCTATGTGCGCAACAAAATCAAGGCCTGCGAGCAGACCGGTATCCACTCGGTGCTGGAGCAATACGCCGCCGACCTGCAAGAAGCCGCGCTGCTACAGCGCATCGCCGCGCTCAACGCCGATCCGGCGATCCACGGCATCCTGGTGCAATTGCCCCTGCCCCGCCACATCGACGCCAACAAGGTGATCGAAGCCATTGCACCGACCAAGGATGTGGACGGCTTTCATGTCGCCAGCGCGGGGGCGTTGATGGTGGGACAGCCCGGCTTCAAGCCTTGCACGCCGTATGGCTGCATGAAAATGCTCGAATCCATCGGCCTACGCGATCTGCGCGGCAAGTCGGCGGTGGTGGTGGGCCGCTCGAACATTGTCGGCAAGCCGATGGCCTTGATGCTGCTGGCGGCCAATGCGACGGTCACCATCGCGCACAGCGGCACGGCCGATCTCGCTGCGGTGTGCCGCCAGGCCGATATTCTGGTGGCTGCCGTCGGGCGCGAGAACCTGATCACTGCCGACATGGTCAAGCCCGGCGCCGTGGTGATCGACGTGGGCATGAATCGCAACGCAGCGGGCAAGCTCTGCGGCGATGTGGACTTCGACGGCGTCAGCGAAGTCGCCGGCTGGATCACCCCGGTGCCCGGCGGCGTCGGGCCCATGACCATTGCGATGCTGCTGGTCAATACCCTGGAGTCGTGCGAGCGAGCCCACGCCCGCCCATAATTTCAGCCTCGTCCCCGACCCCCGACTTGATGCACCGACCGACGCCATGACGCTTGCTCTGCCCGCCAACAACCCGCTGTGTGATTTTCGCGATCTTCCCGACTATGCCGCAGTAAAACCCGAGCACATCGAGCCCGCGCTCGACGCTCTGATTCAGGCGGCGGAACAAACGCTGGATCAGGTCACCGCAACCACCACTGCCCCCACCTGGGCCGCCGTGGTGGAGCCGCTGGAGCGCGCCACCGAACATCTGGGCCGTGCCTGGGGTGTCGTCGGCCACCTCAACGCCGTGGCCGACACCCCCGCCCTGCGCGCCGCCTACAACGCCATGCTGCCCAAGGTCACCGAGTTCTGGACCCGGCTGGGCCAGAACGAAGGGCTGCTGCGGCAATATCAGGCCCTGCACGACAGCGCCGAATTTTCCCGCCTCAGCCCGACGCGCCAGCGCATTATCGAGCACGCCTTGCGTGACTTCCGCTTGAGCGGTGCGCTGCTCGAAGGCCCCGCCCGCAGCCGCTACGCCGAAATTCAGGAGCGCCTGGCCGCACTCAGCCAAACCTTCTCCGAACATGTGCTTGATGCCACAGCGGCCTGTGCCGAATACGTTGGCGAAGAGCAAACCGCCGGCATTCCTGCCGATGCCCTGCAGGCCGCGCGCGAAGCCGCCGAGCGCGACGGCAAACCCGGCTATAAATTCACCCTGCACTATCCGTCGTACATGCCCGTGCTGCAGCACGGCGAACACCGCCCACTGCGCGAACGCCTCTACCGCGCCTACGTCACCCGTGCCAGTGAGCTGGGCGATGTAAAGTTCGACAACTCCGCCGTCATGGCCGAAATTCTCGCCCTGCGCGACGAAGAAGCCCGTCTGCTCGGCTACGCCAACTACGCCGAAGTCTCGCTGGTGCCCAAAATGGCCGACACCCCGGAGCAGGTGCTGCACTTTCTGCGCGACCTCGCCGACCGCGCCCGTCCCTTCGCCCAGCGCGACCTCGACACCCTGCGCGCCTTTGCGCAAACAGAGCTTGGCCTAGCCCCGCTCGAAGCCTGGGACATCGCCTGGGCCTCCGAGAAACTGCGGCAGTCGCATTACGCCCTGTCGGAGCAGGAAGTGCGGCAATATTTCACCCTGCCCACCGTCATCGCCGGGCTATTCCGCGTGGTCGAAACCCTGTTCGGCGTGAAGCTGCGGCGGGTGGAGGGCGACATTCACGCCTGGCACGCTGATGCCGAGCTATATCGCATCGAAAACACCGAGGGTCGCAGCGTCGGCTTGTTCTATCTCGACCTGTACGCCCGCGACGGCAAACGCTCGGGCGCGTGGATGGATCATGTGCGTTCGCGCTGGCTGCGCGCGGACGGCACGCTGCAAACTCCGGTCGCCACTCTCACCTGCAACTTTCCCTCGCCCGTGGGCGGAAAGCCCGCCCTGCTCAGCCACGACGACGTGCAGACCCTGTTCCACGAGTTCGGCCACGGGCTGCACCACATGCTCACCCAGGTGGACGACATCGCCGTGTCGGGCATCTCTGGCGTCGAATGGGACGCGGTGGAGCTGCCCAGCCAACTGATGGAAAACTTCTGCTGGGAATGGGAAGTGCTGCGTTTTCTCACCCATCATGTGGAAACCGGCCAAGCCATGCCGCGCGCCTTGTTCGACAAAATGCTGGCCGCGAAAAACTTCCAGTCGGGCATGCAGACCCTGCGTCAGGTCGAGTTTTCGCTGCTCGATATGCGCCTGCACCACGACTTGCGCACTTTCACACCCGAAGCGATTGAAGCGCTGGTGGAGGAGAACCGCAACGAGATCGCCGTGCTGAAGCCACCGGCGTTCAACCGCTTCGTCAACAGCTTCTCCCACATCTTCGCCGGGGGCTATGCAGCGGGCTACTACAGCTACAAATGGGCTGAAGTGCTGTCGGCCGACGCCTTTGAGCGCTTCGAACAAGAAGGTCCGCTCAGTCCGCAAGTGGGCAAGAGCTATCAGCAAGCCATTCTCGCCGTGGGCGGAAGCCGCGATGCCATCGACTCGTTCAAAGCCTTCCGTGGCCGCGAGCCGCGCATCGATGCCCTGCTCCGCCACAGCGGTATGACGGCTGAAGCGGCTGAAGTCGCCTGAGCGCACGCGATGGCCCCGAACCCGTCCCGCCGCCTGTGGCGAAAACACCGCGCTCGCAGCCCAGCCTGGGCGCAGCCGTGGCACACTTGCAGCCTGTCTTGGCCCTTGCTGCACAGAACGATGAAACGACTGACGAAACGAACTTCGCGCCACGCCCTCGTGTTTTCCGCCGCACTGGCGCTCGGCCTGACCGCGGGCACGCCCGCCTGGGCGATTTATAAGATCGTCGGCCCGGACGGCTCGATTACCTTCAGCGATGTACCGCCCAGCAGCACGAAGGGCAAGGCTGTGCAGTCGTTGTCGGCCAACGGCAATGCGACGCCCAGCAGCTTTGCCGGCTTTCCCGTCGCGCTGCGTGAAGCGGCGCGCAAATACCCCGTCACGCTCTACACCGCGCCGCAATGCGAGGCCTGCGATGCCGCGCGCGACTACCTGCAACAGCGCGGCATTCCCTTCGCCGAAAAAACCATCACGACCAACGCCGACATCAAGGCCTACAAGGCTTTGTCGAACGGCAGCGACCAGCTCCCGCTGGTGATCATCGGCAGCACCAAACTGAGCACCGGTTTCAGTTCCAGCAATTGGGACATCGCTCTCGATGCTGCAGGCTATCCGAAGAAGAGCGAACTGCCGCGCGACTACGTGCGCCCGCAGCCCGTGGCGCTGGTGCCGCCCCCATCCCAGAAAGCTTCGACCCCCGAACAAAAGCGCGTACCGACCGAACCTTCCGTGCTGCCGCCGCCAAACCCGAACGCCCCCAAGGGCTTTCAGTTTTAGTCAAACAAAATCGCGCCGCTGCACACCCTCGGCAGTGCCGATCAGGGCGACGTTGGCAGCGCGCAGTGCGAACAGGCCCACGGTCACCACACCCGGAATCTGGTTCACACGGGTTTCAAATTCGCGCGGCTGCGCAATCTCCAGGCCGTGAACGTCCAGAATCAGATTGCCGTTATCGGTCACGTAGCCTGAACGCTCGCGCGGATCGCCCCCCAGGGCGCGCAACCGGCGTGCCACCAGTTCCCGCGCCATCGGCACGACTTCGACCGGCAAAGGAAATTGACCCAGCACCGGCACCAGCTTGCTTTGATCGACAATGCAGATGAAGCGCTCTGCGGCCTCGGCGATGATTTTTTCGCGCGTCAGCGCGCCGCCACCGCCTTTGATCATCGCGCCCGAGGCGTCGATTTCGTCGGCGCCATCGACATAGACCGAAAGCTGCGCCACCTCGTTGAGGTCATACACCGTGATGCCATGCGCGCGCAGGCGCTCGGTGGAACGCTCGGAGCTCGACACCGCGCCTTTGATCTGGTGCTTGATGCCAGCCAGGGCGTCGATGAAAAAATTCACCGTCGAGCCCGTGCCGACTCCGATGATTTCGCCCTGCGGCACCTGGGTGAGCGCGGCCGCGGCGACCTGCTGTTTGAGTTCGTCTTGCGTCATGTCGGGTCTTCACGAAAAATGTCAGTCTTCATTATCGCTGCGCCGCCCTGTGCTCAGCGACCTCGTCTGCTCTCCATGCCGCTCTCCTATCCGCTGATTCGCCCTATTTTGTTCCGCCTCAATCCAGAATGGGCGCATCACCTCACGCTGAGCGGCATCCGCATGGCGCATTCTGCCGGTCTGTCGATTCTGTACGCTCATGCGCCGGTACACGATCCGGTGGAGTTGCTGGGCTTGCGCTTTGCCAATCGCGTCGGTCTGGCCGCTGGGCTCGACAAAAATGGCGAGGCCATCGACGCTCTCGCGGCGATGGGTTTTGGTTTTGTCGAGGTCGGCACGGTAACCCCCCGCGCCCAGCCCGGCAACCCCAAGCCGCGCATGTTCCGGCTGCCACAGGCGCAGGCGTTGATCAATCGCATGGGGTTCAACAATGCCGGGCTGGAGGCTTTTTTGCGTCATGTGCGCCGCAGCCATCGCCCCGTGCCTATCGGCCTGAACATCGGCAAGAACGCCAGCACCCCGGTCGAGCAGGCGCTCGACGACTACCGGCTGGGCCTGGAAGGGGTATACACCCAGGCCGACTATGTCAGCATCAATATTTCGTCACCCAACACCCGCAACCTTCGCCAGTTGCAAACCGACGCCGCCCTGCAGGGCCTGCTGCAAGGCCTCGCCGCCACGCGCGAGCGCCTGCGGCAACAGCATGGCCGCCATGTGCCCATGCTGCTGAAAATCGCCCCCGACCTTGAAGACGCCGACATCGACGTCATCGCCGATCAGTTGCTGACGCATGGCCTCGATGGCGTCATCGCCACCAATACCACGCTGGCGCGCGACGCCGTGGCCGGGCTGGCCCATGCGCATGAAGCGGGTGGACTGAGCGGGGCGCCGGTACGCGCCGCCTCGACCCGGGTGATTGCGCGGCTGCGCCAGCGTCTGGGCCACAACGTGCCGATCATCGGTGTCGGCGGCATTATGAGCGGGGCCGACGCGGTCGAAAAACTGCGCGCGGGCGCCGATCTGGTTCAGCTCTACACCGGCTTGATCTACCGCGGCCCGGAACTGGTGGGCGAGTGCGCCAAGGCGCTCGCGCTTGAAGCCAGCCGAGGGGAGTAAGCCTGAACCCCTGGCCCCGAGAAGACGGCCAAAATAAAAGCGCCTGCAAAGTCGATTGCAGGCGCTTTTATTGGAAAAGTTTGGCGCGAAAAAAGCGCCAAAAATAAAAAAGCGTTGAAAAAGCGCTTATTTTTGCTTCAGGCGGGTTTTGTTGGCAGTGATGTGCTCATAGATTTCGCGCGACCGCTGGGAGAGCGGTCTGCCAAACCCTTCACGCCAGGGTGAAGACACTTTCACTTGAGGCCGCTTGCGGAATGTGGAGGCCACTTCCTCGGCGTTCTGCATCATCAAATCCCAGGGATCTGCCGATTTTGTGGTGGTGGAGGAGTTTGACTCTTCGAGTTCAACACCGTTGGTTTTGCCTGTGGTCGTCGCTTTTGCCACGTTTACCCCTCTGATGGAACTGTGGGACAACACTGTCTGCCGCATACCACATGCAACAGAAAAATTGCCCCGTTAAACACCCAACAATTATAACCGGAAGTAAGCTTCAGCGCCTACTTTGACCCGGCAACCGGATTGAATCAGCCGAGATATTTTTCGAGGCGCTGCACGACGGTGTCCCGTCCGAGCAAGGCCAGCACCGCGTCAACAGCGGGGGTCTGCTCTCGGCCGGTGACCATCAAGCGCACGGGCATGGCCAGTTGCGGCATTTTCAGGCCATGCTGTTTGAGCACGCTTTTGAGGGCTGCACTGATCGCTTCGCGCGACCAGTCGTGAAGGGCGGTGAGCTGGGCCAGAAAATCCGCCGCGGCCGCCTTTCCCTGCGCACCGAGATGCTGCTCAAGCGCAGCGGCGTCGGGGGCGGTGGGGCGATAGAACAACAGGGTTTGCTGGGCCAGTTCGGGTAGCGTCTGGGCGCGGTCATGCAGCAGGGCGCAAACCGCCGCAAGATCAGGCGTCTGGTGGGCAATGCCGTCCTTGTCGAGCAAGGGACGCACGAGAGCGGCCAGTTCCTCCGCAGGGGTGTGCTTGATGTAATGCGCGTTCACCCAGCGCAGTTTGGCCTCGTCGAACTGCGCTGGCGAGCTGCCCAGGTGGTCGAGATCGAACCACTCCAGAAACTGGGCGCGCGAAAAAATCTCCGCATCGCCATGCGACCAGCCCAGCCGCGCCAGATAGTTCACCACCGCATCGGGCAGATAGCCTTCGTCGCGGTACTGCAGCACGCTCTTGGCGCCATTGCGTTTGGAGAGTTTCTCGCCCTGCTCGTTGAGCACGGTGGGCAGGTGGGCATAGCGCGGGGGCTTGGCGCCCAAGGCCTGGAAGATGTGCAGTTGCCGAGGCGTGTTGTTGACGTGATCGTCGCCGCGGATCACATCGGTAATCTGCATGTCGATGTCGTCCACCACCACGCAGAAGTTGTAGGTCGGTGTGCCGTCGGGGCGGGCAACGACGAGATCGTCGAGTTCTTCGTTGCGAATCTCGACCCGGCCTTTGACAAAATCATGCCAGGCCACGACGCCAGTGGTCGGCGTCTTGAAGCGCCACACCGGCTGCACGCCTTCGGGAATCGGCGGCAGCACCTTGCCCGGCTCCGGGCGCCAGGTGCCGTCGTAGCGGGGCTTTTGCTTGGCGGCGAGTTGCTGCTCGCGCAGGGCATCGAGCTCGGCGGTGGACATATAGCAGGGATACACCATGCCAGACTGGCGCAATTGGTCGAGCACCTCGCGGTAACGCGGCATGCGCTGCATCTGATAGAACGGGCCTTCGTCATAATCGAGCCCGAGCCAGTCCATCGCCTGCAGGATGACTTGCACGGCTTCTTCGGACGAACGTTCGGTATCCGTGTCTTCAATGCGCAGAATGAAGTCGCCGCCGTGGTGCCGCGCGTATGCCCACGGATAGAGCGCCGATCGGATATTGCCCAGATGGATGAATCCGGTCGGGCTGGGAGCGAAGCGGGTACGAACGCGGTGCGGCTGGGTGGTCATCGTCGAATTCGGAAAGTGAAAAAAAGACAAGAAGACGCGCTCAGCTCAGGGTCTGCAGACCCCGGCTGAGATCGCGCTGAAGATCACCCACATCTTCCAACCCCACGGCCAGGCGGATCAGCCCCTGGCCGATGCCCGCGGCCTGCCGCTGCGCTTCGCTCAGGCGGCCATGCGTGGTCGTCGCCGGGTGGGTGATGGTGGTCTTGGTGTCGCCCAGATTGGCGGTGATGGAGCAAATGCGGGTGTGGTCGATGAGGTGAAACGCCCGCGCTTTGGCCTGTTGCGCATTGTCGGCCTTGAGCTCGAACGACAGCACGGCGCCCCCGGTCTTTTGCTGACGCATGGCCAACGCATGCTGCGGATGGGTATCGAGGCCGGGATAGAACACCCGGCCGATAGCAGGCTGCGCCTGCAGCCATTGCGCCATGGCGAGCGCAGCAGAGCTGTGCGCCATCATGCGCACGCCCAGGGTTTCCATGCCCTTGAGCACCACCCAGGCATTGAAGGGCGAGAGCGACAGGCCAATGGTGCGCTGCACGGGCAGCAGCTTGTCGTGGATCGGCGCGGCTTTGCCGCACACCGCGCCTGCGATCACCCGTCCCTGTCCGTCGAGGTATTTGGTCCCGGAATGAATCACCCAGTCGGCGCCGAAATCGAGGGGACGCTGCAAGGCCGGTGAACAAAAGCAGTTGTCCACCACCAGTTGGGCGCCGGCGTCGTGCGCCAGATCGGCCAGCGCGGCGATGTCGCAGACCTCGGTCAGCGGATTGGACGGCGTTTCGGCAAACAGCAGCCGGGTATTGGGCCGCAGGGCCGCCGCCCACTGCGTCACGTCGGTTTGCGAAACGAACGTGGTCTCCACGCCGAAGCGGGCCAGCTCGCGGCCGAACAGATTGATCGTGGAGCCGAACACCCCTTGCGAGCAGATCACATGATCGCCCGCCTTGAGCAGCGCCATCGCCAGCAGCAAAATGGCGGCCATGCCACTGCCCGTGGCCATGCAGCCTTCCGCGCCTTCGAGCGCGGCAAGCCGCTGCTCGTAGCTGGAGACAGTGGGATTGGAAAAACGCGAATAGACAAAACCCTCCTGCTCCCCGGCAAACCGGGCAGCCGCGGTCGCCGCATCCGGATGCACGAAGCTGCTGGTCAGGAACAGCGCCTCGCTGTTCTCGCCGTATTGCGAACGCGGCAAGGCCTCGCGCACGGCCAGCGTATCGAGCGCGAGATCAGGGGCGCTTCGGTCTTGTGCGGTCATAACGGCTGCCCCTGCTCCTCGGCCCCTTGCAGGCTGAGCCGGCCGGTGTTGGGTGCCACGCCTTCGCCCCGGTTCTTGCCTTCATCGGGCGGCAAGGTGCCGGCGATGTAGCAGCCGTCGAAACACGACGCCTCAAACTCGACGATCTCGGGGTTGATCTCGCGGATCACCCGCTTCATGGCGTCGAGATCCTGGTAGATCAGCACATCGGCGCCGATGATCTGGCGGATTTCCTCGACACTGCGGTTGTGCGCCACCAGCTCCGAGGCCGTAGGCATGTCGATGCCGTAGATATTGGGATAGCGCACCGGCGGCGCGGCAGACGCCAGATACACCTTGCGCGCCCCGGCCTCACGCGCCATCTGCACGATTTCGCGCGAGGTGGTGCCGCGCACGATGGAGTCATCCACCAGCAGCACGTTACGCCCGGCGAATTCCTGGCCGATGGCGTTGAGTTTTTGCCGCACCGACTTCTTGCGCACCGCCTGTCCGGGCATGATGAAGGTTCGCCCCACATAGCGGTTTTTGACGAAACCCTCGCGGTACGGCCGACCCAGCCTGTGCGCGAGTTGCATGGCCGACGGCCGACTGGATTCAGGAATGGGAATGACCACATCGATCTCGCTGGGCGGCAGCACCGAGATCACCCGCTGCGCCAGCGTTTCGCCCATGCGCAAACGGGCGCGATAGACCGAAACGCCGTCGAGCGCAGAGTCTGGCCGGGCCAGATAGACGTACTCGAAGATGCAGGGATTGCGCTGCGGCTCGGCCGCGCACTGCTGGCTGTGCAATCGGCCTTGCAGATCGACAAAAATCGCCTCGCCCGGCGCGATGTCGCGCTCGAACTTGTAGCCCGTGCCTTCCAGCGCGACCGACTCGCTCGCCACCATCACCTCGCCGCCCTCGCCCGCCGTACCGAAGCACAAGGGGCGAATGCCGAAGGGATCGCGAAAAGCCAGCAGGCCGTGCCCGGCAATCAGCGCCACCACGGCGTACGAACCGCGCAAGCGAAGGTGCACCGCGCGCACCGCGGCGAAAATATCGTCGACTGAGAGCGGCAACCCGTGGGTGCGGCGCTCGATCTCGTGCGCCAGCACGTTGATCAACACCTCGGTGTCCGACTCGGTGTTGATGTGGCGGTGATCGTTATTGAACAGCTCGCGCTTGAGCGCCACCGCGTTGATCAGATTGCCGTTGTGCGCCAGCACCAGACCAAACGGCGCGTTGACGTAGAACGGCTGCGCCTCTTCCTCGCTTTCGGCGTTGCCCGCGGTTGGATAGCGCACCTGGCCGATACCGTAATCGCCCGGCAGCGCGCGCATATTGCGAGTGCGAAACACATCGCGCACCATGCCACGCGCCTTGTGCATATAGAGCTTGGAGCCCGAGCCGGTGACAATGCCCGCAGCGTCCTGACCCCGATGCTGCAACAGCAGCAGCGCGTCGTACAGAAGCTGGTTCACGGGTTGCTGCGAAATGACGCCGACGATGCCGCACATGGGAGTGGTCTTTCAGGAAACGAGGGGAGAGCCAAACATTTCAGCCTTGCGGCAAATGGGTGACGAAAGCGGCGGGCAACCAAGGGCGAATGACCAGCAACAAAGACTGCGCCGGCGGAATGAGCACCGCCGTTTTCCACATCGCGCTCTGCGCCAGCGCCGTCTGCGCGCCAAGGGCGACGAGCAACAACGACAACGCCACGCCCTTCACCAGACCGATCAGCGCGCCCATGCTGCGGTCAAAAATACCCAGTCCGCTTGCACGCAACAGCAAACGCAGCACCGAGGCGAGTATGCCCGCGCTCAGCACCACCACGATGAAACACATCGCATAGGCCGCCAACAGGCGCATATCGGTATTGTCGATGGCCTGCAAATACCTTGCACCCAGGCTGGGCGCGAAGTGCGCCGCAAACCAGACGCCCCCGATCCAACCCAACAAGGTGACGATTTCATACACGGCGCCGCGCAACAAGCTGATCAGCACGCTCAAACCCATGACGACGAGCAGGAACCAGTCCAGCGGACTCACAGCGTCAGCACCGCACCGCTGAGACCCAGCGCCTGCAGTTTGTGCAAGGCCCGCTCGGCTTCATCGCGCGTGGCAAAGGGGCCGATGCGCACCCGAACCCGCTTGCCCTGCGCAGTATCGACCACCTGGGTATAGGTCTTGAATCCGGCTTTTTCAATTTTGGCCCGCACGGACTGGGCGGCATGCGCGTCGGCAAACGCGCCTGCCTGCACCACAAACCGCGCCTTCGAGGGGGCTGCGTCTTCCTGCACCGCGTGCTGTTTATTCGCCAGCGCCGCCTCGGCCTGCGCGGCGGAAATCTGGTCGGGCGATTTGCCTTCGAGCGCTGCAAGGGCCTGGCGCGCACTGGCCAGTTGCCGTGCCTGCTCGGGTGTCGGGGCGGGTGGCTTGGGTGCTGGTGGGGGCGCGACCGGCTCCGCCTGCTGCACCGGACTGGGTTTGGGTGCTGCGGGTGTTGGCGGGGGCGCCGGTTTCGAGGCCACCTCCGGCTCGGGCGGAACTGGCGCGGGGGCCGCAGCCACAGCGCTCGCCGCATGCGCCACGGCCGCGCGTTCGCCCGAGGGCACGGACACGCTGGACGCCGCGGGCAGCATGGGCGCGGAAGCGGGCACCGCCAGCCCCGGCGCCTTGCTCTGCGAGGGAATATCGAGCGCGATGTTCGACGGCACCGGTTTGGGCTTGGAGTCGAACACCAGCGGAAACACGATCACCCCGAGCAGCACCAGCGCCACTGCGCCGATCAGACGCCGACGCGCGCGCGCTCGCAGACTGTCCTGGCTTTGCGAATCGGAGTCATCGCCTCTGGAGGAGCGACGGGCGGAATTACGGGGAGCGCCAAAGGTCATTGCGGGGAGGAAACGAGATGCTTGCCGTGAAGTCGGGGCAGCCCCTCCTGCATCACACCGCCCACGGTGTAGAAGGAGCCGAACACCACGATTCTATCGACCAGCTCCACGGCAGCCGCCGCTGCGCGCAGCGCCTGCAAGGGGTCGGGATACTGGGCGATGCGGGCGTCTGGCTTCAAGGCGAGCAAGTGAGCCGCCAGCTCTTTTGCCGACGCGGCTCGCGGCGTCGGCAAGTCGCAAAGATGCCAGACGTCGACCAGCGGCAACATGCGACGCAACATGCCGGGGATGTCTTTGTCGGCCATGGCGCCAAACACCGCGTGGGTGACGGGAAAGTAGCCCATGCTGTCGAGGTTTTCCGCCAGCACGGCGATGGCGTGGGGGTTGTGGCCCACATCGAGCACCAGCGTGGGCTGCCCCGCCAGCACCTGAAAGCGCCCGGGCAGCTCCGCTCGCGCAAACCCTTCGCGCACCGCCTGCGCCGCCACCGGCAGGGCGGCCTGCAAGGCCTCCAGCGCGGCGAGCACGCCGCTGGCGTTGAGGAGTTGATTGGCGCCGCGCAGCGCCGGAAACGCCAGGCTGTGCCGACGCTGCGCGCGCCCCTGCCAGCCCCATTGCTGCGGCAGGTGGGTGTAGTGAAAGTCGCGTCCGGCCAGCCAGAGATCGGCGCCGATGTCCTCGGCGTGAGCCCGCACCGACTGCGGCGCCTGCGGGTCGCTGACGATGGCGGGCTTCGCGGCCCGCATGATGCCCGCCTTCTCGCGTCCGATGGACTCCCGATCCGGACCGAGAAACTCCATGTGATCGAGGTCGATGCTGGTGATGATGGCGCAGTCGGTGTCGATGATGTTCACCGCATCGAGCCGCCCGCCCAGCCCGACTTCGAGAATGACGGCGTCGAGCCGCTGGCTGGCAAGCAGCGACAGAATGGCCAGGGTGGTGAACTCGAAATAGCTCAAACTCACCGCCGCGCCGCCCTCGCCTGCGGTCAGCCGGGCCTGCTCGACAGCGGCGAAATGCGGCAGCAAGTCCTGCGCATTCACCGTCTGCCCTGCGATGCGGCAGCGTTCCTCGAAATGCACCAGATGCGGCGAGGTATAGACGCCCACGCGGTAGCCCGCCGCCATGAGAATGGCTTCGAGCATGGCGCAGGTCGAGCCCTTGCCATTAGTGCCGGCCACGGTGATGACCGGGCAGGTGAATTGCAACTGCATGGCCGCGCGCACCGCCTGCACGCGCTCAAGCCCCAGGTCGATCACGCGGGCATGCAGCAACTCGGCGTGCGCTAGCCAGCCGTCCAGAGTGTGGGGTGTGGGAGACATACGCAAAGCCCGTCGCCCGCGGCTGCGAACGACGGGAAAGTCTGAGGAAATCAGGAAGCGATCGCGTCGGCAGGCTGACGCAGCAGCATGGCCAGCATTTGCGCGAGTTCGCCGCGCAGTTCACGGCGGTCAACGATACGGTCAACCGCGCCCTTTTGCAGCAGAAACTCAGCGCGCTGGAAGCCCTCAGGCAGCTTTTCGCGCACGGTGTTCTCGATCACCCGCGGGCCGGCAAAACCGATCAGCGCCTTGGGTTCGGCGAGAACCACATCGCCGATGAAGGCAAAACTGGCCGACACCCCGCCCATGGTCGGGTCGGTGAGTACGCTGATGAACGGCAGCCCGGCGGCGGACAGGCGGGTGAGCGCGGCATTGGTCTTGGCCATCTGCATCAGGCTGAGCAGCCCTTCCTGCATGCGCGCGCCGCCCGTGGCGGTAAAGCAAATGAAAGGCACCTTCTGCTCGATGGCCGCCTGCACCCCGCGCACGAAACGCTCGCCGACCACAGAGCCCATAGAGCCGCCCATGAACTCGAACTCGAAACAGGCCACCACCACCGGCAGGGTCTGGATGGCGCCGCCCATGACGATCAGCGCATCGGTCTCCTGGGTGTTTTCCAGCGCCTCCTTGAGGCGATCGGGATATTTGCGGCTGTCCTTGAATTTCAGCGGATCGATGGGCAGCACTTCCTGACCGATCTCGTACCGGCCTTCGGGGTCGAGCAACGCGTCGAGCCGCGCCCGCGCACCGATGCGCAGGTGGTGGCCGCACTTCGGACAGACGTTCTGGTTGAGCTCCAGATCCGATTTGTAGAGCACGGTTTCGCAAGACGGGCACTTGATCCACAGGCCTTCGGGCACCTGGCGCCGATCCTGCGGGCTGGTCTGTTGAATTTTGGGAGGGAGGAGCTTTTCCAGCCAACTCATAGGGTCTCCTTAAGCGTCGAGCGCCTGGCGAATGTCTTGGATGAAGCCGCGCGCAACCTCTGCCGCCTGTTCTGCGGGCTGCGCCTCCATCAATTCGATCAAACGCGAACCAATGACCACGGCATCGGCCAGCTGGCCGATCGCGCGCGCAGTCTGCGCATCGCGAATGCCGAATCCTACTCCCACGGGCACCTGCACATGGGCGCGGATGCGGGGCAGCATGGCCGCCACGGCTGAGGTGTCGAGATGGCCCGCGCCGGTCACGCCCTTGAGCGAGACGTAATACACATAGCCGCTGGCGATACGGCCCACATCGGCCATACGCGCGTCCGTGCTGGTGGGGGCGAGCAGAAAGATCGGGGCGATGTCTGCGGCCTTGAGCGCCGCGGCAAAAGCCTCGCTCTCCGCCGGCGGGTAATCGACGATGAGCACGCCATCCACGCCCGCAGCTTTGGCCGCAGCCACAAAGGCCTCCACGCCGTAGCGCTCCACCGGGTTGGCGTAACCCATCAGCACCACGGGGGTGACGGTATCGGTCTGGCGGAAATCGCGCACGAAATCGAGCACCTGGGGCAGCCCGATGCCTTTTGCAATGGCCCGCTCGGTGGCGCGCTGAATCACCGGGCCGTCGGCCATGGGATCGGAAAACGGCACGCCGAGTTCGATTACATCGGCCCCGCCCTGCACCAGGGCGTGCATCACCGCGACGGTGACTGAAGGCGCGGGATCGCCTGCAGCGATGTAGGGAATGAGCGCCTTGCGATTCTGGGCGCGAAGCTGGGCGCGAAGCTGGGCGAAGCGTTGGTCGATGCGGTTCATGTCGGTTCCGCGCGGCCGCCCCGAAGGAACCGACACCCCCTCGGGGGGAGATAAGCGCAGCGAGTCAGGGGGCTGTTTCATTTTGTGGCTCCGGACTGGCGGGCGAACAGGGTGTCGAAACTCACGCCTTCGCGCTCGGCCACGGTGTTGATGTCTTTGTCGCCGCGCCCCGAGAGATTGACCAGAATGATCTGATCAGGACGCATTTGCGGCGCCAGCTTGATGGCATGCGCCAGAGCGTGGCTGGATTCCAGCGCCGGGATGATGCCCTCGATGCGGCACAACTCATGAAAGGCCGCCAGAGCCTCGTCGTCGGTAATGCCGACGTACTCGGCTCGCCCGAGATCTTTGAGCCAGGCATGCTCGGGGCCGACACCGGGATAGTCGAGCCCGGCGGACACGGAATGCGTTTCGATGATCTGACCGTTGGCGTCCTGCAGCAGATAGGTGCGGTTGCCGTGCAGCACACCCGGCGTGCCTGCGGACAGCGAGGCGGCATGCTTGCCCGTGTCCAGCCCCAGACCGGCGGCTTCAACCCCGATGAGCCGCACCGATTCATGGGGAATGTAGGGATAGAAAATGCCCATGGCATTGCTGCCCCCGCCCACGGCGGCGATCACCGCATCGGGCTGGCGGCCGGTCATCTCGGGCATCTGCTCCAGGCATTCGTCGCCGATGACTCGCTGGAAATCGCGCACCATCTGCGGGTAGGGATGCGGCCCGGCGACGGTGCCGATGATGTAGAAGGTGTCTTCGACATGCGTGACCCAGTCGCGCAACGCTTCGTTAAGCGCATCCTTGAGCGTTTTGCTGCCCGATTCGACCGGCACTACGCGCGCGCCCAGCAGATTCATGCGATAGACATTGGGCGATTGGCGCTTGACGTCCTCGCTGCCCATATACACCACGCATTCCATGCCGTAACGCGCGGCAATAGTGGCTGTAGCCACGCCGTGCTGTCCCGCGCCGGTTTCGGCGATGACGCGCGGTTTGCCCATGCGGCGGGCCAGCATGGCCTGGCCGATGGTGTTGTTGATTTTGTGCGCGCCGGTGTGATTGAGGTCTTCGCGCTTGAGGTAAATGCGCGCGCCGCCGAGCTTGTCGCTCAGGCGGGCGGCGTGATAAACCGGGCTGGGACGGCCGACGAAGTGCTTGAGTTCGTAGCGGTATTCAGCCAGGAACTGCGGGTCGTTTTTGTAATGGTCGTAAGCCGCCTGGAGTTCTTCCAGCGCGTGGCTCAGGGTTTCGGCAATGAAGCTGCCGCCGTAGGGGCCGAAATGGCCGCTGGCGTCGGGGTAGGCATAGTCAAACATGGTGGGGTCTCGTCTGGCGCCGGGCGGAAGCTGTGCCCGCGCGCGATCTACAGGTCTGCAGCGCGAACCGCAGCGATGAACTCGGCGATGCGCTGCGCGCTCTTGATGCCCTTGGACGCTTCGACGCCGGAACTGACGTCAACCGCCCACGGGCGCACCTGCCGGATGGCATGCGTCACATTTGCAGCATGCAACCCACCAGACAAAACGAGGGGAAGCGCGACGTTTGCGGGAATGCGTGACCAATCGAAAACCTCGCCGCCCCCGCCGTATCCGGGCTGATCCGTGTCCAGAACGAGAGCTTGAGAAGTGGAAAAACGAGAAGCGAAGTCTAACAAATCCAGCCCATCGCGCATGCGCGCCGCGCGAATGTAGGGGTGGCGATAGCGGGCACAGTCTTGCGGGGTTTCATCGCCGTGGAACTGCAACAGCGCGGGGCGAATTTGGTCGATCACCTCTTCGACAAGGTCCGGCGCGGCATTCACAAACAGGGCGACGACCGAGACAAAAGGCGGCAGGCTGAACGCGATGTCACGCGCCTGCGCGACGCTCACGTTGCGCGGGCTGGGCGGATAAAACACCAGACCGATGGCATCTGCGCCGTTGTGAGCCGCCGCCTGCGCGTCTTCCACCCGGGTAATGCCGCAGATTTTGATGCGGGTTCGGTGGCGCGAGGCGGGCGAGAGCGGCAGGGGCGGCGTTTCGGACATCGGAGATCAGATCGTCAGGCCGATCTGGGTAGGTGGCGAGGGAAGATTGAATTCTGCCGGGTAATCCGGGCCGAGGAAATAAAGCCCGTCGGGCATGAAGGTCGGCGCCGCCAGGCGGCGATCGCGGCTGGCCAGAACTTCGGCGAGCCAACTCACCGGCTTGGAGCCATTGCCCACGGCCAGCAGGCTACCCACGATATTGCGCACCATGTGGTGCAGGAAGGCGTTGGCACGCAGGTCGAACACCAGGGTGTGACCATGACGCGCAATCTCAATCGCATGCAACGTCTTGACCGGGCTCAGCGCCTGGCATTCGCTGGAGCGAAATGCGCTGAAATCATGCTCGCCGAGCAGGCACTGCGCAGCGGCGCGCAAAAGGTCGAGATCGAGCGGGCGATGCGTCCAGCCCACCCTCGCGAAATCGAGCGCCGGGCGCACGGGATGGTTGCGCAGCACATAGCGATATCGGCGCTGATAGGCACTGCGGCGGGCGTCAAAAGTCTGTGGCAGATCGGTTCGTGCCCATTGCACCGCCATGTCGCGTGGCAGAAAGGCATTAACCCCGCGCACCCAGGAGGACGTCTCACGCTGCAAAGGCGTATCGAGGTGCACCACCTGGCCGAGGGCATGCACCCCGGCGTCGGTGCGTCCGGCGCAGACGGTGCGAGTCGGAAAGCCCAGAAACTGCGCGAGCGCCCGCTCCAGAAAGTCCTGCACACCGCAGCCGCCCGGCTGACTCTGCCAGCCGCAGTACGAGGTACCTCCGTAACTCAGGCCCAACGCGACTCGGAGCAGAGGACGCCCGACTTGCGGGCCGGAGGAGGCGGAGGACGAATCAGCGGCCAATCTTGTCCAGCATATCCTGCGCGCGCTTCTTGAGTTGCGGGTCGCCTTCGGCAATCACCTCACCCAGCAGGTTGCGCGCCGACTCGTTATCGCCGATGGCCATGCTTTCTGCCGCGAGTTCCAGACGGAGATCGAGCGAGGGCCTGGACTCGCTGAACTGCGGCTCCAGCTTGGGCGGTTCGGTGTGCGATTCCTCGAGCGATTTGACTTCGTTGTCCTGCAGGGAAATGCTGCTCAGATCGAACTCAAGTGCGTTGTCATGTACGGCAGCTTTCGTGGTCTCAGCGGCAGTCTCAGCGGCACCGAGCGTCGAGGCGGGCGCGCCAAAATCGGACGGCATATTGAAGTCCAGGCCGCCCGGCAATAGGAAATCAGCATCCGCAGCTTTGCCGGGCTCTTTTTCGGGGGTCGGCGGCGCGCTGGAGAATGCCGAGGGCACCTCGATTTCGGGCAGAGAAGGAACGGCGGGTGACGCAGTTGCCGCTGAAGAAGCCGGTTCGCCCATCGGCAAGTTCAGATCCAGGTCCAGATGCTCGGGCATCGGCGTCTTGGCCGCGGCCGTTTCCACGCCCGAAAGCATTTCGGTGCTGGGCAAGGTTTGCGGAGTCAGCGCAGCCAAAGCGGTGGGGGTGGCCACCGGGAACTCTGTCTGCGGCATGGTCGACGGCGCGCCCAGCGTGCTGGGGAGCACGGTGTTGTGATACAGCGGGTTGACCGGGTCGAGACTGCGACCGAGATCCTGAGCGCGTTTCCAGTCTTCGCCCACGCCCTGCGTCAACGCAAAGAGTTCTGCGGCGCCCACTTCGAAGGAGCGGGAATCCTTGCGTTTGGCATAGATTTCCAGCAGTTTGAGCCGCGCTGCCAGACGGTCGGGGTTGGTCTTGACGGCCTCCTTGAGGATTTCTTCGGCCTGCAGATCGCGGCCGTAGGCCAGATACACATCGGCCTCGGCGACCGGATCGACGTCATTGGTGTCGAGCTGGCTGGAGGAGAAGGTGGAGCTCATATTGCCATTGCGCGTATCGACGCGCTCGCCACCCGTGCCGCCAAAAAAGCTATCGGCCACACTCATGCGACTATCGAAGACCGACACATCGCGCTGCGACTTTGCCGCCTTTTTGCGCTGCGCCAGCCAGGCGAGCAACAGCAGCAGAATCACCAAAGCGCCGCCCACAGGCAACAGCAAGGGGTTGGAAAGCAGACTGCTGAAGAAGCTCCCCTGCTCGGCTGGGGCAGGCTTGACGACCTTCGGGGGCACAGGCTTCGCCACCGGCGCGGGCGCAGGGGCAGATGCGGGAGCCGAAGCGGCCACAGGCGCCGACGCCGACTTGGCAGCCGATGCGGCATGCGCCGCCGAAGCGGTTGCGACGGCCGCCGCAGCCGCGCTGGGCGCCTCGGCCGGTTTCGCAGACGCCGAGGCAGCAGCCACCGGCGCGGGCACGGGGCTCTTCACCGGCACGGTCAGCGCCGCGGCAGGCTTACTTGCCACGGCGGCCACGGTTGCCGCGGGTGCGGCGGCTTGCGGCTTGGCCGCTGCGACGGTCTGCGCCTGCTTGGACAGCGCGCTAAGCTCGTCGACATTTTTCTGCAACTGCTTGATCTTCTGTTCGTCGAGCGCTTCCTGCTTCTTGTCGGCGATCTGCTGGGCCTTCTGCGTGCCAGCCACCTCGGCCTTGCTCAATTTGAGCTTGCTTTCAGCCTGCGCGCCCGCGGCAGCAGGCTCCTGTACCTGGGCCTGGACTTTGCCCGTCACCTCGCGCTGCGACTGCGGCTTGGCCTGCCCGCCCATTTCCGCCAGACGACGGCGGTAGGCGTTGAAACTCTCGCTCTGAGCCAGAACGAAACGGCGCGCTTCGGGCTGCGAAACGGCCTGCGCCTGTTCGGCAGTAGGCATTTGCAGCACGCTGCCAGTCTTCACCAGATTGATGTTTCCGTCGATGAAGGCCGACTGGTTGGCGCGGTAAATGGCCGTAAGCATCTGGTCGAGCGAGACGGACTGCACACCCGATGCGTTGGCGATTTTGCTCAGGGTGTCGCCCTGCTTGACCACATACTGGCCGGGAGCCGCAGCAGACTTGGTGGGCGATTTTTTCGCATTCACCGAAGGCTGCGGCGTTTGCAGCGCGGGCGCAACCGGCATCGCCGGGGTCGGGGCGTTGGCAGCATTAGCGGCATTCGACACCGAGGGCGCCACCGGCATGGCGGGCGCGGGCGACGGTGCGGCGGTCTGAACCGGCACCTGAGTCGGTGTGGGAGTGCTCTGGAAATTAGGCGGATCGAGCAGCAGGGTGTAGTCGCGGCTCAACTGGCCATTGGCCCACTGCGCACGGATCAACAGATCGAGAAAGGGTTCGTTGATCGGGCTGTTGGACGTGACGCGCAGGTAGGCGCGACCTTCCGGGCTGCGCTCAAGCTTGATCCGCACGCCCGACAGCGCACTGCTGTAATGCAGCTTGGCGGCCTGAAACGCATCGGGCGGCGCAACGCCCACCTGCAGTGAAGACGCCTCGTCAGCGCTGATCTGGGTAATGTCGATTTCCGCCCTCAGGGGCTGGCCCAAGGCGGACTGCACCTTGATGCCCCCGAGGCCGAATGCATAGGCCTGACCAGCAGTTGCGCCCAAGGCGATTGCCAGGGCCAGACGTCGAGTGTTCTGTCGCAGCATGTCGGCTGCCCCCCAATTTTTGATCATGTCGAATGCGCGAATTTCTCTGCGGCTGCAGAACTAAATTGCGTCAAATTTCACCATATCATCAACAAATTAGGCTGACAAGTTGATGCGCCAAGACAGGCCGGTGCAAGCCCGGCGACTGTGGCATTCCGGCGATTTCGGCTGACTTGCCGTGCAAACCCGGCAGTCAACGACGCTCAAGCAGAATGCGCAGCATGCGACGCAGC
Organism: Thiomonas sp. UBA7699; assembly: GCF_002482605.1. Taxonomy (NCBI): domain Bacteria; kingdom Pseudomonadati; phylum Pseudomonadota; class Betaproteobacteria; order Burkholderiales; genus Thiomonas; species Thiomonas sp. UBA7699. The sequence goes on along the minus strand of NZ_DLGH01000018.1, from coordinate 136,122 downwards.
GGTTCGGCCGCGCCCCACAACAATTGGTCGCCCACGGTGAACGCGCCCAGATAGTCTGGCCCCATGGCCAGCTTGCGTAGCCGCCCCACCGGAATCTGCATCGTGCCGGTCACCGCAACGGGCGTGAGTTGCTGCATGGTCGCTTCGCGCTCGTTGGGGACGACCTGAACCCAGTCGTTATCGGCCGCGATCATGTCTTCGATCTCGTCGAGCGGAACGTCTTTCTTGAGCTTGAAGGTCAGCGCCTGACTGTGGCAGCGCATGGCGCCGACGCGCACGCAAAAACCATCGACCGGCACTGCAGGCGAGCCGAACCCGGCGCCCTGCCCGAGGATCTTGTTGGTCTCCGCCCCGCCCTTCCACTCTTCGCGCGACACGCCATTGCCCAGGTCTTTGTCGATCCAGGGAATCAGGCTGCCGGCCAAGGGCACGCCGAAGTGCTGGGTCTGCGCGGCGTCGAGCGCCTTTTGCTGGGCCAGCACATCGCGGTCGATGGCCAGAATGGCCGAAGCCGGGTCGTCCAGCAGCGCCCGCACCGATGCGTTGAGCGTGCCGAACTGCGTGAGCAATTCGCGCATGTGCTGCGCGCCGCCGCCCGAGGCTGCCTGATAGGTCATACTGGTCATCCACTCCACCAGTCCGGCCTTGTAAAGCGCGCCCACGCCCATGAGCATGCAGCTCACGGTGCAGTTGCCGCCAATCCAGTTGTTGCCGCCTTTGCTCATCGCCGCATCGATGACGGGGCGGTTGACCGGGTCGAGAATGATGATGCAGTCGTCGCGCATGCGCAGGGTGGAGGCGGCGTCGATCCAGTGCCCTCTCCAGCCGGAGGCGCGCAGCTTGTCGAACACCGCCGTGGTGTAGTCGCCGCCTTGCGCGGTGAGGATGATGTCGCAGCGGCGCAGTTGCTCCAGATCGTGTGCGTCCTGCAGCGTGGTTTCGTTTTTCGCTTCCGCCGGGGCCTTGCCGCCCGCGTTGCTGGTGCTGAAAAACAGCGGTTCGATCAGGTCGAAATCGCCCTCTTGGCGCATACGTTGCATCAGCACGGAACCCACCATGCCGCGCCATCCCACCAAACCCACCAAAGTCGTTGCCATCATCCGTTCCGTTATGTGTTGTCTTTCCAATGCTGCGCTCAACCCAGCGCGGCGACTACCGCGTCGCCCATTTGCGCGGTGCTGATTTTTTGCGTGCCCGGCGCGTGAATGTCGGGTGTGCGCAAGCCCTGTGCGAGCGCCTTCTGCACGGCGGCCTCGATGCGGTCGGCCTGCTCGGCCAGCCCCAAGGAATGCCGCAACATCATGGCCGCACTGAGAATGGTCGCCAGCGGATTGGCGATGCCCTGCCCGGCGATGTCGGGTGCGCTGCCGTGGCTTGGCTCATACAAGCCCTGTCCCTTTTCGTTCAGCGACGCCGACGGCAGCATGCCGATGGAGCCGGTGAGCATCGACGCCTCGTCGCTGAGAATGTCGCCGAACATATTGCCGGTGACGATGACGTCGAATTTTTTCGGCGCCTTGACGAGCTGCATCGCAGCGTTGTCCACATACATATGGTCGAGCTGCACGTCCGGGTACTGCTGGCCGACTTCGGTGACGATGTCTTTCCAGAACTGGAAGGTCTCCAGCACATTGGCCTTGTCCACGCTGGTCAGTCGCTTGTTGCGGCCCTGCGCCGCCTTGAACGCCACATGCGCAATGCGCTCGATTTCCGGGCGGCTGTAGCGCATGGTGTCGAAGGCTTCGGGCTGGCCGGCGAAGGCACCGTCGGGCGCGGTACGCCGTCCGCGCGGCTGGCCGAAGTAGATGTCGCCGGTCAGTTCGCGCACGATGAGAATGTCCAGGCCTGAAACCACTTCGGGCTTCAGGCTAGAGGCATCGGCCAGCTGGGCGTACAGAATGGCTGGCCGCAGATTGGCGAACAGGCCGAGGTTTTTGCGCAAACCCAAAATGGCCTGTTCGGGGCGCAGGTGCCGCTCCAGCGTGTCGTACTTCCAGTCGCCCACCGCGCCGAACAGCACCGCGTCGGCCGACTTGGCCAGGCTCAGGGTGGCCTCGGGCAACGGATGGCCGCTGGCGGCATAGGCCGCGCCACCGACCGGCGCGAATTCGAAGGTGAAGTCGAATCCGTCTTGCGCAATGCGTTGGAGCACCTTGACGGCTTCGGCAATGATTTCGGGCCCGATTCCGTCTCCGGGCAATACGGCAATTTTCATGTGTGGGGGTTGCGTGGGGGTTGCGTTACAGGATGCGGTTGTCGAGCCAGGGCATGCGCGTCAGGCGCTCGGCCTCATAGGCGCGGATCTCTTGCGCATGGCCGAGGGTGAGGCCGATGTCGTCGAGCCCGTTGATCAGGCAGTGCTTGCGGAAGTCACCCACCTCGAAAGCCAGCTCGCTGCCATCGGGCTTGACCACCACCTGCCGCGGCAGATCGATGGTGAGCGTGTAGCCGACGAAACCATAGAGTTCGTCGAACAGCCGGGCCACCTGCGCTTTCGACAACACAATCGGCAGCACGCCGTTCTTGAAGCAGTTGTTGTAGAAAATGTCGGCGTAGCTGCTGGCGATCAGGGCGCGAAAGCCGTATTGCTGCAATGCCCAGGGCGCATGTTCGCGGGACGAACCGCAACCGAAGTTGTCGCGCGCCAGCAAAATGCTCGCCCCCGCATAGCGCGGCTGGTTGAGCGCGAAGTCGGGGTTGGGTTTGCGCGTGGCAGGGTCTTGCCCCGGTTCGCCGTGATCGAGATAGCGCCACTCGTCAAACAGATTCGGGCCGAAGCCGCTGCGACGGATCGACTTCAGGAACTGCTTGGGAATGATGGCGTCGGTATCGACGTTGTCGCGATCCATTGGCGCGACCAGTCCCTTGTGGACGACGAATTTTTCCATGGTGTCTTTCCGCGTTGCCGCGGCGTTCGGGTGTTATTTCGACTTATCAGCCGCGTTGGTGATGGCCTGACCACCTGCCTTGAGGTCCTGGCCCACGCCAGCCACGGTATTGCAAGCGGTCAGGGAAAGCAGCGTGGCGGCAAGCAAAAGAATGGACAGCAGAGGTTTCATTTCAATCTCCTGAAAAAGTAGCGCAAATCATGACAGCTTGCGCACATCGACAAAGTGACCGGCAACTGCCGCGGCCGCGGCCATCGCCGGACTGACCAGATGGGTTCGACCGCCCGCCCCCTGCCGACCTTCGAAATTGCGATTGGAGGTGGAGGCGCAGCGCTCGCCCGGCTCCAGGCGGTCGGCGTTCATCGCCAGGCACATGGAGCAGCCGGGCTCGCGCCATTCGAAACCGGCGGCCTTGAAAATCTTGTCCAGCCCTTCGGCTTCGGCCTGCGCCTTCACCAACCCCGAGCCCGGCACCACCAGCGCCTGCCGCACATTCGCGGCGATATGCCGCCCGGCCAGCACCTGCGCCGCATCGCGCAGGTCTTCGATGCGCGAATTGGTGCAGGAGCCGATGAACACCTTGTCGATGCGGATATCGGCAATGGCCTTGTTCGGCTCCAGGCCCATATAGGTCAGTGCGCGTTCCATCGCCGAGCGCTTGTTGGCATCTTTCTCTTTGTCGGGATCGGGCACGCGGGCGTCGATCGGCAGCACCATTTCGGGCGAAGTGCCCCAGGTGACTTGCGGCACGAGTTCGCGGGCGTCGAGCGTGACCACGCGGTCGAACTTCGCGTCGGCGTCGGAATGCAGGCCCCGCCAGTACTGCACCGCCATGTCCCAGGCGACGCCGGTGGGCGCGAAGGGACGGCCGCGCACATAGTTGATCGTCGTGTCGTCCACGGCCACCAGCCCGGCGCGGGCGCCGGCTTCGATGGCCATATTGCACAGCGTCATGCGGCCTTCCATGCTGAGCGCGGCGATGGTGCTGCCGCCGAACTCGATGGTGTAGCCGGTGCCCCCGGCAGTGCCGATCTTGCCGATGACGGCCAGCGCGATGTCTTTGGCGCGGCAGCCCACGGGCAGCGGCCCGTCCACGCGCACCAGCATGTTCTTCATCTTGGGCGCCAGCAGGGTTTGCGTGGCCAGCACATGCTCGACTTCACTGGTGCCGATGCCGAAGGCCAGCGCGCCGAACGCGCCGTGGGTGCTGGTGTGCGAATCGCCGCAAACCACGGTCATGCCGGGCAGGGTGGCGCCCTGCTCCGGGCCGATGACATGCACGATGCCCTGGCGGCGGTCGTTCATGCGGAATTCGGTGATGCCGTTGGCGGCGCAGTTGGCGTCGAGCGTATCAACCTGCAGCTTTGATATCGGATCGGCGATGCCTTCGGCGCGGTCGGTCGTGGGCACGTTGTGATCGGCCACTGCCAGATTCGCGCTCACCCGCCAGACCTTGCGACCCGCGAGTTGCAGCCCTTCAAAGGCCTGCGGGCTGGTGACTTCATGCACCAGATGGCGGTCGATGTAAAGCAGCGCGGTGCCATCTTCTTCGGTGCGCACCACATGCTCGTCCCACAATTTGTCGTACAGCGTTCGGCCCATCGGCATCTCCTGCGTCTTGTTCGCGGTGTGCGCAAGACTTGTCATGAAAGGTTGATTTTAGTTGGCGCGCTTCACGCCGTGCTCGGCTGAGTTTGCAGCCATGCCACGGACAGATCGAACGATCCATCGGGCTGAACGCGCATCGCCTCGCGCGCCTCCTGCGGCGCCTGCGCCCACACTTCGCGAATGGCCTGCACGCGCAGCTCCGGGGTGCGCATGCGCGCCACCCACGAGGCGAATTCCATGGTCAGACTCCAGCCCTCCATACTCGGCGCGGCAAAGCCCGCCCGCTGCAGCAGGGCGCTCCACTCCGAGACGCGGTAATCGCGCACATGCGAAGCGTCGCGCAAGATCTCCACCGTCTGCAGCAGGGTGTCGCACAGCGGCGACTCCAGGGCCACGACATCGATGATGACCAGCGTTCCCTGCGGCTTGATAACCCGGCGCATTTCGCGCAATGCGGCAGGCACATCGGGCCAGTGATGCGCGGAAAAGCGGGTGACCACTAGATCGAAGCTGGCATCGGCGAAGGGCAGTTTGTCGGCCGGACCCTGGCAAGTCTGCAGATCGTGCAGGCCGCGAGTTGCCGCCTCTTGCGCCACGATGGCGAGCATCGCGGGCGACAGGTCCAAGGCGGTGACCTGCGCGCCCGCGGCCGCCAGGGCGAAGCTGGCGTGTCCGGCTCCGCAACCGACATCGAGCGCCCGGCAGGGGTGCTCTTTCTCCACCATCGCGGCTAGACGTTGCAGATCGCGCCCCTGCGCATGAACGGCGCTGGTGAGGTAGGCGGCAGCGCTAACGCCGAACTGATGGGCGGCCAAAGCGGGCTGTTTCAAGAGGGTGCTCCAAGACGATGGAAAGACGACGGAGCAAAAGATAGCCCAGCATTTTTCCTGGTACAAGATGACAAAACATACTGGTATAAAAACCTACCAGCCTGGGAACCTACCGTTGTCCTCACCTTCGCCTTCATCTTCTTGAAAGACCATGTCGCTGCCGCCAACCTCCATGCCCTTCGATCCGAACCAGGGCAGCCGCCTTCTGGGCGATTTCATCCGTCTGCACCGCAACCGTCTGTCGCCTGCCGCAGCGGGCTTGCCTGCGACGGGGCGGCGACGAGCGCCCGGACTGCGCCGCGAAGAGCTCGCCTCGCTCTGCGGCGTCAGCGCTACCTGGATCACCTGGCTGGAACAGGGGCGGCCGGTCGCGCCATCAGCCAAGACGCTGGAACGTGTGGCGCATGCGCTGCAACTGACCCCTGCGGAGCGCGCCTATCTGTTCGAGCTGGCGCAGCGGCGCGACCCGAGCGAACCCGCGACACCGACAAAAGCGGTCGATGCCGTTCTGCGCAGCGTGCATGCCATAGTCCATCCCGCCTATGTGCTCAACCAGCGATGGGACGTGGTGGCGGGCAACGCTCAGGCGCAGGATCTGTTTCTCGGCTGGCAGACCTCCCCCGCCACACCACACACCGAACCAGCCACTGAGGAGCCGCCCAACCTGTTGCGCTTTCTGTTTTTCAACCCGCAGGCGCGCGGGCTGATCGAAAATTGGCCGCTACGTTCGCAGCGGCTTGTGGCGGAATTCCGGGCGGACTGCGGCGGGCGCCTGCACACCTCGCCCTTGCGCGCCTTGATCGATGAACTGAGCGCGCTCAGCCCCGAGTTTGACGCGTTCTGGAAACTCAATGATGTGCAGGAGCGCGAAGGCGGCGAAAGGGGCTTTGTCCATCCCCGGCACGGCCGCCTGGTGTATGAACAACTCACCCTGCGGGCGGCGCTGCACCCGGAGTACAAACTGGTGATGCTGCTCCCGGTCGCGACACCGTAATAAACAAATCTTTGAACAAAAAAAGACCGCGCCCAGCGCGGTCTTTACAGGCAATGGATGAATGCCGACCGATCAGCCGCGCTCCGCGATGGGCTTGACATCGCGGCGCACCGACCCGGTGAACAGTTGGCGCGGACGGCCGATCTTGTACTCGGGATCGGTGAGCATTTCGTTGAGCTGCGCGATCCAACCCACGGTGCGCGCCAGCGCGAAGTTGGCGGTAAACAGCGACACCGGCACGCCGATGGCCTTCTGCACGATGCCCGAATAAAAATCGACGTTGGGATAGAGCTTGCGCTGGATGAAGTAGTCGTCTTCCAGCGCGATTTTTTCCAGCGTCATCGCCAGCTTGAACAGCGGGTCGTTGTGGAGGCCCAGGGCGTCGAGCACTTCGTGGCAGGTCTCGCGCATGAGCTTAGCGCGCGGGTCGTAGTTCTTGTAAACGCGGTGGCCGAAACCCATCAGCCGCACCGAGGAGTTCTTGTCTTTGACTTCGCTGATGAACTCGCCGATCTTCGCCACGCCGCCCTTGGCCTGGATGTCGTCGAGCATGTTCAGACAGGCTTCGTTGGCGCCGCCATGCGCCGGGCCCCACAGGCAGGCCACGCCGGCCGCGATGGCCGCGAAGGGGTTGGTGCCGCTGGAGGCGCACAGCCGTACCGTCGAGGTGGACGCGTTCTGTTCGTGGTCAGCATGGAGGATGAAAATGCGGTCGAGCGCGCGCTCGATCACCGGGTTGGGCACGTAATCCTCGCAGGGCGTGGCCCACATCATGCGCATGAAGTTGGCCGCATAGCTCAGGTCGTTGCGCGGGTACATATAGGGCTGGCCTTGGTTGTACTTGTAGGCCATGGCCACCAGCGTGGGCATTTTGGCGATGAGCCGGATGGCCGAAATGTCGCGCTGCTCGGGATCGTTGACGTTGATCGAGTCGGGATAGAACGCCGACATCGCCCCCACCAGCCCGGTGAGCACCGCCATCGGATGGGCGTCACGGCGGAATCCGCGCAGAAAGAACTGCATCTGCTCGTGCACCATAGTGTGCTGGGTCACGCGATCGGAGAAGGCCTTTTTCTGTTCGGCGTTGGGCAGCTCCCCGTAGAGGATGAGGTAGCAAGTCTCCATGTAATCGCACTGCACCGCGATCTGGTCGATGGGATAGCCGCGGTAGAGCAGCTCGCCCTTGTCGCCGTCGATATAGGTGATGGCCGAGCTGCAAGAGGCGGTGGACAGAAAGCCTGGGTCATAGGTGAATTTGCCGGTCTGGCCGTAGAGCTTGCGGATGTCGATCACGTCCGGGCCGATGGTGCCTTTGTAAATCGGCAAGTCGACGCTCGGTGCTCCGTCGCTGAACGAGAGCGTGGCTTTATCGCTTGAAGGGGTCATTTTGAAATCTCCGGGGACTGTGTAATGAGGCTCCCGGAGGCAGACCCCGGGGACGGAATGACGCAAGCCCGTACTTGCGGGCTCACAAGCGCTGCAAAGTGTCAAGCAAGCCCCGGATCGGCGGTGTATCCAGTTCTTCCGGGAGCGGGGTTTTAAGCATGAAAAGATCTAAAAGCGTGTTGTCGTCCAGTGCGAGCAGGGCGCCCAGCGCCGCCACCTCTTCGCTGCTGAGCGGCGTTTCGCGTTGGGCAAAGTAGCGCTGCAGAATCAGATCGTTCTCCAGCATGCCGCGCCGCGCGCGCCAGCGCAGCCGGGACAGGTCGGCGGCGTCGGCAGGGGCGTTCGCATGCAGCATGGCAGACTCAGACGGCGCGGCGCACCATCATTTCCTTGATCTTGCTGATGGCCAGCGTGGGATTGAGCTCTTTCGGGCACACGTCCACGCAGTTCATGATGGTGTGGCAGCGGAACAGGCGGTAAGGGTCTTCGAGATTGTCGAGGCGCTCGCCGGTGGCTTCGTCGCGGCTGTCGGCGATGAATCGATAGGCCTGCAAAAGCCCTGCGGGGCCGACGAATTTGTCGGGATTCCACCAGAAACTCGGGCAACTGGTGCTGCAACTCGCGCACAGAATGCACTCGTAAAGACCGTTGAGCTCTTCGCGTTCGGCGGGGCTTTGCAGACGCTCTTTTTCCGGCGGCGGCGTGTTGTTGACCAGATAGGGCTTGATCGAGTGGTACTGGTTGAAGAACTGGGTCATGTCCACGATCAGGTCGCGGATGACAGGCAGGCCCGGCAAGGGCTTGAGCACCACCGGCTCCTTGAGGGTGAGCAGGTTGGTGATGCAGGCCAGGCCGTTTTTACCGTTGATGTTCATCGCATCCGACCCGCACACCCCTTCGCGGCAGGAACGGCGGATGGACAGCGAATCGTCGAGTTCCCACTTGATGCGCTGGATGGCGTCGAGCAGCATCTTGTCGGTGTGCTGCAACGTCACCTCATAGTCCTGCATGTAGGGCTTGGCGTCTTTATCCGGGTCGTAGCGGTAGATCGAAAACTTCATCTTGCGCGTGTCGTTCATATGCGCTCCTCATGCCTGCCGTGCGCAGGCTGTTGATCCATCAGAAAGTGCGTGCCTTGGGCTTGAAGGACTCGACGGTCAGCGGCTTGAGCTTCACCGGCTTGTAGCTCAGGCGGCTGCCCTCGCGCCACCACAGGGTGTGCTTGAGCCAGTTCTGGTCATCGCGTTCGGTGTGATCGTTGTGATAGTGCGCGCCGCGGCTTTCCTGGCGGGCTTCGGCCGAGACCATGGTGGCCTTGGCGACTTCGATCAGGTTGTCGACTTCCAGCGCCTCGATGCGCGCGGTGTTGAATACCTTGGATTTGTCTTTGAGGTGGATACGGTCAACCTGCCCCGCGATATCGGCAATCGCCTGCACGCCCTCGGCCATGAGCTTTGCGTTGCGGAACACGCCGCAATGCGTCTGCATCGCCGCGCGGATGGCGTCGGCCACCACATGGCTGCCGTCCCCGCTCTTGGAGGCGTCGAGCTGGGCCAGGCGCGCCAATGAGCGATCGGCAGCGTCTCTGGGCAGGGGTTTGTGGCTGCGCTGATGAATGCCGCTGTTGACGATATGGTTGCCCGCCGAGCGGCCGAATACCAGCAGGTCGAGCAGCGAGTTGGTGCCCAGGCGGTTGGCGCCGTGCACGCTCACGCAAGAGCATTCGCCGATGGCGTAGAGCCCGCCCACCACGGCCGCAGGATCGTCGCCCTGCGGCATGACCACTTGGCTGTGGATGTTCGCCGGAATGCCGCCCATCTGATAGTGAATGGTCGGCACCACCGGAATGGGCTCCTTGATCGGATCGACGTTGGCAAAGCGGATGGCGATTTCGCGGATGGAGGGCAGCCGCTTCATGATGGTTTCGGCGCCCAGGTGATCGAGCTTGAGCAGCACATGATCCTTGCGCGGCCCGGCGCCACGACCTTCCTTGATCTCCTGGTCCATCGAGCGCGAGACAAAGTCGCGCGGCGCCAGGTCTTTGTAGGTCGGGGCGTAACGCTCCATGAAGCGCTCGCCATTGGCGTTGAGCAGAATGCCGCCCTCGCCGCGCACGCCCTCGGTGATCAGCACGCCCGCCCCCGCCACGCCGGTGGGGTGGAACTGCCAGAACTCCATGTCCTGCAGCGGCAGCCCGGCACGCGCGGCCATGCCCAAGCCATCTCCCGTGTTGATGAAGGCGTTGGTCGAAGCGGCAAAGATGCGCCCTGCCCCGCCGGTGGCCAGCACCGTGGCCTTGCCCTCGAAAACCGTCACGTCGCCGGTTTCCATCTCCAGCGCGACCACGCCGAGCACGTCGCCCTCGGCATCGCGAATCAGATCGAGCGCCATCCACTCGACGAAGAAATGGGTGCGGGCCTCTACGTTTTGCTGATAGAGCGTATGCAGCATGGCATGGCCGGTGCGGTCCGCCGCGGCGCAGGCGCGCTGTACCGCTTTTTCGCCGAAGTTGGCGGTGTGGCCGCCGAATGGCCGCTGGTAAATGGTGCCGTCGGGGTTGCGGTCGAAGGGCATGCCGAAATGTTCGAGTTCGTACACCGCGCTGTTGGCCTCGCGGCACATGAACTCGATAGCGTCCTGGTCGCCCAGATAGTCCGACCCTTTGACGGTATCGAACATATGCCAGTACCAGTCGTCTTCACTCATATTGCCCAGCGCAGCGGAGACCCCACCTTGCGCCGCCACCGTGTGCGAGCGGGTGGGAAACACCTTGGAGAGCACCGCCACGTCCAGCCCGGCACGCGTGAGCTGCAGCGCGCAGCGCAACCCGGAGCCGCCCGCACCTACCACCACCACATCGAATTTTCGGTTACTGACCTGCATTTACGCTCTCCACAACACTTGCAGGGCCCAGCCCGCGCAAGCCAATAGCCACAAAATGGTGCCGATCTGCAGCAGCAGTCGCACGCCGACCGGTTTGACGTAATCCATCCAGATGTCGCGCATGCCCACCCAGACGTGGTAGATCAGCGCCAGCACCGTCACGAAGGTCAGCAGCTTCATCCACTGCTGGGCGAACAAATCGTGCCAGCGCTCGTAGCTCAGCGGGCCGGGCGCGAGGAAATACACCAGTAACACCAGGGTGAACACCGCGATCACGGCGGCGGTGACGCGCTGCGCCATCCAGTCGCGCAGGCCGTAGTGCGCGCCGACGACCAGGCGCTTGTTTCCAATCTTGTCGGCAGCCATGTCAGTACACCCCCAGCAGCTTGAGGCCGAACAGCGCGGTGAGACCGAGCGACACCGCAAAAGTGATGAGGGCCAGTTGCAGGCCCTGCGCCTTGCTCACGGCATGAAACGCATCCATCCACAAATGCCGCACCCCGGCCACGAGGTGATGCATCAGCGCCCAGAACAATCCGAGCAGAATGAGCTTGACGAACCCGTGCGAAAGAAATTGCGTGATGGCCGCATGACTGTCGGCGCTGCGCAGACTGTCGTCGAAAGCCCAGAGCACCAGCGGCAGCGCCAGGAACATCACCGCGCCGCTGATACGGTGCAAGATGGACACCAGGCCCGCCAGCGGCAGGCGGTAGCCCACGATCTGGCTGATGTGGATGTTGCGGTAAACCGGCCGGGCCGGTGGCGAAGCAGGTTTTGTCATGACACTGTCCTCGTTGTGATCGGTTGTTATCGCAGGTTTTCGGATCGGCACATCAACCCGGCAAGAGGTAGATGCAGGAACGAATGCTGCTTTTTGTTTTGAAGTCTATTGCATCGCAGCAAAACAGCCGGACGGCTAGGCTGGCAACTGCAACGCGTTCGTGGTCACTAATTCAACTCATTGCGATAGTGATGATGCCTCGTGTTGTACAGCCCGCGGCGGTATTCCGCAGGCAGTTCACCATAACTGAATGACAGCCGTTCGACGAGTAGCAGGGCTTCGGCCTCGCGCACCTGCAGAAGCTGCGCCTCCTGCGCGCTGGCATTCACCGCACGCAGCTTTTCTTCCGCCCGCACCATGCGGGTGGAAAACTCGGACTCGAACAAAGCGTAAAGCGGGCCGCGGTAACTTTCCAGCCGCTCCGCGGTCAGGCCGCGAAACGCCGGGCCGGGCAGATAAATATCTTCGTACACCACAGGCTCGCCCGCCAGCAGCAGCAAGCGGCGAATCTGCGTCACGCTCTCGCCGACTTTGATGCCCAGGGTGCGCGCCACCTCTTGTGAGGCGCGAGAGCGCTTGCATTCCAGAAATTGCCGCTCCATGGGCTGCGGCACAGGGCGCGCGCCGTCGGCCGCGGCATCGGGCACGATGCGCAGGAAGCGGAATTTCACCCGCTCTTCATGGTGCGTGGAGACAAAGGTGCCGCGCCCTTGGCGTCGCAGCAGCAGACCTTCGGCCGCGAGTTCATCCACCGCCTTGCGCACGGTGCCCTGGCTGACGCCGAAGCGCCGCGCCAGATCGGCTTCGCTGGGGATGAGTTCTCCCGGCTTCCAGTCCCCCTGTTGCAGGCTGCGCGTAATCAAACCCTTGATCTGTCGATACAAAGGGCTGAAACTCGGGTTGGACGCCAATTTGGATGCCGATTCGGACACATGGGCGGCCTGCAACTCGGGCGCTGGAGTGGGGGCGGGGCGGGAAGCCATCATGTCGTGCATTGCAGCATAGGCTGCCCCGCCTTGTCCAGCTTTTGATAAAAAACATCTTATATAAGATAGAAGAGTGATTGACGCCCGAACGACCTCGGCCTACACTTCCTTCGCATATTGCGGCGCACAAAGGGCCGCAAAGAGTCACAACCCTGAGCTGTCCCGCTGTGTTGTTCTGCTGAGTTGTTGTATTCACGCAGGCGCCTGCTCCATCAACCCCTACCGACCAGGAGTTTCCCCATGTCCAAAGCCCCCGTACGCGTGACTGTCAGCGGAGCCGCTGGCCAGATCGGCTATGCCCTGCTGTTTCGCATCGCCTCTGGCCAAATGCTGGGCGCCGACCAGCCGGTGATTCTGCAACTCCTGGAGATTCCCGACGAAAAGGCCCAGAAGGCGCTGGGCGGGGTGATGATGGAGCTTGAAGATTGCGCCTTTCCGCTGCTGGCGGGCATGAGCGCGCACGGCGACCCCATGACCGCCTTCAAGGATGTGGACTATGCCCTGCTGGTGGGCGCCCGCCCGCGCGGCCCCGGCATGGAGCGGCGCGACCTGCTGTCGGCCAATGCGCAGATTTTCACGGCGCAGGGCAAGGCGCTCAACGCCGTGGCCAAGCGCACGGTCAAGACGCTGGTGGTCGGCAATCCGGCCAACACCAATGCCTATATCGCGATGAAATCCGCGCCTGATCTAGCGGCAAAAAATTTCACCGCCATGCTGCGCCTGGATCACAACCGCGCACTGAGCCAACTCGCCGCCAAAACCGGCAAAGCAGTGGGCGAAATCGAGAAGGTCTGCGTCTGGGGCAATCACTCCCCGACCATGTACGCCGATTACCGCTTCGCCACCGTCGGCGGCCAGTCGGTGAAAGACATGATCCATGACGACGCCTGGAACCGCGACGTGTTCCTGCCCACCGTCGGCAAGCGCGGCGCGGCCATCATCGAGGCGCGCGGCCTGAGCTCCGCCGCGTCCGCCGCCAACGCCGCCATCGACCACATGCACGACTGGGCGCTGGGTACCAACGGCAAATGGGTCAGCATGGGCATTCCGTCGGACGGGTCTTACGGCATCCCCGAGCAGACCATATTCGGCTTCCCGGTCACCTGCGCGGGCGGCGAATACCAACTGGTGCGCGATCTGCCCATCGACGCGTTCTCGCAGGAGCGCATCAACAAAACCCTGGCCGAGCTCGAAGAAGAGAAGGTCGGCGTGCAGCATCTGCTCTGAACGGCCATGACGACCCAAACTGCAGGCGAGCGTTTCCGTCTCGCACTACAACAGGAAAGCCCGTTGCAGATCGTGGGCGCGATCAACGCCAACCACGCCTTGCTGGCCCAGCGGGCGGGCTTCAAGGCCATCTATCTCTCGGGCGGCGGCGTGGCGGCCGGCTCGCTGGGCATGCCCGATCTGGGCATCAACACGCTGGACGACGTGCTCACCGACGTGCGTCGCATCACCGACGTCTGCGACCTGCCCTTGCTGGTGGACGTGGACACCGGCTTCGGCCCTAGCGCCTTCAATATTGCGCGCACCGTCAAAAGCCTCATCAAATTCGGCGCCGCCGCGCTGCACATCGAAGACCAGGTGGGCGCCAAGCGTTGCGGCCACCGGCCCGGCAAAGAAATCGTCAGCAGCGGCGAAATGGTCGATCGCATCAAGGCCGCGGTGGACGCCCGTACCGATCCCGCCTTCTACCTCATCGCCCGCACCGACGCCATCGCGGTCGAGGGACTCGACGCGGCCATAGCCCGCGCCCGCGCCTGCGCCGAAGCGGGGGCCGACGCCATCTTCGCCGAAGCCGCGCTCGATCTCGACACCTACCGCAAGTTCGGCGCCGCCGTGGGCGTGCCCTTGCTGGCCAATATCACCGAATTCGGCGCCACGCCGCTGTTCACCGTGGAAGAGTTGCGCAGCGCCGGTGTGGCCATGGCGCTCTACCCGCTCTCAGCGTTTCGCGCCATGAACAAGGCCGCGCAGACGGTGTATGAAACCCTGCGGCGCGACGGCACGCAAAAGGCGGTGTTGCCGCTGATGCAGACCCGCGCCGAGTTGTACGAGAGCATCGGCTACCACGCCTACGAGCAGCGGCTGGACGCCATTTTTTCCGGCAAACCCCAATCCTGAAGCAGACGTGAACCGATTCGCAAGCTGCCAACTGAATTGAATACCGAGGAGACAAACCCATGAGCGATGACGCAGCCCCAGCTGGCATGACCTTCAAGCCGAAAAAATCGGTGGCGCTTTCCGGGGTGACCGCAGGCAACACGGCCCTATGCACCGTCGGCCGCACCGGCAACGATCTGCACTACCGCGGCTACGACATTCTCGATCTGGCCGAGGCTTGCGAATTCGAAGAGATCGCCCACCTGCTGGTGCACGGCAAACTGCCCAACACCGCCGAACTCGCGGCCTACAAGACCAAGCTGCGCCGTCTGCGCGGCCTGCCCGCCGCGGTGAAAGCCGCGCTGGAGCAACTGCCGCCTTCGGCCCACCCGATGGACGTGCTGCGCACCGGCGTTTCCGTGCTGGGCTGCGTCATGCCCGAGAAAGACGATCACAACGTCGCCGGCGCCCGCGACATTGCCGACAAGCTCATGGCCTGCCAGGGTTCGATGCTGCTGTACTGGTGGCATTACGCTGCCAACGGCCGCCGTATCGAAGTCGAGACCGATGACGATTCCATCGGCGGCCACTTCCTGCATCTGCTGCACGGCCACAAGCCCAGCGCCTTGTGGGAACGGGCGATGCACACCTCGCTCATCCTCTACGCCGAGCATGAGTTCAACGCCTCCACCTTCACCGCCCGCGTCATCGCCGGAACCGGCAGCGACCTGTTCAGCGCCGTCGCCGGGGCCATCGGCGCCCTGCGCGGCCCCAAGCATGGCGGCGCCAACGAAGCGGCGCTCGACATTCAGCGGCGTTACGCCAGCCCCGATGAAGCCGAGGCCGACATCCGCAGCAGGGTCGCCAACAAGGAAGTGGTCATCGGCTTCGGCCATCCGGTCTACACCATCGCCGATCCGCGCAACAAGGTCATCAAGGAAGTCGCCCGCCGGCTTTCAGCCGATCAGAAAAACATGCACCTGTTCAACGTGGCCGAGCGTCTGGAGACGGTGATGTGGGACGTGAAAAAAATGTTCCCCAATCTCGACTGGTTCAGCGCCGTGAGCTACAGCCTCATGGGCGTGCCCACCGCCATGTTCACCCCGCTGTTCGTGATTTCGCGCACCAGCGGCTGGAGTGCGCATGTGGTGGAACAGCGACAGGACAACAAGATCATTCGACCCAGCGCGAATTACACTGGCCCGGAAAATTTGCAGTTCGTGCCGCTCGCACAGCGTCCTTGACTCGTCCCGCGCACTTCTCGCCATGCCCACGCGCCCGGCTTGTCACTCGCCTCGTCCCGGAGCGGTTTTTTCCGTGTTCCAGTTCGTGGAGTGTTCAAGATGAAACGTCAGTTCTTTTTCCTGTCCGGAGTGGTCGGTCTGTCCTGCGCGCTTGCGCTGCCTGCTCATGCGCAAACGCAGGCCAGCAAGGTAAAAACGGCGGATGCCGCAACCGCCGTTACTCACGGCACCACCAAGGCCGAGCCGACGGTCGTGGCAACCGCCGCCACCGCCACCCCGGCCTTGCTGACCAGCGATGCCCCCGGCGCCCGCGTGCCCGGCACGGAAAACGGCTTTCCCGATGTAAACCCGGTGTTCGCACTCAAGGCCGGTCGCATGGTGTGCGGCAGCCGCCGCCTGCCGATGGACGTCAAGATCGAAGGC
Organism: Thiomonas sp. UBA7699; assembly: GCF_002482605.1. Lineage (NCBI taxonomy): Bacteria > Pseudomonadati > Pseudomonadota > Betaproteobacteria > Burkholderiales > Thiomonas > Thiomonas sp. UBA7699. Next base: position 119,996 of record NZ_DLGH01000018.1, on the reverse strand, counting down.
GCCGACGACCAGGCCGTGCTGCTGACCTGGAATCGGAAAAGCTACATCCTCAAGCGCAAGCCCACCTCCACCGGCGCTTACCACTTCGACGATGCCAAGGCTGGCTTCGTCCTCATTCAGATCCCGACCAAGAGCATGCTGTTCGACAAAAAGAACATGACGCGACTGGCCGACGACTGCGTTCCCTCGCCCTGACGGGCCCTCCCTTACCCACGATCCATGTCCTCAGCGATTTCCAACGTCCGCCCCGCCCCCGACCAAGTTCTGGCTGACATAGCCGACTACGTCCTCAAAACCGATCTGCAAAGCGCACTGGCCTATTCCACGGCGCGAAACTGTCTGATCGACACCCTGGGCTGCGGACTGGAAGCGCTGGAGTACCCGGCCTGCACCAAGCTGCTCGGCCCTATCGTGCCCGGTACCGTGGTGCCGCATGGCGCCAAGGTGCCCGGCACCCAGTTCCAGCTCGATCCGGTGCAGGCCGCGTTCAATATCGGCGCGATGATCCGCTGGCTGGACTTCAACGACACCTGGCTGGCGGCCGAATGGGGCCACCCGTCCGACAATCTGGGCGGCATCCTGGCGGTGGCCGACTGGCTCAGCCGCAACGCCGTAGCCGCGGGCAAGCCGCCGCTGACCATGCGCGACGTGCTCACCGCCATGATCCAGGCGCATGAAATCCAGGGCGTGATCGCGCTGGAAAACAGCTTCAACAAGGTCGGCCTCGATCATGTGGTGCTGGTCAAGGTCGCCACCACCGCCGTGGTTGCGCGCATGCTGGGTCTGTCGCGTGACGAAATCATCAACGCCGTGTCACTGGCCTGGGTGGATGGGCAAAGCCTGCGCACCTACCGCCACGCGCCCAACACCGGCAGCCGCAAGAGCTGGGCCGCCGGCGACGCCACCAGCCGCGGCGTGCGTCTGGCGCTCATCGCCAAGACCGGCGAAATGGGCTACCCCAGCGTGCTCACCGCCAAGACCTGGGGTTTTTACGACGTGAGCTTCGGCGGCAAGCCGTTCAAGTTCCAGCGCCCCTATGGCAGCTATGTGATGGAAAACGTGCTGTTCAAGATCAGCTTCCCGGCCGAGTTCCACAGCCAGACCGCGGTGGAGGCGGCCATGACGCTGCACCAGCAACTTCGCGCTGCGGGCAAGAGCACCGAGGACATCGCCAGCATCGTCATCCGCACGCATGAGGCCTGTATCCGCATCATCGACAAGAAGGGCCCGCTGAACAACCCGGCCGACCGCGACCATTGCATTCAATACATGGTGGCGGTGCCGCTGCTGTTCGGCCGCCTCACTGCGGGCGATTACGAAGACACGGTCGCCGCCGACCCGCGCATCGATGCCCTGCGCGAAAAAATCGTCTGCGTCGAAGACCCGCAGTACACCCGTGACTACCACGACCCGGAAAAGCGCTCCATCGCCAATGCACTGACCGTGACCCTGAAGGACGGCTCGGTGCTGCCCGAGGTGGCCGTGGAATATCCCATCGGCCACAAGCGCCGCCGCGCCGACGGCATCCCTCTGCTCGAAGCCAAGTTCCGCACCAACCTGGCACGGCGCTTTCCGGGCAAACAACAAAAAACCATTCTCGACGTGTCGCTGGATCAGAACTTGCTCGAATCCATGCCTGTGCACGACTACGTTGATCTGTACGTCATCTGACCTCGGAGACCTCCATGCCCACCAAACCCGCCAGCGCCGCGCCCGCCCACGCCTACGCCAAAACGCGCAAGACCTTCAAGACCGCTTCGGGCAAGTCCGCATCGTTCTATTCCCTGCCGCAACTCGCCAAAGAACTGGGCACGGATCTGTCTCGGCTGCCGGTGTCCATCCGCATCGTGCTGGAGTCGGTGCTGCGCAACTGCGACGGCAAGAAAGTCAGCGCCGAGCATGTGAAACAGGTCGCAAACTGGAAGCCCAACGCCGCCCGCACCGATGAAATTCCTTTCGTCGTCGCCCGCGTGGTGCTGCAAGACTTCACCGGCGTGCCGCTGCTGGTCGATCTGGCCGCGATGCGCAACGCCGCCGCGCAACAACACAAAAACCCCAAGTCCATCGAACCGCTGGTGCCAGTCGATCTGGTGGTCGATCACTCAGTCATGGTCGACAACTACGGCACCAAAAAGGCGCTCGACCTGAACATGCAGATCGAGTTCCAGCGCAACCGCGAGCGCTACCAGTTCATGAAGTGGGGCATGCAGGCCTTCGATACCTTCGGTGTGGTGCCGCCGGGCTTCGGCATCGTGCACCAGGTCAACCTCGAATACCTCGCCCGCGGTGTGCATCAAACCAAGGACGGCGTCGCCTACCCCGATACCCTGGTGGGCACCGACAGCCACACCACCATGATCAACGGTATCGGCGTGGTGGCCTGGGGCGTGGGCGGTATCGAGGCCGAAGCCGCCATGCTCGGTCAGCCGGTTTACTTCCTCACCCCCGACGTGGTGGGCGTGGAACTCAAGGGCCAGCTGCGCGGCGGCGTCACCGCCACCGATCTGGTGCTCACCATCACCGAAATGCTGCGCAAGGCCAAGGTGGTCGGCAAGTTCGTCGAGTTCTTCGGCGAAGGCACGGCCAGCCTGTCGGTCACCGACCGCGCCACCATCGGCAATATGGCGCCTGAATACGGCGCGACCATGGGCTTTTTCCCGGTGGACGACAAGACCCTCGACTACTTCAAGGGCACCGGCCGAACCAAAAGCGAGATCGAGCTGTTCGAGGCCTATTTCAAGGCGCAAAAGCTGTTCGGCGTGCCCAAGGCCGGGCAGATCGATTACTCGCAGACTCTCACCCTCGATCTCGGTACGGTCGAGCCCTCGCTGGCCGGCCCCAAACGGCCGCAAGACCGCATTGCCCTGAGCGAAGTCAGCCATCAGTTCGACAAACTGTTTTCGGCGCCGGTGGCCGACAACGGCTTCAACCAGCCTGCAGACCGCCTGAGCCGCACCTTCAAAACCAGTGAAGGCATCGAAATCGCCGATGGCGACGTGCTCATCGCCGCCATTACCTCCTGCACCAACACCTCCAACCCCAGCGTGCTGCTGGCCGCCGGGCTGCTCGCCAAAAAGGCCGTCGAAGCCGGGTTGAAGGTGAAAAAACACGTCAAAACCTCGCTGGCCCCCGGCTCGCGCGTGGTGACGGAATATCTCGAAAAAGCCGGCCTGCTGCCCTACCTCGAAAAGCTGGGCTTCTACCTTGCCGGCTACGGCTGCACCACCTGCATTGGCAATGCCGGGCCGCTCGCGCCCGACATCGAGTCCACCATCACCGCCAATAATCTGGTGTGTACCGCTGTGCTGTCGGGCAACCGCAACTTCGAAGCGCGCATCCATCCCAATATCAAGGGCAACTTCCTCGCCAGCCCGCCGCTGGTGGTGGCCTATGCCATTGCCGGCACGGTGCGCCGCGACCTGATGACCGAACCTGTGGGCTATGGCAAGGGCGGCAAGCCGGTCTATCTGGGCGACATCTGGCCGAGCAGCGAAGAAATCGACAAGCTGATGAAGTTCGCCATGAACCCCAAGGTGTTCCGCGAGAACTACGCGCAGGTCGCCACGCAGCCGGGCAAGCTGTGGAAGAAGATCGAAGGCGTCAAGGGGCAGGTGTACGACTGGCCCAAGAGCACCTATATTGCCGAACCGCCGTTCTTCGCCGGGTTCGGCATGCAGCCTGCGGCCACGTCGCTGCAGGTGCAGGGCGCACGCGCGCTGGCACTGTTCGGCGATTCGGTGACGACCGATCACATCTCGCCCGCAGGCCCGATCAAGGAAACCTCGCCCGCCGGACAATGGCTGCAGGCCAACGGGGTGCTCAAGGCCGACTTCAACTCCTACGGCTCGCGCCGCGGCAACCACGAGGTGATGATGCGCGGCACCTTCGCCAATGTGCGCATCAAGAATCTGATGATTCCGGCCGGGGCCGACGGCTCGCGTGAGGAAGGCGGCGTGACCCTGTTCCAGCCGTCTGGCAAGAAGATGTTCATCTTTGATGCCGCGATGCAGTACATCGCCGAAGGCACGCCCACGGTCATCTTCGCTGGCGAGGAATACGGCACGGGTTCCAGCCGCGACTGGGCGGCCAAGGGCACGCAGCTTCTGGGCGTGAAGGCTGTGGTGGCGCGCAGTTTCGAACGCATCCACCGCTCCAATCTGGTGGGCATGGGCGTGTTGCCGCTGCAGTTCCTCGGCAATGATTCGTGGGAGTCGTTGGGCATCAAGGGCGACGAGATCTTCGCCATCGATCTGGGCGATACCCTGCGGCCGCAACAGGACGCCCTGCTGACCATCACCCGGGCGGACGGCAGCAAGCAGCAGGTCAAACTCAAGCTGCGCATCGACACGCCGATCGAGGTCGATTACTACCGCAACGGCGGCATCCTGCCCTTTGTGCTGCGGCAGTTGCTGGCGGCTTAAGAGGGTGTGAACCAGTCAGCCATGCCCACTCCTCGCGCCCAAACACCCCCGCTCGGCGTTGCACTCGGTGTCGTAACTGAGCGCCGTGCCGACGGGCACGGCTGCGCTTTGCGCCTTGATCGGAGGCGTTTGGGCACGTTGCTCGGCCACGCCGGATTCATTCACACCCTCTGAGCGCTCTCGCCACAGCGCACCCGCATGACAGACGCCGCGCCGATCCCCGACGTTCTCGTGGTCGGATCGGGCCCGGCGGGCGCGATGGTGGCGCGCGATCTGGCCCGCGCCGGTGCGCGGGTGCGCATTCTGGAACAGGGCTCGGGGCCGCCTCCCGGCACCAACCTGCTCAAACTCCTGCGCCGCAAAGAGGCGATGCACATCGCGCCCGGTGTGGTGCTGCTGCGCAGCCTGCGGGTGGGCGGCGGATCGGTCACCTTCTATCACACCGCCACGCCTCCGCCGCTGGCGATGTTTGCCCGTCACGGCATCGACCTTGCCGCCGCGCTCGAACGGGTGCAGTCCGAACTGCCGCATGCCCCTTTGCGCGACGATCTGCTCACGCCGATTCCTTCCCTGCTGATGCAGGCTGGAGAGTCTCTGGGTCTGCCCTGGCAGCCGCTGCCCAAGATGATCGACCAGTCGCGCTGCGCACAGGGTATCTGCCCGCCGGAGGCCTTCTGGTCGGCGCAGACGCTGTTGCAGCAGGCGATCCGCCACGGCGCGGATCTGCAGACCGGCGTTCGGGTCACGCGCGTGCTGTTCGAACAGGGCCGGGCCATCGGGGTGGAAGCGCAACACCAGAGCGGCGCGGCGCAAATCTTCCGCGCGGGACGGGTGATTCTGAGTGCGGGCGGCATTGCCAGCCCGGCCATCCTGCAGCACAGCGGCGTGGAGCAGGCGGGTGACGGTTTTTTCTGCGACCCGCTGCGCATTGTCATGGGCCACGTGCCGGCTCTGCGACGCCCGCACGACATCTCCATGTCAGCGGGTTATTTCAACGCCGACGCGGGCTACATGCTGTCGGACATCACGGTTCCGGCCAATTTTTTCCGCGCCTTCACTTGGGCTGCCGGTCGGCCTGATCAGTTGCTCAGCTACGGCCACACGGCGATGATCATGGTGAAAATCCGCGATGACATCGAAGGCCGCATCGACCCGCACGGGCGCCCCTGGCGGCGCTTCGGGCCGGGCGACCGACTGAAGATGCGCACGGGCGTGGAGCAGGCGCGCGCGGTGTTGAAGGCCGCCGGTTCGGGCAAGCCTTATGTGTCGCCCTGGGTGGCGGCGCACCCCGGCGGCAGCGTGCGTCTGGGCGAGATGCTCGACGAAAACCTAAGCTGCCACAGCCCGAATCTGCATGTGTGCGACGCCTCGGTCATTCCCGAGCCCTGGGGGCTGCCGCCCACCCTCACCCTGCTGGCGCTGGGCAGTGAACTCGCCCGGCGTCTGTTATGAGAAAAGCTTCAAAAATGGGATAGCGTGGCGCGCCAGGCGGCTTCGTCAAACCCGACCAGAAGCTGCCCGCCCGTCTCGACCACGGGCCGTTTGATGGCGCTGGGATGCTGCGCCAGAACCGCCACCGCGCTAGGCGCATCGACCACGCGGGCCTGCGTAGCCGCATCGAGCTTGCGCCAGGTGGTGCCGCGCTTGTTCAGCAGCGCCTCCCAGCCGACGGCCTCGGCCCAGGCTGAAATCTGCGCGGCACTGGGCGGGGTTTTCTTGAAATCGACAAACTGAAAATCCACGCCCTGCGCCTGCAGCCACTGCCGCGCCCGCTTGACGGTGTCGCACTGGGTCAAACCGTAAACCGTCAAAACCGGCGATGCGTTCATGCGGAAACCTTGTCGCGGCGGAAAACCCACTGATCAATCTTGGAGGCCTCGGGCACGAAGCGGTAGCCGTCGCTGTCGAACGCCTTGAGCGCATCCACATGAGTCAAGCGATGCTCAATGACATAGCGCGCCATCAGCCCGCGCGCACGCTTGGCGTAAAAGCTCACGATTTTGTAGCCAGTCTGGGGCGTGCCGTCCTGAAACAGCGGCTGCACCACGCGCGCCTTGAGCGCTTTGCGATCCACGCTGCGGAAGTATTCATCGGAAGCCAGATTCACCAGCACCGGCTCGCCCTTGCCGCCAGCCAATTCGGCGTTGAGGTTTTCGGCGATTTGCGTCCCCCAATAGGCGTACAAATCCTTGCCCTTGGCATTGGGCCAGGCCGTGCCCATCTCCAGGCGGTAGGGCCGCATGAGATCGAGCGGGCGCAGCACGCCGTAAAGCCCGCTGAGCACGCGCAGATGCTGCTGTGCCCATTTCAGATCGGCTTCGCTCAGACTGCGGGCATCGAGCCCTTCGTACACATCGCCATTGAATGCCAACACCGCCTGCTTGCTGTCTTGCGGGGTGAAGCTGGGCTGCCATTCGGCAAAGCGCGCGGCGTTGAGCGCGGCGAGTTTGTCGGAAATGCCCATGAGCGCGCTGAGCTGCTGCGGGCTTTGCTTGCGCAGCCCGTCCACCAGCACCTTGGCCTGCAGGGTGAACTGCGGCTGGGTGGCGATGGACGTCGTAGGCGGGGTGGTGTAGTCGAGCGATTTGGCGGGGGACAGGACCATCAACAGCATATCGGTTCTCACGAAGTCAGAGTGCTGCACAAGTGTATCGACGGCCTGCCCCGCGCAGTTATCCCATCAGGCGGCCACGGCTTCGGCCCTCTGCGGCGCCGGGGTGCGGATGAGATAGTCAAAGGCGCTGAGCGCGGCCTTGGCGCCATCACCCGCGGCGATGACGATCTGCTTGTAGGGCACGGTCGTCACGTCGCCCGCAGCCATGATGCCGGGCACCGAGGTCTGGCCTTTGGCATCCACCACAATTTCGCCGAATCGGCTGAGCTCGACCACGCCCTTGAGCCACTCGGTGTTGGGCACCAGGCCGATCTGCACGAACACGCCCTCCAACTCCAGATGATGGCTGGCGCCGCTGGCGCGGTCGGTGTAGGTGAGGCCGTTGACCTTGCTGCCGTCGCCGGTGATTTCGGTGGTTTGCGCGTTGGTGTGAATGGTGACATTGGGCAGGCTGCGCAGCTTGCTCACCAGCACCGCGTCAGCGCGTAACTCGGGCGCGAATTCCAGCAGAGTGACATGCGCCACCAGACCCGCCAGATCGATGGCGGCTTCCACGCCCGAGTTGCCCCCGCCGATCACGCTCACCCGCTTGCCCTTGAACAGCGGGCCGTCGCAATGCGGGCAGTACGCCACGCCCTTGTTGCGGTACTCGGCTTCGCCCGGCACGTTCACATTGCGCCAGCGCGCGCCAGTGGAGAGGATGACGCTGCGCGCCTGAAGGCGGCCGCCGTGGGCAAACTGCACGCCGATCAACCCATCTTCGTGCTCTGCGGGAATGAGCTTATCGGCGCGCTGTTGATTGAGAATCTCCACGCCGTATTGCCGCACATGCGCTTCGAGCGCCATGCCGAATTTCGGGCCATCGGTTTCCAGCACCGAGATGTAGTTTTCGATCGCCAATGTGTCGTTGACCTGTCCGCCGAAACGCTCGGCTGCCAGCCCCACGCGAATGCCCTTGCGCGCCGCGTACACCGCGGCAGCCGCGCCAGCGGGGCCACCGCCCACAATCAGCACGTCGTAAGGCGCTTTGGCGTTGAGCTTGGCGGCGTCGCGCTGCGCAGAGCCGCTGTCGAGCTTGGCGACGATCTCCTCCACATCCATGCGCCCGCTGCCGAACAGCTCGCCATTGAGATACACCGTGGGCACCGCCATGATCTGCCGCGACTCGACCTCGCTCTGATACAGCGCACCGTCGATCACCACCGTTTGCACGCGCGGGTTGAACACCGCCATGAGCGACAGCGCCTGCACTACGTCCGGGCAGTTATGGCAGCTCAGCGACATATACACCTCGAAGCGATAGTCGCCGTCGAGCTGGCGAATCGCCTCGAGGGTCTCCGCCTCGACCTTGGGCGGATGGCCGCCAGTCCACAACAACGCCAGCACCAGCGAGGTGAACTCATGGCCCAGCGGAATCGCGGCAAACCGCAGATGCTGCGCCGGGCCCGAGACACGCTCCAGAGCGAAGGACGGGCGCCGCGCGTCGGTGCCGTCGAACCGCACCGAAATCTTGTCGGACAGGCTCGCGATCTGCTCCAGCAGGGTGCGCATCTGCGCCGCGTTCTCGCTATCGTCCAGAGAGGCGACCAGCGTGAACGGCTGAGAGACGCGCTCCAGGTAAGTCTTGAGTTGCGAAAGCAGGGTGTCGTCGAGCATGGCGTGCTCCTTCGGGATGCGGGTGGGGGTCGGGCAGGAATAGGCCACTGCTTCGTCCGGCGGATTGCCGTGCGCCGCGTGCCGATTCAAAGAGACGCGGCCTGACCCAAAGACTACTGACTACTGGGCCAGGCTCTACGGGGGGCTGAAAATCAGATCTTGCCGACCAGATCCAGCGAAGGCTTGAGCGTGGCCGCGCCTTGCTTCCACTTGGCCGGGCAGACTTCGCCCGGATGCGAGGCCACATACTGCGCGGCCTGAACCTTGCGCAGCAGTTCCTTGGCGTCACGGCCGATGCCGTTGTCATGAATTTCGCACAGCTTGATCACGCCTTCCGGGTTGATCAGGAAGGTGCCGCGCAGCGCCAAGCCTTCTTCTTCGATCATCACATCGAAATTGCGGGTCAGCGCGCCAGTCGGGTCGCCGATCATCGGATAGTTCACCTTCTTGATCGCTTCGGAGGTGTCGTGCCAGGCTTTGTGGGCGAAATGCGTATCTGTCGAAACGCTGTAAATTTCCACCCCAAGAGCCTTGAAAGTGTCGTAGTTGTCGGCCAGGTCTTCAAGCTCGGTCGGGCAGACAAAGGTGAAGTCGGCGGGGTAGAACACCACGACCGACCATTTGCCCTTCAGGCTGGCCTCGGTCACGTCGAAAAACTTGCCATTCTGGAAAGCGGTGGCCTTGAAAGGTTTGACTTCAGTGTTGATCAAAGACATGTGAAACTCCTTGAGGTTGCTGTTGACGTTCGGCTGTCGCCGACCTTGTAGAGAAGGTTTTACCTTCATTTATGTTGCAGTGCACACTGTAGAGAACGCGTCCCTGAACGTCCAATGGACACTTTCAATTCAGGCTATAGAAGGCCCCTATGCCTTCCTTATCCTTGCTTATGCCGCTCGCCCTTTCGTCCACCTTTGCCGATATTTTGAGGCCGCGAAGCAAAAGGCAAACCAAACTCTAACTGGTCCGACATGACGACTTCCATTGCTTTCATCGGCCTGGGTGCCATGGGTGCGCCCATGCTGGGCCATTTGCTGCAACTGGGCTGCAGCGCCAAAGCCTATGCCCGCAGCGACAGCAGCCGCGCTGCCGCGGCCGAGCTGGGCGTTCAGCTCTGCGCCAGCCCGGCAGAGGCCGCGCGCGGCGCCGAGTTCATTTTCACCAACGTCACCTCGACCGAAGACGTGCGCAATGTGCTCTGCGGCCCGGAGGGTGCTTTGCACGGCGCACAGCCCGGCGCGGTGTGCGTCGACCACAGCACCATCTCACCGGAAGGGGCGCGTGAAATCGGGCAGGCCCTGCAGGCCGCCGGGCTGCATTTTCTCGACGCCCCCGTGTCGGGCGGCGTGAACGGCGCGAAGCAAGCCAGCCTGAGCATCATGGTCGGCGGCGATGCCGCAGTGTTCGCCCGCGCCCTGCCCTTGCTGCGCGCCCTCGGCCAAAACGTGCGCCACGTCGGGCCCAGCGGCAGCGGCCAGGTAGCCAAGGCCTGCAATCAACTCATTCAGGTCGTCACCATCGAAGCCATCGCCGAGGCTTTGCTTTATGCCACGCGACAAGGCGTGGACGCCCACGCGGTGCTTGGCGCCATTTCCACAGGTTTTGCCGGCAGCCGCATGCTCGATCTGATGGGCCCGAAGATGGCCGAACGCGATTTCGCCGCGGGCATCGAAGCCCGGTTGCACGCCAAGGACTTCGGCCTGATCGCCGCATCGGCCCAGGCTGCTGGGCTGCATCTGCCCGCACTGGAACAGGTGCAGCGTCAGCTCGAAGCGCTGATGCAATCCGGCTGGGGACGGGACGACACCTCCAGCCTGTTGCGGGTGCTGGAGTCGCAACAGGACGGACTCAATCGGCCGGAGTGAGGTCTTGCGCGGTATCAGCGGTGTTGGCAGCGTCGGCGGTTTCGTTCAAGCGCTCGCGCCCTCGCGTCCCGATCAGATCCCACAGACGGCTGTGCAACGCAGACCCCGGCTGCGCCAGCGCGTCCAGCGCCGAAAAGTGATGCGCGCCCGGAACGACCAGCGTCTTGCCCGATCCGGGCCAGTGGCGGTGCATCAACCGGGCCTGCGCGTGAAAAGCCTCAGACTCGTCAGCGCCCACCGCCAAGGCCAGCGCAGCCGGCCCGGCGGGAGGCAACCACGCCGGCGACATCGCCCGCGCCGAATGTTGCGTGAGCTTCAGATCGCGCTGCAAAAACGCCGTCTTGCGCACCGCCTCCAGGTCGTACACCCCCGACAACGCGAGAGCACCCGCCGGAATCTGGGCCGGCAGATCGTCGCCGTACCAATCGAAGCGACAGGCCAGCATCATGGCCGCCAAATGCGCACCCGCAGAATGCCCCGCCAACACGATGCGAGAACGATCCACGCCAAAGTCTTCCGCCCGTCGCCAGACCCACGCCAGCGCCTGCACCACATCGCCCACGATCTGCTGCAACGGCGCCCCGGGGGCAAGTGCGTAATTCACCACCACCACATGCACCCCGCGCGCCACGAACGGCGGCGCGATGAAACTGTGATCAGCCTTGTCCAGCGAACGCCACCAGCCCCCGTGGATGAACACCAGACAGGGCGCCAACCCCGTCGCGGCCGGGGCGAACCAGTCCAGCGTCTGCGCAATCGAATCGCCATACGGCAGATCGAGCAGGCAGGGCCAGTTCAACCGCGCCTCCTGCGAGTCGCGCTTCCAGCGCGCGAGATAGTCGGCCCAGTCGGGCACCAGCTCACGATTGTTGAATTGGCGGTCGAGCACCGCAGCGTCGTAACGCATCATCCCACCCCACCGGGTTCGAATACGGATTTATGACGACTCGATGGTAGGCCGGGAAGTCGCACCTCACCACCTGAGATACCGTTCGTTACCAATCACCCCACCCCCGGCAATCGATCCCGCTTCCCGGCGTCGGTTATGATTTTGTTTTTCGGGCCGATAGCTCAGCTGGGAGAGCGCTGCGTTCGCAATGCAGAGGTCGGGAGTTCGATCCTCCTTCGGTCCACCAAACACCCAAGCCCAGGCCAGCGCCTGGGCTTTTGTTTTGCGCGTCGGGCGCTCGGCAATCGTGAAAGAATTGTGACCTTCTGAAATGAGCCTGGCGCATGGCGCGGGCTTTACTGTCATGCAAACCGCCGCAATGCAAACCGAACAGGTCCGCTCTTACCTTCTCGATCTCCAGGCCCGCATCCTCGAAGCGCTTCAAGCTGCGGACGGTCAGCCCTTTCGCCGCGATACGTGGACGCGCCCCGCCGACTCGCCGCTGCAGGGCGAGGGCATCAGCAGTCTGATCGAGTTTGGCGGTCTGCTCGAGCGCGGGGGCTGCAACTTTTCGCATGTGCGCGGCCCCAAGCTGCCGCCTTCGGCCACGCAGCACCGGCCCGAACTGGCGGGAGCGCCGTTTGAGGCGCTGGGCATTTCGCTGGTGTTCCACCCGACCAACCCCTATGTGCCGACGGTGCATATGAATGTGCGCATGCTCATGGCCGAGCCCGAAGGCCAGGCGCCGGTGGCGTGGTTCGGCGGCGGCATGGATCTCACGCCTTATTACGGCTTCGAAGACGACGCCCGCCACTTTCACCGCACCTGCCAGGCGGCGCTTGCGCCGTTTGGCGATGACCACTATCCGCGCTTCAAGGCGTGGTGTGACGAATACTTCTTTCTCAAGCATCGCAACGAGCCGCGCGGCATCGGTGGTGTGTTTTTTGACGATTACAACGAGGGCGGCTTCGAGCAGGGTTTCGCCCTGATGCGCGCCGTGGGTGATGCCTTCCTGCCGGCCTATGTGCCCATCGTCGAGCGGCGTCGCGCCCTGCCCTACGGCGAACGCGAGCGCGACTTCCAGGCCTACCGCCGCGGGCGCTATGTCGAGTTCAATCTGGTGTGGGACCGCGGCACGCACTTCGGTCTGCAGTCGGGCGGGCGCACCGAATCCATCCTCATGTCCATGCCGCCTATCGTGAAGTGGCGCTATGACTGGCACCCCGAGGCGGGCTCGCCCGAGGCGCAGCTGTACGACACCTTTCTCAAGCCGCGGGACTGGGCCGCTGCATGAGTGGCGTCGCCTCGGCAACGCCCCGGCGCATCGGTTTGCTCGGCGGCAGTTTCGACCCGATTCACAACGCGCACCTGCAACTCGCGCAGAGCGCGTGCAGCGAGTTGGCGCTCGACGCTGTCTGGTTCATCCCCGCTGGGCAGCCTTGGCAGCGCGATCCGCTGGCGGCGAGCCCGCAACAGCGTTGGGACATGGTGAACCTCGCCATCGCCGGGCGCACCGGTCTGCGCGCCTGCGACATCGAGCTCAAGCGCCAGGGGCCGAGCTACACCATCGACACCGTGCGCGAGTTGCGCGCCGCGCATCCAGACGCGGCGTTCACCTTCATTCTGGGCGCCGATCAGTTGCGCAACCTCCCGACCTGGAATGGCTGGGAAGATATCGTGTCCGAGGTCGATCTGGCCGCCGCGCGGCGACCGGGCTACGACGATAAGGCGCCGCCTCAACTCGTTGAAGCCCTAGCCGCCAGCGGGCATCTCCTGCACCGCCTGTCCATGCCCGAGATTGATCTCTCGGCCACGCGCATCCGCCGCCATCTCGCCCAAGGCGAATCGCTCGCCGGGCTGGCGCCTGCCGCTGTGGCACACTACATTGATCAACATCGCCTTTACACGCACTCATAACGCACTCATCAGCATGGATATCCGCAAACTGCAACGCACCATCGTCGACGCTCTGGAAGACGTCAAGGCCCAGGACATCGAGGTGTTCAACACCGAAGAACTCACCAGCCTGTTCGACCGGGTCATCGTCGCCAGCGGCACGTCCAACCGCCAGACGCGCGCGCTGGCCAGCAGTGTGCGCGACAGCGTGAAAGCCGCCGGATTCGATGTGCGCAACCCCGAAGGCGAAGAAACCGGCGAGTGGGTGCTGGTGGACTGCGGCGCCGCGGTGGTGCACATCATGCAGCCCGCGATCCGTGCGTATTACAAGCTCGAAGAACTGTGGGGCGCCAAGCCGGTTCACCTCAAGCTCGGCGGCGCCAAACGGGTCGGCGCGAAAGTGGCCGCCAAGGGTCCGGACAGCCGCCCCGACAAGCCTGAAGACGACACCAAGGCGCCAGCTCGGAAAACCGCGGCCCGCAAGAGCGCGGCCAGCAAAACCGTCGCCCGCAAGCGTCCGGCCGCCAAGAAGGCCGCGGCGAAAACCGCCCCCGTGCGCACCTCGCCGTATGGCGAAACCGGCACCGAGAAAAAGCGCGTGACCCGCGTGGTCGGCACGGCTGCGGGCGCTCGCTCCGCCCCGGTGACACCAGCCCGCAAGCGGGCACAGCCCGCCGAGACGCCGGTTGCCGCCAAACGACCCGCCGCGCGCAAAACCACCGCTGCTGCGGCCAAGCGTCCCGCGGCCAAGAAAGCTGCGCCCCCAACGCCGACCAAGCGCGTTGCGGCCAAAAAACGGGCGTCCTGACCGCCTCACGGCTGGCTGACCCGCCGTTAGTCCCAGCATGAAACTCTGGCTGCTCGCCGTGGGCCAGCGCATGCCGCACTGGGTGGACGAAGCGTATGCCGACTACGCCAAGCGCCTGCCGCCCGAAACGCCCCTGCTGCTCAAGGAGATCAAGGCAGAGGCGCGCAGCTCCAGCATCAGCGCCGAAGCGGTGATGGAACGCGAGGCGCAGCGCATCGAGGCCGCAATGCCTGCGGGCGCGCGCCTCGTTACCCTCGATGAACGCGGTCAGCGTCTCACCACCGCCGCGCTGGCTGAAGCCTTGCAGCACTGGCGCCAGGAGGGCCGCGACGTCGCGCTGGTCATCGGTGGCGCGGATGGCCTGGCCCCGCGCCTCAAACAGAAGGCCGACACCTTGCTGCGGCTCTCCGACCTCACCCTGCCCCACGGCCTCGTGCGGGTGCTGCTGGCCGAACAGCTTTACCGCGCCCACAGCCTGCTCAGCGGCCATCCCTATCACCGCGCCTGACGGCCTGCGGCCGCGCCGCGCGCGGCGATAATCGGGGCTCGACTTCGCTGCTCAAAATCATGCCATCCCCTAATGCCGACTCTCTCTGGGCCGATGTGCTCGCCGTGCGCCAGCAACAACCGCTGGTGCACAACATCACCAATTTCGTGGTGATGAATTACAACGCCAATGCCCTGCTGGCGCTGGGCGCCGCGCCGGTGATGGCGCACGCCCGCGAAGAGGTTCGCGACATGGCCGGCATCGCTCAGGCGCTGGTGCTCAATATCGGCACTTTGTCGCCGGAGTGGATCGAGGCCATGGTCATGGCGTTGCAGACGGCGCGCGGGCGCGGCATTCCGGTCGTGCTCGACCCGGTGGGTGCCGGAGCTACGCCCTACCGCAACCGCGCCGTTGCCGAGTTGCTCGCCGCAGGCAGCCCCACGGTGCTGCGCGGCAACGCCTCGGAGATTCTCAGTGTCGCCGGGGTGGAGGCGGCCACCCGCGGCGTGGACAGCGCCGCCGCGTCGGACGACGCGGTGCAGACCGCCCGCACGCTCGCCGCCCGCCTGGGCGCTGTGGTCTGCGTGAGCGGCGCGACCGACCATATCCTCGCGCCCGATGGCCGTCATGTGCGCCTGTCCAACGGGCATGTGTGGATGACCCGAGTCACGGGCGTGGGCTGCTCAGCCACGGCGCTGATCGGTGCTTTCTGCGCCGTGCAGCCCGACGCGTTTCACGCCACCGTCGCCGCGATGGCCTATCTCGGCGTGGTCGGCGAAGTCGCCGCCGCGCAAGTGCAAGCGCAGGGCCGTGGCGTCGGCCAGCTGCAGATCGCCCTGCTCGACGGCCTGCAACTTCTGGACGCCGAAACCTTCCACGCCCGGCTGCGCCTGCAAGCCGATGACTGAAGCTTCCCGTCGCTGGCCCCTGGCCGCGCTGCGGCTGCACCTGGTCACCGACGCCGCCCTGTGCGGCCCGCGTGGCGTTGAGGCCGTGGTCGCCGCAGCGGTGAGGGGCGGGGCCACCTGCGTGCAGTTGCGCGAAAAGCAGCTCGACACCCGGCCTTTCGTCGAACGTGCCCGCGCGCTCAAGGCCCTGCTCGCACCGCTGGGGGTGCCGCTGATCATCAACGACCGGCTCGATGTGGCGCTGGCCGTGGGCGCAGACGGCGTGCATGTCGGCCAGAGCGATCTGCCGCCCGAAGACGTGCGACGGTTGATGCCGCACGCCCTCATCGGCCTGTCGGTCGAAAACCCCGAGCAGGTGCGCGCGGCGGCCGACATGCCGGTGGATTACCTCGGCGTCAGCCCGGTGTTTTCCACCCCGAGCAAACAAGACACCGCCCCCGCACTCGGCCTCGAAGGGCTGCGGGCGATGCGTGCCCTCACCGATCTGCCTTTGATCGCCATAGGCGGCATTGATCTGAACAATGCGGCGCAAGTGCTGGTCGCAGGCGCCGATGGCTTGGCCGTGGTGCGGGCGCTGTGCGCCGCGCCCGACCCCGCTGCCGCCGCGCAAGCCTTGCGCCAGCTCACCGACTCGTCCACCTTCGTCCATTCATGAACGCGACCGAACCCCTGCAAGACACCCCTGCCGTCGCGCGTTACGCCCGCGTGCTGAGCATCGCTGGCTCCGACAGCGGCGGCGGCGCCGGCATCCAGGCCGACCTCAAAACCATAGCGGCGCTGGGTTGCTATGGCATGACGGCCATCACCGCCATCACGGCGCAGAACACGCAAGGCGTGCGCGCCATCCAGGCGCTGCCGCCCGAATTGCTCGCGCAGCAGATCGACGCGGTAGTCGAAGACATCGGCGTGGATACGGTGAAAATCGGCATGCTGCACGATGTGGGCGTGGTGCGGGTGGTGGCCGAGGCCATTCGCCGCCATCGTTTCGCCCATGTGGTGCTCGACCCGGTGATGGTCGCCACCAGCGGCGACAAGCTGATCACCGAATCCACCGTGGATCGGCTCGTTGATGAGCTCTTTCCCCTCGCCACGCTGATCACCCCCAACCTCGACGAAGCCGCCTGGCTACTGCGGCTGGACACCATCAACGCCGACGCGCTGGAAGACACGGCCAATCGGCTGCATGTGCTGGGCGCTCACGCGGTGCTGCTCAAGGGCGGCCACTTGCCCGGCCCGCAGCTCACCGACTTGCTGCGTCTGCCCGATGGAGAAGTGCGGCGCTGGGAAGCGCCGCGCATCCCCACGCGCAACACCCACGGCACGGGCTGCAGCCTGTCATCGGCCATCGCGTGCTATCTCGCCCTGGGCGAAACGCTGGCCGATGCCGTGGCGTACGGTCGGGACTATGTGCGACAAGCGCTGCTCGCCGGGGCCGACATGCAACTCGGCCACGGCCACGGCCCGCTCAACCACGGTCACGCACCTTTGGCGACGAAGCGCCTGCCGCTCTAAGCCGCCGCGGGCGCCCGCGCCTCGCGCCAGCGCAGCACCCCCGCCGCCAGCAGCGTGAAGGCCAGGCTCGGCAGGGCCGAGCCCCAATTCGGCCACCAGACCGTGCCCAACTGAAACACGCCGATGCCCAGTAACCACACGCTCATCGGCCCCCAGCGCCAGTTGCTCTGCGGCGGCAAACCCGGTGCCAGCTGCGCGATCACCACGCCGAACAGCGGCACGAAAATTGAACTCAGGGTGAGCAGAAAGGGCTCAAGTGCGTGCATCGGCAGCGCCAACGCCGCCGCGGTGGCCAGCAGCACCAAGGTCATGCCAATACGACGAATGCTCCAGCGGCCGTTGAGAAAGTTGGTCGATACCGCGCCCGAATGCACGTCGCCATAGGCGTTGTCCACCTCATCCACCAAAATGAAACCCAGCGCAATCAGCCCGCCCTGAGCCAGCAGCAGGGTGCTGAGCATGTCGATATTGGCAGGCGACACGCTGATGACCAGCACGCCCAGCGCGTAACACCAGATGTTCGCCGCGGCATAGCCGAGCCACGTGCCGCGCGCCGTGGCGCCGGCGTGGCGTCCGTAGCGGGCATAGTCGGCCACCAGCGGCAGCCACGACACTGGCATGGCGATCACCAGATCCACTGCCGCCAGCAAGCTCATCGAACCGTCGCCCGGCTGCGCCCACAGCGCGGCAAAGCCGTGCTGCCAGGCCTTGAGTCCGAACTGATAGCTCAGCCAGAGCAGCGAGGCGACGATCAGCGGCATTGCCGCGCGGCTGACGAAACGCCGCACCAGCCCGATCATCCGCCCGCTGGCCAGCACCAGCAGTAGCGAGCCCCAGGCCAGCGTCGCCACCACGGGCACCCAAGCCCCGCGTGCACCGAACACCTGCTCGACGATGGTGCGGGTGCCGTCGCGCATGATCACCAGCTCGAACGCCGTCCAGCCCAGCAGTTGCACCACATTGAGCGCCACCGGCAGCATGGCGAAGCGCTGCCCCAGCGTGCGCCCGATCAGCGCCGAACTCGACAGACCGTGTCGGCTGCCGATCCCCGCCACCCAGGCCAGCAAACCCGCGCCCAGAAAGGACCCCAGCGCAATCGCCCCGGCCGCCTGCGGCAGGCTCAAGCCCGGCCGCAGATACGCGCCCACCTGCATGACCAGCAGCCCCACCCCCAGACTGAACCACAGCGCGGCGGCATCGGTGAAGGTGAAAATGCGTTCCGCCACGGGAACCGAGGCATTGGACGCGTGCGCCGCGTCACTTGAGGTTGTGTGTGTTGCCATGACCCATTTCTGCGTGCTCGCGCAGAAACCCGGCCGGGCCATGCGCGCCATAGCGCGCGCTGCCCACCCTGCTTCCCTGCGCGAGGATGACCTCAATCAGGTTCAAAGGGACTCTCTCAGCGAAGCTGCCTGCTGCCGCAGCCCCGCACCCCCAGCGTTGCGCCGCAGGATTGCGACACGGCGTCGATTGTAGGCAGGATGACGCCTGCGAGCCGCACCGCGACAGCGCCGGAGCACGGCTAAGCTATGCCGCCTGACCTGTTGTCTACCCATGCGCCCGATCCGCTCTCGCCACCGCCTGACCTTGGCCGCACGCCTGCTCTGGGCCGCGCCCTATTCGGTGCTCGGCCTGCTCGCCGCCCTACCCGCCTGTGCGCTGGGCGCCCGGCTGCGCCGCAGCGGCCGCACCCTGGAATGCACGGGAGGGCAACTGGGCCGCTGGATGCAGCGCCTGCCCAACCGCCATCGCCTCGTCGCCCTCACTCTGGGGCATGTCATCCTCGCGGTCGACGCCCCGGCCATGCAGCGGCTGCGCGCTCACGAACGCGTGCATGTGCGGCAATACGAGCTTTGGGGCCCATTCTTCGGGCCCGCCTATTTGCTGGAGAGCCTGTGGCAAACCCTGCGCGGGCGCGATGCCTACCTCGCCAACCGATTCGAGTGGGAAGCCTATGCGAAGGGCGGACCATTTCTCACGAAACCTCATGATCAATAAGCCTGCCGCGCTGGGTGCCGAAAACGAACGCAGCGGCGGCGCTCCGTGCTCGTGCAATCGCTTGATCGGCCCTGAAGTTGCGCGCCCCAAATTATTGACACGCATCAATCCCCGTGTTCCGCAAACGCCTAGCCTGACTGCGGGTCAACCTTGACTCAAAACTTTTTCAGGAGAGTGCCATGATTGCCACCAAGCCATTTTTGACTGCCTTGTCTCTCAGCATCCTGCTCGCAGGTGGAGGGCTGACCGCAACTTCTGCCTACGCTCAAACCCAAAAGCAGGAAACCATTTACGGTAGCCAGTTGATGACGCAGAAGGAGCGTCGTGAATACCGACTCAAAATGCGCGAGGCGAAAACCACAGAGCAGCGGGAACAGATCCGGGCAGAACATCACAAGCTGATGCAGGAGCGTGCGAAGGAGCGCGGCGTCAAGCTGCCTGATGCGCCCCCGGCGCAAGGCATGCATCAAGGGATGGGCTCAGGTGGCGCCATGGGTCCCGGTGGCGGAGGCATGGGCCCTGGCGGCGGCATGGGGCCGGGCGGCGCAGCGAAACCCTGATTCAGCTCAGTCGGCCTTCTCAAGGAAACGCCGGGCCGCCCCAAGTTTCCTTGACCCCCACGGGGGGCGGGCTGGGCACAGCCCAGCCTTGGGGGCGCTCAAGGAGGCGCGACTTTCCGGTAAACCTGCGCAAACCGTCCCTGCTCCACCACGCCGTAATCGCCCGGCGCGTATTGCAGCAGCCAGTCGCCGGGGTTGCCGCGCAGCAGATCGCCGCCAGCGCTGCGGGCCATGCGAAACGGTGCGGGCATCTGCCGCGCCAGAACGGGAATGTGCTGGTTGATGTAAGCGCCATTCTGTCCCATGGACGTCGGCGCGAGGGCTTGGTAGCGCGCCTCGAAACGGGCGCGCGACACGCTCCAGCGGTCGCCGGTGGCGCCGGTGATGATGGCATCGCCCGCTGCGTAACGATTGGGGCCTTCGCGGCTGGTCAATTCACCGGAATCGACGGCGAATTGCACCTGCACGATTTCTCGCTTGATGTAAGTGGCTGCCAGCGGGTCGGTGCGCAAATCGACGTTTTGCAACAGCGGCGCGCTGGGATCGTTTTCGGTCATGGCGGATTTGTTCACAATCTCTCACTTGCCATCGAGCACTTCCCAGCGTTCCAGGGCGTGGAGCAGTTCTTCGTCGATCTGCGCGTAACGTTCCTGCATCTCGCTGATCCGCGTCGTGGAAGAGGTATAACTCGCCGGATCGGCCAGTTGATCGGAAAGCGATTTCTGCTCCGCCTCCAGGGCGGCTATGCGGCCGGGCAGTTCCTGCAGCTCGCGCTGTTCCTTGTAGCTCAGCTTGCGCTTGGCCGGTACGGGGGGAATGGGCGGCTGTGCCTGAGCCGATTTGGTGGGCGCCGCGCCGCGCTTGTCCGCCCCGCCTGCGGCCGATTTATTCAGCTGCGCCTGCAAGGCGCGGGCACGCTGCGATTGGGTGAGCCAGTCGGAGACGCCGCCCTCGTATTCGCGCCAACGGCCAGGGTCTTCCGGCGTGGCCTCGCTCACTATCGTGCTGGTGACCACATTGTCGAGAAAGCGACGGTCGTGGCTGACCAGAAACACGGTACCGGGAAAGTCTTGCAGCAACTGCTCCAGCAGTTCGAGGGTGTCGATGTCGAGGTCGTTGGTCGGCTCGTCGAGCACCAGCACATTGGCCGGGCGGGCGAACAACCTAGCCAGCAGTAGGCGATTGCGTTCCCCTCCTGAAAGCGACTTGACCGGCGAGTTGGCCCGTGCGGGCGAGAACAGAAAATCGCCCAAATAGCTCATCACATGCTTGCGCTGCCCGGCCACCTCAACCCATTCGCTGCCGGGGCTGATGGTGTCGGCCAGGGTGGCGTCAAGGTTGAGCACGGCGCGCATCTGGTCGAAATAGGCGATCTGCAAGCGCGTTCCCTGCCGCACGGTGCCACTATCGGGTTCGATCTCGCCCAGAATGAGCTTGAGCAGCGTGGTTTTGCCCGCGCCGTTGGGCCCAATGAGGCCGACCTTGTCGCCACGCAGAATCGTGGCAGAAAACTCGCGCACCAGTACCCGGTCGCCATAGGCCTTGTTGACGCCTTGCAGCTCGGCCACGATCTTGCCGCTGGACTGACCGCCATCCACCTCAAGTTTGACGCGCCCGAGCGAATCGCGCCGCGCCGCGCGTTGGCTGCGCAGCGCCTCCAGGCGGTTGATGCGGCTCACGCTGCGGGTCCGTCGCGCTTCTACGCCCTTGCGTATCCACACCTCTTCCTGCGCCAGAAGCTTGTCGGCGCGGGCGTTCATCACCGACTCGTCGGCCAGTTCCTGCTCCTTACGCGCCTCATAAGCGGCGAAATTCCCGGGATAACTGCGCAACGTGCCGCGATCGAGTTCGACAATGCGGGTCGCCACATCGTCGAGAAACGCCCGGTCGTGGGTGATGAGAATCAGGCTGCCGCGAAAGCCGGTGAGCAGTTCTTCCAGCCAGGCGATGGCATCGAGATCGAGGTGATTGGTCGGCTCGTCGAGCAGCAGCACGTCGGGCGCCGCCACCAGCGCCTGCGCCAGCGCCACGCGCTTTTGCATCCCGCCGGACAGACTGCCCACGAGCGTCGTGCCGTCGAGTTGCAGACGCTGCAGGGTTTGGTCGACGCGCGTCTCCCAGTTCCAGCCGTCGAGCAGTTCAATGCGGGTCTGCAGGGCGTCGAGGTCGTCTTCGGGCGCGTGCCGCTCGAAACGGTCGCGCAGGGCGCGGGCTTCGGCCACGCCTTCGCTCACCACATCGAACACGCTGGCCTGGGCAGAAAAATCCGCTTCCTGCGGCACATACACCCGGCGCAGACCCTGCTGCACCTGCACCAGGCCATCGTCGGGCGGCTCCAGCCCGGCCAGAATGCGCAGCAGAGATGACTTTCCGGTGCCATTGCGACCGATCAGGCCCACCCGCTCGCCCACCTCCAGCGACATGGCGGCATGATCGAGCAAGGCCACATGGCCGAAAGCGAGCGACAAATCTGAAACGGAGAGGACGGCCATGCGTAGCGTTTGTTGAGGAAAGACGCTCATTGTGCCAGTCGGTCGCCGCTACCATACTTCGATGGACTCCCTGCGCGCTGAACTCGCCGTGCTGGCCGCGCGGCTGATCGTCGAAGACGGTCTGGACTACGGCACGGCCAAGCGCAAGGCCGCCAAGCGCCTGCTGGGCGAACGCGTGGCGCACGATTTGCTGCCCAGCAACGATGAAATCGAGCAGCAGGTACGCGAAGAACTCGCCCTGTTTCATGCTGACACCCAACCCGCGCAATTGCTGCAGTTGCGCCGCGCCGCGCTGACGCTGATGGAAGCGTTTGCGGCGTTCAATCCGCATCTGGCCGGGGCTGTCTGGCACGGCACCGCCAACGAACACACCGATCTGCATGTGCTGCTGTTCACCGACGACAGCAAGGGCGTGGAAATTCACTGCATCGACCACGGCATCGCTTTTCAGGTCGGCGAAGCCCCGCACTACGCCGGGCGCGGCCGTGTCGAACAACTCACCCTGCACTGGCCCCCGCATGACCGTCAAGCCGTGCTCGCCCATCTGAGCCTGTACCCGGAAAAAGACGTGCGCGGCGCCCTGCTGCCTGATGCGCAAGGGCGCACGCCCAGAGGCACGCTGCGTGCGCTCAGGCAACTCCTGAGCGCCCCCGCCAGCGATGGGGAAAACCCGAGACTCTGAAGCTTTTCCCCGGCCATGCACAATGCGAGCAGTCTGATTGCTACACCACAACCCCATGAACAAAGTCAATATCTGGATTTCTGCCGCCATCATCCTTCTCATCGCCGCAGTGCTCGGCAATGCCTGGTTTCAGCGTGAACGCAGCGTACCCATTGCGGTTGAAAACAATGCGGTCAAGTCTTTTTTCGCTGACAAACTCGACGATCTGCAGGGAAAATCCATCGATCTGTCGCAATACCGCGGAAAACCACTGGTGATCAATTTCTGGGCGAGCTGGTGCCCGCCTTGCATCGCTGAAATGCCAGATTTTTCGAAGTTTTATCAGCAGAACAAAGACAAAGGCATCGAGATGGTGGGCATTGCGCTCGACAACCCCACTGCGGTACGCAATTTCCTGAAAGAGCATCCGGTGAGCTATCCCATTCTGCTGGGCGGCATGAATGGCATCGCCCTGAGCACCAGCCTGGGCAATAAGCAGGGGGGCCTGCCATTCACCGTGGTGCTCGATGGCAAGGGCGACGTGGTGTTTCAAAAGCTGGGGAAAACCTCTCTCGACGAACTGAAAGAAGCGGTACCCTCCGGTCATTGAGCCCGCGCATCAGAGTTGCGTTCAACCATCGTTCATCCCACCCTGTTCAATCGCCCTTCCATGACCCGCATCCTTGTTCTCCACGGCCCCAATCTCAACCTGCTGGGGCAGCGTGAGCCACATATCTATGGCGCGACCACGCTGGACGATATCAACCAGTCGCTGCAAACCCTTGCTGCCGAACTGGGGGTGGAGGTGCAGACTTTCCAGAGCAATCACGAAGGCGACCTGATTGATCGGTTACATGCAGCGCGCCTGGACGGCACGCGCTACATCATCATCAACCCTGCGGCCTACACCCACACCAGCGTTGCCCTGCGTGACGCCATCGCGGCAACCGACCTGCCCTTCATCGAAGTGCATCTGAGCAATGTGTACCGCCGCGAACCGTTCCGCCATCACTCCTACTTTTCCGATCTGGCCACCGCCGTCATCAGCGGTTGTGGCGCTCACGGCTACTCCCTGGCCTTGCGCCATGCTGTAGTCGATCTTGGGAATCGTAAAAATTGATGGTCTAATGCGACACTTATCAGCGACTTAACGACAGATCATGGATTTACGCAAACTCAAGACTTTGATCGACCTGGTCTCCGATTCCAACGTCTCCGAGCTGGAGATCACGGAAGCCGAAGGCACGGTCAGAATCGTCAAGGCGCAGCCGCAGCCCATCATTCAATACGCGCAGATGCCCGCTCCGTTGGGATCGCAGTTTGCGTCTCAGGCCCCGATGCAATACGCCGCGCCCCAGGCCATGCCCGCTCAAGCTCAGGCACCCGCCGCTGAAGCAGCTCCCGCCCCGGAGGCGCAAGGGCATGTGCTGAAGTCGCCGATGGTCGGCACGTTCTACCGCTCTTCTTCTCCGGGGGCGGCGCCGTTCGTTGAGGTGGGCGACACGGTCAAGGTCGGCCAGACGCTGTGCATCATCGAGGCGATGAAAATTCTCAACGAAATCGAATGCGACAAAGACGGCGTGATCAAGGCCGTGCTGGGCGAAAACGGTCAGGCCGTCGAATTCGGCCAGCCGTTGTTCGTGATCGAGTAATGGCTTTTTCAGGAGAGCGCAGGGCCGCTTCCGGTTTCTTGACTCCCCCAGGGGAGCAAACCCAGGCAGTACCGAGGCACACATGAGCGCCCGCTCCTGACCACGGCTCCTGCGCTCAACGGGCGCTTCCGCCCTTCCCTGTCATTGAACGGACAACGCGCATGTTCAAAAAAATCCTTATCGCCAACCGTGGCGAAATCGCCCTCCGGGTGCAGCGTGCCTGCCGCGAACTCGGCATCCAGACCGTGGTGGTCTATTCAGAAGCGGATCGTGAAGCGAAGTATGTACGGCTGGCCGACGAGGCCGTGTGCATCGGCCCGGCGCCCTCGGCGCAGAGCTATCTGCACATGCCGGCCATTATTTCTGCTGCCGAAGTGACCGATGCCGAGGCGATTCACCCCGGTTACGGCTTTCTGTCGGAAAACGCGGATTTCGCCGAGCGGGTGGAGAAATCCGGCTTCGCCTTCATCGGCCCGCGTCCCGATTCCATTCGTTTGATGGGCGACAAGGTCAGCGCCAAGCAGGCCATGATCCGCTCGGGCGTGCCCTGCGTGCCAGGCTCGGAGGGGGCGCTGCCTGACGATCCGCGCGAAATCACCCGCATCGCCCGCTCGATCGGCTATCCCGTCATCATCAAGGCCGCAGGCGGCGGCGGCGGCCGCGGCATGCGCGTGGTGCACACCGAAGCCGCGCTGCTCAACGCCGTGACCATGACCCGCAGCGAAGCAGGCGCGGCTTTCGGCAACCCGGCGGTCTATATGGAGAAGTTTCTGCTCCAGCCGCGGCATATTGAAATTCAAGTGCTGGCCGACACCCACGGCAACGCGCTGTGGCTAGGCGAGCGCGATTGTTCGATGCAGCGGCGCCACCAGAAGATTCTCGAAGAAGCCCCCGCGCCCGGCATTCCACGGCGGCTGATCGAGCGTATCGGCGCCCGCTGCGCGGATGCCTGCAAAAAAATCGGCTATCGCGGTGC
This sequence comes from Thiomonas sp. UBA7699, assembly GCF_002482605.1. NCBI lineage: Bacteria > Pseudomonadati > Pseudomonadota > Betaproteobacteria > Burkholderiales > Thiomonas > Thiomonas sp. UBA7699. The sequence goes on along the minus strand of NZ_DLGH01000018.1, from coordinate 94,604 downwards.
GGGCACCTTCGAGTTCCTGTATGAAAACGGCGAGTTCTACTTCATCGAGATGAATACCCGCGTGCAGGTCGAGCACCCTGTTACCGAACTCATCACCGGCATCGACATCGTGGTCGAGCAGATCCGCATTGCCGCGGGCGAGAAGCTGACCGTGCGCCAGCGCGGCGTGCACCTCAACGGCCATGCCATCGAGTGCCGCATCAACGCCGAAGACCCCTACAAGTTCACCCCATCGCCCGGCCGAATCACCATGTGGCACACCCCAGGCGGCCCGGGTGTGCGGGTCGATTCTCACGCCTACGCCAACTACTTCGTGCCGCCCAACTATGACTCGATGATCGGCAAAATCATCGTGCATGGCGCCACGCGCGAGCAGGCGATCGCGCGCATGCGCATTGCCCTTTCGGAAATGGTGGTGGACGGCATCCAGACCAATATCCCGCTGCACCGCGAACTCATGGTGGATGCGCGCTTCATCGAAGGCGGCACCAGCATTCACTACCTCGAGGAATACCTCGCCGCGCGGCATACCGCCTGATAGGGTTTGAACAAATCCGCCATGACCTACCGTGAAGTCACCCTCCCTGTCAGCGAAGAGCAGGCCGACCTCCTCTCCGATGCGCTGATGGAGCTCGGCGCTTTGAGCGTGAGCGTCGAAGACCGTTTCGGTGACACGGCGCAGGAGCAAGCCTTGTACGGCGAGCCAGGCATGCCGCCGCCCAAGGGCGCCTGGGCGCAATCGCTGCTTCGCGTGCTGTTCGCCGACGAGGCCCAGGCCGACGCTGCGCTGGCCGCCCTGCTGGCCGAAGACATCCTGCCCGACCTGCAAGAGGTGCAACAGTCCACGGTGGAAGAACAGGACTGGGTGCGGCTGACGCAGTCTCAGTTCCAGCCGGTATCGATTGCCGACGCGCTGTGGATCGTGCCGAGCTGGCATGAGCCGCCCGAGGTTGCGGCGCCCATCATCCGCCTCGACCCCGGGCTGGCCTTCGGCACCGGCACCCACCCCACCACGCGGCTTTGTCTGGAGTGGCTGGCGCGCCAAACGCCAAGCCAACTCAGCGTGCTCGATTACGGTTGTGGTTCAGGCATTCTGGCCATCGCCGCGGCCAAGTTCGGCGCCGGCCCCGTGGTCGGTGTGGACATCGATCCCGACGCGGTGCTGGCCACCGAAGCCAACGCCGCGGCCAACGACGTCACCGTGCAGGCCGGCCTGCCCGACAAGGTGGCTGATGCGCAATTCGACATCGTCGTCGCCAACATTCTGTCTGCGCCGCTCAAACTGCTGGCGCCCGCGATTGCCGCACATGTAAAACCCGGTGGCTGGCTCGTGCTCAGCGGCATACTCGACCGGCAGGCCGAAGAACTCATCGACACCTACGCGCCCTATTGCGCGCTGCAGATCGACAAGACGCTCGATGGCTGGGTCTGCCTCGCGGGCCGCGCCCACCCCTGAACAGCGCATGGCACAGGCCACCCGCTGCCCCCACTGCCAGACCGCCTTCAAGGTGGTGCGCGACCAGCTCTTGCTGCGCGAAGGCTGGGTGCGCTGCGGTCATTGCGGCGAACCGTTCAACGCCCTCGATCACCTGATCGATCTCACCCCGGCGCCGCCCGCCGCCGCCGAGCCCCAGGCCCCAGCAGAACCGACCCCGCTGCCCGAAGCGCCGCCCGAACCGCGGGCAAGCACCGTGCCCGTGACGGCGGGCCTGCGCTGGAACAACATTCCACTCGATCAGCCGACCTATCAAGGTTTTCTGCCGCTGACGGTTCAGGCCTACAGCCAGGCGCCCCGGGCTCCCGCGAAACAAGCGCCTGGGCGCGGTGAAGAGGCCGAGACTGACCAGGCGTTGGCACCCGCTGAATCGCCCGCCGACCTGTTACCCGAAGGCGATCTTGCGGCGAACGAGATATCGGCCTCCCAAGCCGGTCTCGATCCCGACGCCGCACCGCTGTCCGAGTTCAACCTGAACGACGCGCTCAACTATCAATTCGAGAGCGAAGACCGCCCGCAAAACCCGCCCGCGCTCGCCGCAAAACCGGAGGAAGCAGAGCCCGAATTTATCCGCAAAGCTCGTCGCCAGGCCCTTTGGAGCAGCACGCCTGCCCGCGCGGCGCTGGCCGTCATCAGCCTGCTGTTGCTTCTGGTGCTCGCCGCTCAGGCCGCGCTGACTTGGCGCGACACCCTGGCGCAGCAATACCCGATCAGCCGCCCTTGGCTGCAACAGCTCTGCCAGATGACCAGCGGCTGCGAATTGGCCGCTCCGCGCAACCTCGATGCCTTGGTCATCGACTCCTCCACACTCAGCCCGGCCGACAGCGGCTTGCAACTCAGCGTGTTGCTGCGTAACCGATCCGACCGCGCCGTGGCCTGGCCTGCGCTGGAGCTGACCCTGACCAATGCGCAGGACATGACTCTGCAACGCAAAGTGGTGCAAGCCGCGCAATACCTCCCCGAAGCGCAGGCCACCCATCGCACCCTGACAGAGGGCCTGGCAGCCGGCCAGCAGGTGCAATTGCTGCTGCACCTCGAGGTCAACGGTGCCGCCCCGGCCGGTTACAAGCTGGTGTTGTTCTACCCCTGACGGTTATTTCCGGCCCGCCGGGCTTGGCAGGTTGAAAACGTCGTCGAGCGCGGCCCGGTAGCTGTCGCTCACCATGAGCTCGTCCCATTCCAAAGGCGGCTGGGTGGGCAGCAGATCGAGGCGGCGCTGGGCGCTGCGGGCATCGGGCGTCCACTGCCCGCGCTCCAGCGCCTGATCAAGCTCGCGCAGCAGCACGTCGAGCGGTCGCCCGTTATCGACCACGCTCTGGTTGCACACCAGCATGGCGTCGCATCCGGCCTGCAAACCCTGCAGCGCAGCCTGGCTGAGACTTTGGCCCCCGGCCCGCGCCGCGGCCATGCCGAGGTCGTCGCTGAGTATCGCGCCGGTAAAACCGATGCGCTCGCGCAGCACGTCCCGCAGCCAGACGGGGCTGAAACCTGCGGGCAGCGCATCCACCTCGGGATAGATCACATGCGCCGGCATGACCGCGCGCAGCCCGGGCGCCAGCCATTGATAAGGCGCGGCATCGGCGCTCAGAATGGCGTCGAGGGTGCGCGCGTCGTGCGCCACGGCCAGATGCGTGTCGGCACGCACATAGCCGTGGCCGGGGAAGTGCTTGGCGCAATGCGCCATCCCAGCACGCGCCAAACCCAGCATCAGGCTTTGCGCCAGCACCGTCACCACCCGCGCATCGGCGTGAAACGCGCGATCACCGATCACGCTGGAGCCGCCCCAATCGAGATCGAGCACGGGCGTGAAGCTGAAATCCACCCCGCAAGCCCGCAGCTCCGAAGCCAGCACGAAACCGCACGCCGCCGCGCGCCGCATGGCGCCTGGGGCATCAGCCATCCAATGCGCCCCAAGCTCGCGCATGGCCGGAAGTGCCGTGAAGCCATCGGTGCGAAAGCGTTGTACCCGCCCGCCCTCGTGATCGACCGCGATCAGCAGATCAGGGCGTACCGCCTTGATCTGCGCGCACAGCGACGAGAGCTGCCTGCGACTCTCCCAGTTGCGCGCAAACAGCACCACCCCGCCCACCAGCGGATTGCGCAGGCGCTTGCGATCGGCGGCGCCGAGTTGCAGCCCGGCCACATCGAGGATCAACGGGGAGTGCATCAGCAGTTGCATGCCTTTCGCCTCAGTCAGGACGAGTCACTTCGGCTACAACCATGGCCAGCGCGGTATCGGCCTCATCGGACACCGAGACCAGAAACCGCAGCGAACGGACCTCGCACCAATCTTTGAGTGCGTCATGCAGCACGATGACCGGCTGTCCGCTGGGGAGTTTGAGAACCTCGCAATCGCGCCAGCGCATGGGGCTATGAATGCCCAGGCCGATGGATTTGGAGAACGCTTCCTTGGCGGCAAACCGCGTGGCCAGGTAGTTGATGCCGCGCTGGCGCACCTTGGCCATGCGGCGCTCATACTCGGCCAGCTCGCCGTCGCCGAGCACCCGTTGCGCGAAACGGTCGCCGTTGCGCTGCACCGCGGCGTCCATGCGCGCAATGGAGCAGACATCGGTGCCGATGCCGTAGATCATGAATGCGTTGCCACCGCGCGCGCGATCACCGCCTGAAAGTCACGCACCGATTGCTTCAGCCCGACGAACACCGCATGACCGATGAGCGCATGGCCGATGTGCAGCTCGCTCACTTCAGGCAGTGCGGCAATGGCCGGCGTGCTCTGCAGACTCAGGCCGTGGCCCGCGTTGGTCTGCAGGCCCAGGCTGCGCCCCAGCTTCAGGCCCGCGACGATGCGATCGAATTCGCGTTGCCGCGTGGCTTCGTCTGCGGCATCGAAAGCGTTGGCGTAAGCGCCGGTGTGCAGCTCGATGCAGGGCGCACCAGCCTGGGCGCTGGCCTCGATTTGCCGGATGCTGGGCTCGATGAACAGGGAAACGCGGCAGCCGAAATCGGCCAGACGGGCGCAGGCCTCGCGCACGCGGTCGAACTGCCCCGCTACATCCAGCCCGCCCTCGGTAGTCACTTCCTGCCGACGCTCGGGCACCAGGCAGACCATCTGCGGGCGTACTCGGCAGATGATGTCGAGCATCTCCGGGGCGAGGGCAGACTCGAAATTCAGCGGCGCCGAAAGGGTGGTCTTGAGCCGCTCAACATCGGCATCGCGGATGTGGCGACGGTCTTCGCGCAGGTGGAAGGTGATGATGTCCGCCCCGGCTTCGACCGCCTGCTGCGCCGCCAGCACGGGATCGGGAAAACTGCCTCCGCGCGCGTTGCGCAGCGTGGCGACATGGTCGATATTCACCCCGAGCAGCGGCGCAGCATCGGAGGGGCAAGCCATTGGGTTCATAACTTGTGGAGATCAATAAGCAGCTGGCGGGTGCGCAGCATCTGTCCTGAAAGATGATAGTGAAGCAGGCTGCGCATCAGCGTCTTCGCGGCCCGCGCCAGTGCAACATCGCCTTCTGCCGGCGGGCCTTCGCGCAGCGCCAGCAACACCTCGCCGCGCACCGCCAGGGCATCGGAAGCGGAGCAGGCCGACACGCCATGATCCGGGTCGACCCGGTAAAACGCATCGGGCAGCACGGGCTCGGAGGTCGCCCCTTCGAGGTGCAGGTCGGGCAAAAAACCCAGCTCGCGCAACAGCGAAAACTCAAAGCTGCGCAGCACCGGCTCCAGCTCGCCCGCCGTCGCATGGGGGCGTTGCGCCAGCGCGGCAATGCCGGCGTGATAGGCGTCGAACAGACCTTCGTGAGCGTCTTCGCGAGCCAGCAGACGCACGAGCAGTTCGTTGAAATAAAAACCGCAAAGCAGGGGCAGTCCCGACAGCGGCGCCAGCCCGCCCGCCCACTCGGCCCGGGTCAGGGTGCGCACCTCGCCGCGGCCGCTCCAACTGGCGTGGCAGGGCTGAAAACCCAGCAGCACGGCACGCAGCGCGGAAGTCGGCCGCTTGGCGCCCTTGGCCACCAGCGCCAAGCGGCCATGGCGTCGGCTGAACACGTCGAGCAGCAGGCTGGTTTCCTTCCACGGGTAACTGTGCAGGACGTAGATGGGCTCTTCCTGCACACGCTCCACCGAGACGCCGCGCCTGGGAGCGCGCGGCACGGGGCGCACGGTAACCGGTTCGACGCTCAGCTCAGTCCTCATAGCCGAAGGCCCGCACGGCGGCCTGGTCGTCGGCCCAGCCCGAACGGGTCTTGACCCAGACCTCCAGAAAAACCGGTCCGTCGAACAAGACCTGCATGTCCTGCCGCGCTTCGGTGGAGATGCGCTTGAGGCGCTCGCCGCCCGCGCCGATCACCATGGCCTTGTGTCCGTCCCGATCGACGATGATGGCCGCGGAAATGCGGCGCAGATCGCCTTCCTGAGCGAACTGCTCGATGACCACGGTGCTGGTGTAGGGCAATTCGTCGCCGGTCAGGCGGAACAACTTCTCCCGCAGAATCTCCGCTGCCAGGAAGCGCTCGCTGCGGTCGGTGAGGGCGTCTTCTTCATAGCCCCACTCACCTTCATGCAGGTAGGGCTCCATGATGGACAGCAGCCGGGGCGCATCGGCTTTTTTTTGCGCCGACATCGGCACGATCTCGGCAAACTTGCGCAGCTGCCCCAGTTCAGCCAGCCAGGGCAGCAGCTTTTCGCGCGGAGTGATGCGGTCAAGTTTGTTGACCACGGCGATCACCGGCCGGTCATCGGGCAAGACCTCAAGAACGGTGCGATCTTGCGGCAGAATCTTGCCCGCCTCAAGTACCCAGAGCACCAGATCGACCTCGCTCAAAGCGCCGGTGACAGTGCGGTTCATCGCCCGGTTGAGGGCGTGCATGTGCTGAGTCTGGAAGCCCGGCGTATCGACAAACGCGAATTGCGAAGCTCCGTGCGTGGTCACCCCGAGGATGCGGTGCCGCGTGGTCTGCGCCTTGTGCGAGGTGATGCTCACCTTGGCGCCCACCAGCGCATTGAGCAGGGTGGATTTGCCCACATTGGGACGGCCGACAATGGCCACAGTGCCGAAGCGACGCGGCGAATCCGGGGGCGATGAGGTCATGGCGATTTGAGAGTTTTAGGCGGTCGTCGCACCGGCGAGCGACGCTGCTGATTGTGCGCCAGCGCAGGCTGCGCCGCATCGGGCGCGTGGCTTGGCTGAACGACTTGCCCGCGCTCATCCACCAACACAGGCCGGTTGCCACGGCGCACGGGTTTTGTGCCGCCTCGGCCAATGCGCTCGATCATGCGCGTGGCGGCGTCTTGTTCGGCGCGGCGGCGGCTGTCGCCCTCGCCCTCCACTTTCAGTCCGAGTGCCTCGACGGCGCACTCCACCTTGAATTGCTGCTGGTGCGCGGCGCCACGCACGTCGAGCACGGCATAGCTGGGTAAAGGCAGACGCTGGCCTTGCAGAAACTCCTGCAATTGCGTTTTCGCATCCTTGCGGACGACGTCGGCGTCCAGCGTATCCATGAGCGGGGCAAACAAGCGGCGCATCACCTCTTGCGCCGTGTCGAAACCGGCTTCGAGGTAGATCGCGCCAAGAAGCGCCTCTACCGTATCCGCCAAAATAGATTCACGCTGGGCGCCCCCGCTCTGCAGTTCGCCTTCACCCAGCCTGAGAAACCGCCCTAGGTCGATCGCGCGGGCCACTTCCGCCAGCGCTTCGGCCCGCACCAGCGCCGCGCGCAGACGGGAGAGTTGCCCCTCGTCTTGCCGCGCTGCCTGGTGGTACAGCCAGGCGGCGGCCGAGAGGTTGAGCACCGAATCACCCAGGAATTCCAGGCGCTCGTTGTGATCCGCACCAAAGCTGCGATGCGTGAGCGCCCGCTCGAACAGTTTGCGATCGCGGAAGACGTAGCCCAGCCGCGTTTCTAGTGCCGTGCTCACCCGGGAATCAGTGGGAATGGCCGGCGTACTTGATCAGCAAGTACACCGGCCCGGCAATGTGAATTTCCTTGTTGTAGGCAAAGGAGATCACCACTTTGTCATTCACCTTGGTGATGTCGAGATCCTGCGCTGTGACGGAGGAGATGTAATCGACATCGGCCATTTTGGAATAGGCCGAACGAATATCGGCCACGGTCGGGCCGGCCTTGGCCGCCTGATCGACCGCCTTCTGAATGGCGAAATATTCCGTGGCGGTGGGTACCGCCTGCGCGCCAATGACCACGATGAACGCGAGGATGGCGCCCCAGAAAATCAACCCGATCAGGGTGATGCCACGCTGCTTGTCATGCTGCTTCATATTGGCCCCGATTTCTCCATCCGGCAATGACGATCAATGAATCAGCCCAATGTTTTTCGGTGCGCTGAAATTCATCCACACCACAAAGGCTTTGCCGATGATATTGCGCTCGGGCACAAAACCCCAATAACGTGAATCCAGCGAGTTGTCGCGGTTGTCGCCCATGACGAAATAGTTGCCGGCCGGCACCTTGCAGACAAAACCTTCGGCGTTGTAGTGACACATATCGCGGTGCGGAAAACTTTCAGGCCCGCCGATGACATAGGGCGGCGCCATCGGATTGATCATGATGCGGTGCTCGTGCGTGCCCAGCTTTTCCATGTACTGCTTGTAGTACGTCATGGTGTTGGGATCGAAATAATCGGGCAAGGGCGTTTCCTGTACCGGCTTACCGTTGATCACCAAGTGCTTGTTTTCGTACGACACCGTATCGCCCGGCAGCCCGACGATGCGCTTGATGTAATCGATTTTCGGATCTTTGGGCAAACGGAACACGATCACATCGCCGCGCTGGGGCAGCGCGCCCGGAGTGAGGCGGGTATCGAGCAGCGGCAGGCGCAGACCGTACTCGAATTTGTTCACCAGAATCAGGTCGCCTGGCACCAGCGTCGGCTCCATAGAGCCCGAAGGAATCTTGAAGGGTTCGGCCACAAAGGAGCGCAGCAAAAACACCACCAGAATGACCGGGAACAGCCCGGCGGTCCACTCCAGCCACCAGGGCTGACGCTGCACCCGTTCGCGCGCCGCTTCGATGTCGGCATCGCTGGCCACGGCGCCGTCTGCGGCCAGACCCTGTTTTTGCAGAGCACTGCGACGCTCTTCCAACTGCGCCACGGCCGACTTCGCCGCGCGCCTGCGTTGCGGCGCGAAATACCAGCGCTCGGCAAACCAGAACACGCCGGTGATGACCAGAAGGATGAAAAGCAATAGGGTGAAGTTAACGCTGGGCGCAGTTTCCATACGGGATATTCTTGGGGAGTGGATCAGTCTTCGACTTGCAGAATCGCGAGAAAGGCTTCTTGTGGCACTTCGACCGAGCCGATCTGCTTCATGCGTTTTTTACCCGCCTTCTGCTTTTCCAGCAGTTTGCGTTTGCGGGAAATGTCCCCCCCGTAGCACTTGGCCAGCACGTTCTTGCGCAGGGCCTTGATTGTCTCACGCGCGATGATGTTGGCCCCGATGGCCGCCTGGATGGCGACGTCGTACATCTGGCGCGGAATGATCTCGCGCATCTTGGCCGCCACCTGACGGCCGCGGTACTGGCTCTGAGCGCGGTGCACGATGATGGACAGCGCGTCCACCCGGTCGCCGTTGATCAGCATATCGACCTTCACCACATCGGCGGCGCGGTACTCCTTGAACTCATAGTCCATCGAGGCATAGCCCCGCGACACGCTTTTGAGCTTGTCGAAAAAGTCGAGCACGATCTCGGCCAGTGGCATGTCGTAGGTCAGCATCACCTGGCGACCGTGATAGGCCATATTGAGCTGCATGCCCCGCTTCTGGTTGGCCAGGGTCATCACCGGGCCCACATAATCTTGCGGCATGTAGAGATGCACCGTGACGATGGGCTCGCGGATTTCGGCAATTCGCCCCTGATCAGGCATTTTCGACGGATTTTCGACCTCGATCACCTCGCCATTGGCCAGCATGACCTGATAGACCACTGAGGGTGCGGTGGTGATGAGGTCTTGGTCGAACTCGCGCTCCAGTCGCTCCTGCACGATCTCCATGTGCAGCAGACCCAGAAAGCCACAGCGAAAGCCGAAACCCAGCGCCTGGCTCACTTCGGGCTCGTAACGCAGGGCGGCATCGTTGAGCTTGAGCTTTTCCAGCGCGTCGCGCAACTGGTCGTACTCGCTCGCTTCGGTGGGGTAGAGACCGGCGAACACCTGCGGCTGGATTTCCTTGAAGCCGGGCAGCGCCGCGGCTGCCGGACCGAGATTGTTGGGCAGCTTTTTTTCGAGGGTGATGGTGTCACCGACCTTGGCGGCCTGCAACTCCTTGATGCCCGCGATGATGAAGCCCACCTCGCCCGTGTTCAAGGCCTCGCGCGACACCGATTTCGGCGTGAACACCCCGAGTTGTTCGGCGTTGTAGACCGCGTGCGTGGCCATCATCTTGAAACGCTCGCCCTTTTTCAGGCTGCCATCGACCACCCGCACCAGCATGACCACGCCTACGTAGGTATCGAACCACGAGTCGATGATCATGGCGCGCAGCGGCGCGTCCACCACACCCTTGGGCGGCGGCATGCGCGTAATCACGGCCTCGAGAACGTCGTCGATGCCCATGCCGGTCTTGGCGCTGCAGGCAATGGCATCGGCCGCATCGATGCCGATGACTTCCTCGATTTCTGCCTTGGCCTGCTCGGGGTCGGCCTGCGGCAGATCCATTTTGTTGAGCACCGGCACCACTTCCACACCCAGGTCGAGCGCGGTATAGCAATTCGCCACGGTCTGCGCTTCGACCCCCTGACTGGCATCGACCACCAAGAGCGCGCCTTCGCAGGCCGAGAGCGAACGGCTGACTTCATAACTGAAGTCGACATGCCCCGGCGTATCGATCAAATTGAGGTTGTAGGTTTTCCCGTCCCGCGCGACGTATTGCAGCGCCGCGGTCTGCGCCTTGATGGTGATGCCGCGCTCGCGCTCGATGTCCATCGAATCGAGCACCTGCGCTTCCATTTCCCGGTCGGACAAGCCCCCACACCGCTGAATAATGCGATCAGCAAGCGTAGATTTGCCGTGATCAATATGGGCAATAATTGAAAAATTACGAATATGATTCATGCAATAGTCCACTGGGGCGACCGCTTCGCGCCCTGCGGATCAGACGGAAACACGGGGATGAACAAGAAAAAAGGCGCGACAAGCGTGACGCGCCTTCCAACAAATCGATTTGGCAACTGCTGATGCTTGTTGGGCGGTCATTCTAACCCGGGGGCGAAACCCGGCCTGATGCCGCGTTCCGCCCTGTTGATCGCCTCAGTTCTGCGGCCTGATCAGGACATAAAGACCCGATTCGCCGCGCCGCACCAGCACCGCCACCTGCTTGCCAACGGGCAGTTGCGCGCTGATGGCATTGAACTGGGCGGCACTGCTGACTGCGGTGTTGCCCACCGCCAGCACCACATCCCCCACACGCAGACCGTCGCGTGCCGCGCCCTCACGCACAGCCTCGACCAGCACGCCGCTGCTCACGCCGAGCTGACGTTTTTGGGCATCATTGAGGTCGATGACTTTCACCCCCAACGCATTGGCCTTGCTCACGGCTTCGGGCTTTTGCTCTTCCGCAGGCTTGGCGCCGGGCTTCTTGTCCATCACCCATTCGCCCACCTTGACGTTGAGCGTCAGGGTCTTGCCCATACGCAGCACCTGCATGGGCACGGTGGCGTCAGGCTTGGTTTCGCCCACCAGACGCGGCAGATCGTTGGCCCGCTCCACCGGTTTGCCGTTGAAGCTGGTGACAATGTCGCCCACCTGCACACCAGCCTTGTCCGCCGCGCCGTCCTTCTCGACCACGCGCACCAAAGCACCCCGCGCCTGCCCGAGTCCGAGCGACTCGGCCAGATCGCGGCTCACGCTGTCGATCTGCACCCCGATCTTGCCGCGCACCACATAGCCCTGCTTCTTGAGCTGCTCGACCACGCGCATGGCTTCATCGATGGGGATGGCAAAGGAGATGCCCATGAAGCCGCCGGTGCGGCTGTAGATCTGCGAATTGATGCCGATGACGTTGCCGCGCATATCGATCAGCGGGCCGCCGGAGTTGCCCGGATTGACCGCTACGTCAGTCTGAATGAACGGGGTGTAGTCGCCGGTATCGCGCCCCTTGGCGCTGACGATGCCTGCCGTCACCGTGTTTTCGAGCCCGAACGGCGAGCCGATGGCCACCACCCACTCGCCCACCTTGACTTTGGAGGAATCGCCGATGTGCACGGCGGGCAGCGCTTGCTTGGCATCGATCTTCACCAGCGCCACGTCGGTGCGTTTGTCGGCGCCGATGAGCTTGGCCTTGAACTCGCGTTTGTCGGTCAGCGTGACCATGATCTCGTCCGCCCCGTCCACGACATGGGCATTGGTCATGATGTAGCCGTCCGGGCTGACGATGAAGCCCGAGCCCACACCCGTGGGACGCTCTTCCTCTTCATTCTGCGGGCCGTTCTTGCCCCCCTTCGGACTATCGGGCGCGGGAATGGGCACCCCAAAAAACCGCCGAAGCAGCTCGCGGGTCTGTTCGTCCATCTGATCGCCGCTGCCCACGGGCACCTTTTTGTAGGTGCGGATATTCACCACGGACGGACCGGCCTTCTCCACCAGCCCGGTGAAATCCGGCAGGCCGCAGGCCACGCAAGACTGCTGCGGCGCCGAACCGGCCGCCTGCGCAGGAACCGCGATACCCGACAAGGCCAGCAGGCCCGCACTCAAACAGCTCAACAAAACTTTTTTCACCGATTTCTCCCTGATACATTGCGCCTGAGATCAGGCATGGCACTGCAATTGATTCCATCATTTCACCCGCTCGCGGGCAGCATACGGAAAACGTCGCAACCGCGCTGCGGCCAGGCGCAGAACCCTCAAGCCGCTTATTGCACGCGAACGATGGCGTCGCTGATGCGACGCAGTGTGCGCTCGGGCACGGCGCCCATCACCGTCAGCCAAGAGTCGCCGATGCGCCGAGACAGCGCCAGCGTGCCGCCGACGCGCTGTTCAGGCGCGACCGGCTCGCTCAGATCGGCAGCGGACTGCACAAAAATGGATACCGAAGCCAGGCCATCACTGAGCAGCCACTGCAATACCTCAGAGGGTTTGCTGCCCACCGACATACTGCGGCGAAATACCCCGACCGTCTTGAAGCCCGGCACCTGGGAAGACAGCGCCCATCCCTGCGACTGCAGACTCACCGGCACGACCTTCATCTGCTCCACCGCATACCCTGGGGGTTGATGCAGACTGTCGCGCACCAAAGACTGGCGCGGCGCCACATTGATCTTGAGTTCGGTAAACGCCACCTGATTGATCACATGGCCCGCCGCGTCCAGCGTTTGCGCCTTGACCAACAGCTGCGAATCGCGCAGCGACCACAGGCGGTATCCCCAGCGCAAATCGTCGCGCGGCAACAAGGTGGAGACGCGGCATTCGAAACCCGCGCAACGCTGCAGCCCGCCCCGCTCCAGGCGGTAATTGCGGTCGACCTCGCCATCGGTGGTTTTGAGCAAACGGGGAAAGCTGGCCTGCCCGGCCTGATTGTCGATCAGCGTGAGGCGGTAGTCGGGCCAACTCGTGCGAACCTCATCATTGAGCGAAACCATGATGCGGCGCTGCCCATCGAGCGTCTCGATGCGCTCGAAATGCCCCTGCGGCAAAACATAGTGCACGAGGCTGGAGGTGCTGATCTCATCGCCACGCTGGGTGATGAACACGCCGCTGTAATTCAGCGACCGGGCGGCCGCGCTGACGGTCTGCAACCATTGCTCCAGACCCTTGCGCTGCGCAGGCGCATCCGCTGATTGCGCCGCGGCCGAGGGGCCCGCCGCGGCTGGCGCTTGGCCCTCCTGCGCGGCGAGGGCGGTCGCGGCCCAGGCGAGGGCGGGCGCGGCCCAAAGTGCACCCGACAGTCCGACAAGGCTCCCCAGCCAGATTGCCCGACGCCAGCGACGCGCGCTGAATACCTGCAAGCCCGCCATCAGTGCGATTGCGCTGCAGGCGCGGCCTGATGAAGACCCCGCTCAGGAAGACCGGGCTCAGGGACGCTGGGCTCGACAGGCCGATTTCGAACCCATTGCAGCGTGGCTGGCACAGCAGGCATCATGCCCCCAGCCATCTGCTGATGCGCCAGGAGGTATTCGACCATGGGCATTTGCTCCGACACGGGAACGAGCTGGGTTGCCCCTTGACCGCCCTCGCCCCGCTGTGGACTCTGCGCCGACAGATCGGCCTGGATCAAACCCGCCCGGGCCACTGGGTTGAGAGGCGCAGCAATCTGGGTATCGGCTACAGGTATCTGCCCCTTCGAACCCAGAACTCCGACTGACGCCACCGTCGGCGCCGCACCTGACGAATCGGCGTTCTGCAATCCTGGCAGCGCCACCCAGGCCATCACCGCCACCCCGGCCACAGCCGCCATGCCAGCGGCCATGCGCGTGCTCCAGTGCGGGCGGCGATGCGCGGCAGAGCGATGTGCCGATGCCGAAGATCGATCAACCGCCGCAGCCGTTTGCGCCACGGCCTGCGGTAGCAGCACAATGGGTTCGCGCGCAATGGCCGCGCTGACGCGCTGCAAAAAGTCAGCCTCGCCGGGCATGGGCGTGAGATCGGCAGAACGCAGCACATCGCCGATCTGCGCGTAAATCAGCCAGTCTCGTCGCGCGGCTTCGTCCGAAGCCACATGGCGGATAAAAGCTGCCGTAGCCTCCGTCCGCGCGGATTGCCCACGGTACTCCCCTTCCGCATCCATCAGGGCGGAGAGTTGCTCGCGCGACATGTCTTGACTCATTTCCTGTCTCCAACAAAGCTCAACCGTAGGCTCACCAACGCTTGCCACCCTTGTGCTCGATCACCGGCCGCAGACGCTCTGCGATCGCCTCGCGGGCACGAAAAATTCGCGAACGCACCGTGCCGATCGGGCATTGCATGGCTTCGGCAATATCTTCGTAACTCAAACCTTCAATCTCACGCAGAGTGATCGCCATGCGCAAATCTTCTGGCAAAGACTCCATCGCGGCATTCACCGTTTGCACGATTTCTTTCGAAACCAGAATGGACTCTGGCGTTTCGTGGTTGGTTAGTAGCTCGGTCGGGCTAAAAGTTTCTTCATCATGGCCCAACGCATCACCTTCGGACACCGTCGGATCGCGAATATCGTCAGAAATGGCTTTTTTGGCCGTATTGACCGCGATGCGATAGAGCCAGGTATAGAACTGACTTTCGCCGCGAAACTGCCCGATGGCCCGGTAAGCGCGCAAAAAAGTCTCTTGCGCCACGTCTTCCGCCAGGGCCGGATCGCGAATGAAGCGCAGCACCAAGCGATAAATGCGGCGCTGGTATTTGGCCACGAGCAGATCGAAGGCCTTCTGCTGCCCCGCCTGGACCTGCTGGACCAGCACGGCATCACTCTGGGTGTCTTGCTCCACCAGAACTCAGTGCGGCAGTGCACCCAAGCGCAGTCGCAGTTCGCGAAAAATGCCGGGTTGGATATCGCTGGGCACGGGCAGAACCACGCGCCCTTTAGCCGTCAGGCCCAGTACCAGCAGCAGCCCCGGCAGCACCATGCCTCGCACCTGAAGCACATCTTCCAGACCGTCGCCGCGCTGCAGCTTCCACCCGCGCTCGCCGTGAAACAGCGTGAACGGGCGGATGGTCCAGTACGGGTACTGCGCCGACAGAATGGCCAGGAATATGGCGGCCGCAAAAGCCGCCATCAGGCTGAGCGAATCAGTATCGCGCCAGACCCAGACCGTCCACCCGGCGGCGAGCAGGGAGGCCGCACTGAACAGCCCGAGCAGCAGATGCCAGCGGCCGAAATGTTCGACCCGGATCTGCAGGGGTGCAAGGGTCTTCATGCTGCTCTATTGAGGATGGGGAATGCAAAGGGGGAATGCAAAGGGAGGATGCAAAAGACAGCTAAATTGTCCCTCAGACGCGCTTGAACAGCAGCGACCCGTTGGTGCCACCAAAACCGAAATTGTTTTTCAGCGCGTGGTCGATGCGCATGTCGCGCGCGGTGTTGGCGCAGTAGTCCAGATCGCATTCCGGATCGGGTGTCTGCAGATTGATGGTCGGCGGGCACACCTGATGATGCAATGACAGCACGGTATAGACCGACTCGACCCCTCCGGCGCCACCGAGCAGGTGGCCGGTCATCGACTTGGTGGAATTGACCACCAGCTTGTAGGCATGGTCGCCAAAAGCGAGCTTGATGGCGTCGGACTCGTTCTTATCGCCCAGCGGGGTGGAGGTGCCGTGGGCGTTGATCATTTGAACCTGGTCGGCGGTCACGCCGGCGTTTTTCAGCGCCAGCAACATGCTGCGGCGGGGGCCGTCGGTGTTGGGCGCTGTGATATGCCCGGCGTCACCGCTCATGCCGAAGCCGACGAGCTCGGCGTAAATCTTCGCCCCGCGTTTGACTGCGAGGTCGTAGTCTTCCAGCACCATGACGCCAGCGCCTTCACCCAGAACAAAACCATCGCGGTCCTTGTCCCACGGGCGACTCGCGGTGGCCGGGTCGTCATTGCGGGTGGACAGGGCGCGCGCCGATGCAAAACCACCGATGCCCAAAGGCGATACCGTGGCCTCGGCGCCACCTGCAACCATGACGTCAGCATCTCCGGCTTCGATGAGGCGCGCAGCCAAGCCGATGGCGTGCAGCCCGGTGGTGCAGGCCGTGACGACAGAGAGGTTGGGGCCCTGAAAACCGTATTCGATAGACACATGCCCGGACACCATATTGATGATCGATGCCGGTACAAAAAACGGTGTGACGCGGCGCGGGCCGCGCTCGAGCAGTTCCTTGTAGGTGTTTTCGATCAGCGGCAGACCGCCGATGCCTGACCCCACTAACACGCCGACCCGCTCAGGGTCGAGCCCGGCCTGGTCGATGCCGCTGTCACGCACAGCCTGCATCGACGCGGCAATACCGTAGTGAATGAAGGTATCCATGTGCCGCGCTTCCTTGGCGGCGATGTACTGCGTCACATCGAAATCACGGACTTCGCCTGCGATTTGCACGGAATAGGCCGAGGCATCGAACTTGGTGATGCGTCCGATGCCGGATTTGCCAGCGAGCAGGTTTGCCCAGTTGTCATCCAGCGTGTTGCCCAGCGGGGAAACCGCGCCCAGGCCAGTAATCGCAATTCGTCGACGAAGAGTCATGTGAAATCAGGTAAGCCGCGCCCGCGCAGAAGCATGGACGCGAGCAAAAGTGAGCCAGAACAAAAAGGATTCAAAACAAGGTCGCTCAAGGTGCATGGCCGATCAAACAAATCGGCGCTGCAATTGAACCCGTCATCAGGCCTTGTAGTGCGCCTTGGCGTAGTCAACCGCCAATTGCACGGTGGTGATCTTCTCGGCGTCTTCGTCGGGAATCTCGATGTGGAATTCGTCTTCCAGCGCCATGACCAGTTCGACCGTGTCCAGAGAATCGGCGCCCAGATCATCCACGAAGGATTTTTCGTTGGTCACCTGGTCTTCGGCAACGCCCAGTTGCTCGGCGATGATTTTCTTGACGCGCTGTTCGATGTCACTCATTGAAACCTCCAGTGGAAATATGAAAAATTTTAGCAAGCGCCGAAGCTGACTTGGCGACAGGCCGAGAGCATAACCCCGCCCGGCGACAACGTCGCGCGTTTCGGCAGGTGTTATTGCATGTACATGCCGCCGTTCACATGCAGAACGGCGCCGGTGATGTAGGCCGCCAAGGGCGAGGCCAGAAAAGACACCGCATGCGCGATCTCTTCAGGCTTGCCCAGACGGCCCAGGGGAATGCGCGCCAGCATCGGCTGGGTCTGCGCCTCGGTCAGCGCCCGGGTCATGTCGGTATCGATGAACCCCGGCGCCACGCAATTGACTGTGATGTTGCGGCTGCCCAGCTCTTGCGCCAGCGCTCGGGTCATGCCCGCCACGCCGGCCTTGGCCGCGGCGTAATTGGCCTGCCCCGGATTGCCCGACGCGCCGACGACCGAGGTGATGTTGACGATGCGGCCGTAACGCTGCTTCATCATGGGGCGCATCACAGCGCGCGACATGCGGAACACACTGCTCAGATTGGTCGAAATCACGGCGTCCCAGTCGGCGTCGCTCATGCGCATGGCCAGCATGTCGCGAGTGATGCCGGCATTGTTCACCAGAATCTGCAGCCCGCCTTCGGCTTTGACGATCTCGTCGACCAGACGAGCGCCTGTCTCGGCGTCGTTCACATCGAGCACAGCCCCTCGCCCGCCGAAGGCCCGCAGGACCTCGGTAATGGCGTTTGCGCCGGACTCCGAGGTCGCCGTGCCGATGACGCGAGCGCCCGCAGCAGCCAGATCTGCCGCTATGGCCGCGCCGATGCCGCGCGATGCGCCCGTGACCAGGGCGATCTGACCGGCAAGTGCTTGGGCGGTGGAAGTGTCAGGGGAGGTATTGCTCATGCCAGGGCGGTTTGAAGGGAAGGAATCGCGGACAGATCGTCCAGGGCAAATGACTGCAGGGCGGGATCGATCCGTCGGGTCAGGCCATGCAGCACTTTACCCGGGCCACATTCGACCAGCGTCGTGCAGCCCGCCTTCGCGATGGCCTGCACGCACTCGACCCAGCGCACGGCATGACACGCCTGACGCGCCAGTGCGTCGCGGATTTGATCGGGATCGGTTGGATGCGCCACGTCCACATTATTGATCAGTGTGATCTGCGGCGCCTTGATCGCCACCCCTTGCAGATAGACGCGCAACTGGTCGGCCGCGCCCCGCAGCAGACTGCTGTGAAACGGCGCTGAAACCGACAGCGGCAAAGCGCGCTTGGCCCCCACCGCTTTCAACACCTCGCAGGCGCGCGCCACGGCGGCTTGCGTCCCGGCGATCACCACCTGGCCCGGCGCATTGAAATTGACCGCTTCCACCGCCTCGCCGGTCTCCTGCACAGCCTGCGCACATCCGGCACGCACTGCGGCGTCGTCCAGACCCAGCACGGCCGCCATGCCACCGGCCCCGACGGGAACCGCGTCCTGCATGGCCTGGGCGCGAAATCGCACCAAGGGCAAGGCATCGGTCAGCGTGAGGCTTTCGGCCGCGACCAGCGCGGTGTATTCGCCCAGACTGTGTCCGGCGACAAAGTCGGGTTTGCGCCCGCCCTCGGCCAGCCAAAGGCGATAAAGCGCCACGCCCGCAGTGAGCATGACGGGCTGGGTGTTGGTTGTCAGATTGAGTTGCTCGGCCGGGCCCTGCGCGATCAGAGCGCCCACATCCTGCGACAGGGCCGCGCTGGCCTCCTGCAGGGTGTCGCGCACGGCAGGGTGATCGGCCACTTTGTCGAGCATGCCGACGGACTGTGAACCTTGTCCGGGGAAAACGAACGCAAATGTCATGTTGGTACAGGAGTTGAACGTCTGCAAGACTCAGTAATCGACGACCGCAGCGCCCCAGGTCAAGCCGCCGCCGACGGCCTCGAACAACAAGGTGTCGCCGCGCTGAATCTGCCCGCTGCGCACGGCGACATCGAGCGCCAGCGGAATCGAGGCGGCCGAAGTGTTGCCGTGCTGATCGACCGTCACGACGATTTTGTCGAGCGGAATACCGAGTTTCTTGGCGGTATGCGTCATGATGCGGATATTGGCCTGATGCGGCACCATCCAATCCACATCGGCGGGCAAGCGGTCGGCCTTGGCCAGCGCCTCGCGGGCCACGTCTTCGAGCACGTGGACGGCTTGCTTGAATACCGCCTGTCCGTCCATTTTCAGGAAAGGACTGCCCGCAACCTGGCCGCTCGACACGCGCCCCGGAGTGCACAGGATGGACGATTGCCGGCCGTCCGCATGCAGCGCGCTGGCCAGCACACCCGGGGTTTCACTGGCACTGAGCACCACAGCGCCAGCGCCATCGCCAAACAGCACGCAGGTGGTGCGGTCATTGAAGTCGAGAATCTGCGAAAACACCTCGGCGCCGATGACTAGGGCATGCCGCGTCATACCGCTGCGCACAAACTGATCGGCCACGGTCAGGGCGTAGACGAATCCGGCGCATACCGCCTGCACGTCGAAGGCCGCGCCTCCGGCGGCACCAAGACGGCCCTGGATGAGGGCCGCGTTGGAAGGAAAAATCATGTCCGGCGTGGACGTGGCCACAATGATCAGGCCAATGTCATGGGCCTGCAGTCCGGCCGATTCGAGGGCGCGACGGGCAGCTTGTTCGCCCAGATCGACACTGGTCGTCCCTTCTTCGGCGAAGTGACGAAAGCGGATGCCGGTACGTGCCACGATCCATTCATCACTGGTTTCGACGCCGCGCTGGGCCAGATCGGCCGCCAGTTCATCGTTGCTGACTTTGCGGGGGGGCAGTGCGCTGCCGGTGCCGGAAATACGGGAATAGGAGGGCATGGAACAGATCGTTCAGAGAGGTGCAGCGGGGTGACTCAACTCGCCGGAGCGAGCGCGGCCCCGGTGGGTGATGACTCGTGCATCACTTCGAGAATTCGTTCGGTATGGCGCACCACGTCACCCTGCACCGCTTCATGCGCGCGCAGCAGCGCCTGCTCGAAGCCAAAGGCATCCGCCGAGCCGTGGCTTTTGACGACTAGGCCGCGCAGACCCAGCAGGGCCGCGCCGTTGTAACGGCGGTGATCGACGCGCTTGCGGAATCGTTTGAGCACTGGCATGGCGAACAGCGCCATCAACTTGCTCAGTGGCGTGCGGGTGAACTCTTCGCGGATCATGCCAGAGAGCATTTGCGCCAGACCTTCGGAGGTCTTGAGCGCGACATTGCCGACAAAACCGTCGCACACGACGATATCAGTCGTGCCCTTGAAGATATCGTTGCCCTCGACGTTACCGTAAAACCGCAGACGCCCGAGCGTGTCGGCTTCGCGCAGCAATTCGGCCGCCCGCTTGATGGTGTCGTTGCCTTTGATCACCTCTTCGCCGATATTGAGCAGCCCAACCGTCGGCTGCGCATGCCCACCGGCCGCCGCATACGCCGTACCCATGACGGCGAACTGCAGCAGGTGCAAAGGCTCGCAATCGACGTTGGCGCCCAGATCGAGCATCAGCGTTCCCTCGCCCTTCTGGTTGGGCAGATAGGTCGCGATGGCGGGTCGTTCAATGTCGAGCAGGGTCTTGAGCAAATAGCGCGCAAGCGCCATCAAGGCGCCGGTATTGCCTGCTGATACGCAGGCCTGCGCACGACCGTCCCGAACCTGCTCGATGGCACGGCGCATGGATGAATCGCGTTTGCGGCGCAGCGCAACCTCGACCGGGTCGTCGGAAGTCACCACCTCACTCGCCGCAACGAATTCGATCCGCGAATCGTTTTTCAGGCGCAACGACTCCATCAGCGGCATGACGGCCTCAGCCTGGCCGACCAGAATCAGCCGACTGTCCGGATGCGCCTGCAAAAATTGCACGCAGGCTGGCAGGGTCACTCTCGGACCATGGTCTCCACCCATCAAATCGACGGCCAGAGTGGAACTCATGACACAGCGGGCGCCAACATCGAAGGCCCCTTCGCAGGCACGCATGACAAACTATCGCCCCGCATTTGCAGGCGACGCAGGGTGCGCAAAGGCAAGCGCTTACTCGTCAGATTTGGTCTTGACCACTTTGCGCCCACGGTAAAAACCGTTCGGGCTGATGTGGTGGCGCAGATGCGTTTCGCCCGTGGTCGGCTCAACCGCCAGCGGCGGCGCGCTCAAAAACTGGTGGGCACGGTGCATGCCACGCTTCGAAGGTGATTTCTTGTTTTGCTGGACGGCCATGGCAATCCCCTGTGAAAAAGCTGATCATTATATGCGATGGCGTTGCCCCGCGACATAGCGCACTAGCGTTTCTTTTTTGCGTCGCCCAGCAGATCGCGCAGATTGGCGAAGGGGTGCTGGCGGTCCTCGGCAGGCGCCTCATCGGTGCGTGAAGGCGTCGGCTCGGGAGCATCACGCTGCGGGCAGACGTCGTGCATGGGCACGATGGGCAGGGCGAGGATGAGTTGGTCCTCGATGAGGGTCAGAACGTCCACGGGATGGACCGCAGGCAGCGCCTCGTCTTCGGCCTCGACTTCGGCCTGAGTCAGTTCCGGCTCTTCGGCCACCAATCGAAAATCGACGGTTTCGTCAACCGCATATTGCATGGCCTGCAGACAGCGCTGGCAGATCAGAGGAAGCGCCCCACGCACTTGCAAAATCACCATGGCCTGCGGACGCATGCCGATCCGTTCGCGCTGAAAACCCTGTAGCGCCCATTGCACGGGAGGCCCTTGCGTGCTCGACAACAATTCGCTCAGGCGGGGCAGTTCAGGCAACGACACCCGGCCGTGCAGTTCTCCGCCGGAACGGGCGAATTCGAACAAGGTCAGCGCACGGGGCGGCATCGCCCCGGAGTCAGGAGGGGTTGTGGAGTGGTGTTGGGACATCACCTGAGTTTACCGGCTGCAACATCTCGCCGAGACAGGGCGCAGTCCCTCTCCTACACTACCGAGTATGCAAAAAAAGTGATCCATATCACTTCGACCCCCAAAATAGGATGAGATTGATGAACAGTATTGCGCAGTGGTTCCCCCTGGGTTGGGAGCCTTTTTTTTATGGCGGCATTTTCATCGGACTGGGCGTCAGCGTGCTGTTCTTGCTGACTGGCCTGATCGGCGGCGTCAGTACCGCTTACACCGCAGTTTGGTCGCTGGTGTCGCGTCATCCCTTTTTTCAACACGAAAAATTCATTTCGACCCGTAACTGGCGCTTGATGTACGGCCTGGGTCTGATCGTCGGTGCAGTGGTGTTCACCTACACCCTCGGGCATGGCGAAGGCTTCGTGACCCAAGTGCCGCTTTGGCAGTTGTTCCTCGGCGGCATCGTCGGCGGGTTTGGCGCCCGCATGGGGGGGGGCTGCACCTCGGGGCACGGCATCTGCGGCGTCGGGTCTGGGCAGTTGCCATCCATTCTCGCGGTGATCATTTTCCTGTGTACCGCCGTCATCACGGCGCATGTGGTTCGCGCCTTGGGAGGGTTCTGAAATGCAACGTGTTCCTCCTTTCGCAGTGATGCTTTCGGCCTTGTTCGCCGGGGCCTTGTTCGGCTTCGGTCTGGCGCTGTCCACCATGGTCAAGCCCGAGGCCATTCTGCAGTTTCTACTGCTCAAGAATCTCGGTCTGCTGCTGGTGATGGGAGGTGCTGCCGGCGTGACCTTCATCGCCTACCACCTGCTGCCCCGACTGATGAAGCGGCCGGTCTTTGGCGTGGTGTTCGGCAAACACCCCTCACATCTGGACGCGCGCACCCTGATCGGCGCCGCGATATTTGGCGTGGGCTGGGGGCTGAGCGGCGTGTGTCCGGGCCCGGCCATTGCTGGTCTGGGGGTGGGTAACTGGCCGCTGCTGCTGAGCATCGCGGGCATACTCATCGGCGCATGGCTGCATGGCCGGTTTTTCGGCAAGCATTGATGACGGGGCCGGCTGATCCCGTTCTGGTTCTCGCGTCGACCTCGCGCTATCGCGCTGAGCTGCTCCAACGCCTGCGCGTGCCTTTTTCTAGCCGCGCACCCGAGGTGGACGAAACCCGCAGAGTTGATGAGTCTGCTCTCGATCTGGCGCTGCGCCTGGCGGCTGAAAAGGCCGCCGCGGTGGCGCGTACTGCGCCAGGCTGCTGGGTGATCGGCTCCGATCAGGTGTGCATGTTGGGGGAAGAGGCGCTCGGCAAACCCGGCTCCCATGCGGCTGCGGTCACTCAGTTGCAGCGACTCAGCGGGCGTGACGCCGTGTTCCACACCGCGGTTTGCGTCATCGACCCAGACGGCGGCGTACAAGTGCGCAACTGCCCCACCGAAGTGCGATTCCGCACGCTGAGTCCGACGGAAATCGAAACCTATCTGACGCTGGACGCACCCTACGACTGCGCGGGCAGCGCCCGCTCGGAATCGCTCGGCCCTGCGCTACTCAAGCACATGCGCAGCGACGATCCGACCGCCTTGATCGGCCTGCCTCTGATCGACCTGTGCGACATGCTGCGCCTGAGCGGTTTCGACGTGCTGGCGCGAGCGCTGAATTCCAGATCAGCGCAGCGACCAGCCCAGGTTTGAGAGTTCGCGCACCGCGCCCATGCCCAGCGAGGCGCCAAAACGCTTGGCCAGACGCTCGGCCACGTTTTCCTGCACGGTGTAATCGACGATATTCGGCGCTTTGATCTTGTCGCGCGCGATCTGGTCGACATCGCCGTAGCCGTCGGCCAGTCCTTGTTTCACGGCCGACTCGCCCGTCCACACCAGGCCGGAGAAGGTCTCGTCATTCACTTTCAGTCGGGCGCCGCGACCTTTTTCCACCGCCGCGATGAACTGTTTGTGAATCTGTTCCAGCATGCCCAGGGCGTAGGTTTTCTGGTCCTCGGGCATGGGGGTGAAGGGATCCATGAACCCCTTGTTGGCGCCCGCGGTGAGCAAGCGACGGGTTACGCCGAGCTTGTCCATCAGGCCGGAAAAGCCGAAGCCGTCCATCAACACGCCGATGGAGCCCACCAGACTGGCCGGATTCACATAGATGTCATTCGCCGCCGCCGCCACGTAGTACGCCCCGGAGGCGCACACCTCTTCGCAGACGGCGTACACCGGCTTGTTGTATTTGGCGCGAAGCCGCTCGATCTCGGCAAAAATCTGGCTCGCCTGCACCGGGCTGCCGCCCGGGCTGTTGATGCGCAGGATGACGCCGCGCGTGTCCGGGCTGGAAAACGCATCCTGCAAGGCCGCATTGATATTGTCGGCACTGGCCTGCGAGCCGATGGAGATCTCGCCGTTGAGCTCGATCAGCGCCGTATGCGGCCCGGTGGCGGTGCTACTACCGAACTCGGCGATCATGCCGCCGAAAAAGATCAGCGCCACGATGCCGAGCAGGACGAAGCGGAAAAAAATCGACCAGCGCCGCGCCCGTCGTTTTTCGTTCACGACCTCGAGCACCAGTTTTTCCAGCACCTGCCGCTCCCACGCACCGAGTTGAGCGGACGACTCAGAACGTTGCGGGGGAAGATCTGGGGGGGATGCGCTCATGTTTCGGGCTCGGAGAATGAAAAACGGGACGGGTCGCCAGAATACCAGCGCTTCATTGACGCGCAGGCACGTCTCGCGCCGACGTGCCGGACGGGTCTCGGCACGCCGGTTTGCGATTCGACAAGGATCAAGTTTGAGTTTTGTGTGACACTTTCCCACGTCTCAACCTATCGGCCTTTCCTGGTCGTTCTATTTCCTTCAGTCCTCCTCGCGCGAGATCCCATATGGCCCTTCGTCCCACCCTCATCGCCACCCTGCTTGCTCTGGGGGGTGTTTGCACCGCACAAGCCGAACCCGCACTCACGGTCGGCAACACGCTGTCCTTTTTCCAGGGCAAATTCGGCACCAACAACAACATCAACATCCGCTACGACGCCACCGACATTCAATACGGCGACAGCAACTGGCGCGTCAAACTCACGGTGCCCTACGTTTCTGAAAGCGGCCTGCCCGTCGGCTCCACCATCGTCGGCAACACGGTTGTAGGCGGCTCCGGTTCCACGCAAACCCGTTCCGCAAGCGGTCTGGGCGACGTGTGGCTGGCTGGGCATTACAAAATTTTCCAGGGCGGCGGTCTCACGCCCTCCATCACGCCCTACGCCAAAGTCAAATTCGGCACCGCCTCGTCCGACAACGGTCTGGGCACGGGCAAGAACGACTACGAGTTGGGGGTGGGCCTGCAGCAGATCGTGGGCAAAAGCTGGTTTCCGTTTGCCAATCTGGGCTACCGTTTCGTGGGCAACCCGGCCGGACAGAATCTGCGCAACATCGCCATCTATCAGTTTGGCGCCAGCTATGCGGCCAGCCAGCAGCATATTTTCACCTTGATGTATGCCGGTCAGCAGTCGATGGTGGCCGGGGCGTCCGCCCCCTCAGATCTGATTGCGGCGTGGAATTACAACCTCACCCCAAATGGCAGCGGGTTCCAGGTCTATGTGGACAAGGGCCTGAGCAACGGCAGCGCCAATTTTGGCGTCGGCATAGGCGGCCAGATCGTGTTCTGAGCTCCGTTCTCACCTCGCCCTCTGATAAAAAAGGCCAGCGCAAGCTGGCCTTTTTCATGGACGCGGCACACTGGGAATCTGCAGTCCGCTGGGCAAGGCGGGCGTGGTCACGCTGGGGGTGTTCACAACCGGCGGGGCCACTGTCGGCGGCACGACGACGGGCACTTGCGGCGGTGCGACCACGGGGGGCGCCACGGAGGGCATGTTGACGGCGGGCATTTGCGGCACCTGCGGCACGGCGGGCGCCGCGGGAATCGAGGGTGCGGTGAACCCCGGCTGGATCACCGTAGGCACTGTCGGCGCGACGAAGGCCGGGCTCGACAGGTTCAGCCCCGCACCGTTCGATATGAACTGGGGTGTCGCGCCGGTCACCGAGCCCTTATCACCCGCTTTTGCAGGAGGCGTCTGTCCACCCGCCAGGGGCGGCAGCGCAAATTGCAGGGCGTTCACGTTCGGGATCACGCGCTCGACCGCCACCGTCTGCGCTGCTGTCAAGGTGCCGGCGATGAACACCGGCGCGGCCTGCGACCGAGCGGCGGACTGCAATTGCGCCTGCATCAGCGCGTCGGCGCCCCTGATCTGAAAGCCTTGCAATTCCCAACCTGGCCTGCCCTGCGACCCGGCCTGCAAAAAACCCACCATCGCCACACGCGTGCCGATGGGCGCGGCCAAAGGCGCAATCGGCTGTAGGGAATCAATCACATTTCCCTGGCTCTGCTGACTGCCGCGCGCCACGACCTCGGCGCCGACCGCCAGCCCGGTTTGCGCCGCCCCGCTGCGCACAGACAGCCAGACGCCATTGATCTTGACCCGCTGCGGTTGAGCGCTGGTCGCCTCGATTTTGCCGCGCAGCAAGAACGGCGAACCGTGTCCCGCAGGCGGAGACGAGAGCAGAGTCAGCCGCATCGCCTGCCAATGCCCCGCGCCTTGATCGAGCGCGCTGATGCGCACCTCGTCGCCCACCTTCAGGCGCGATAGCGGCAAAGGCTGATCTTCAGCGGTGCGCAACAAAGTGCTGGGCAGGATTTGCACGGTCTGGCCCAGCACCACCAGTCGCCCCTGAGATTGATCGATCTGCGACACGCGACCGATCACCGCATGACTGATGTCCACCGCCAGCGCATCCAGCCTCCCGCCCTGCTCTACAGCATGGACGCGCACCAGATCGCCCAAATGCAGGCTGTTCTCGGATGCGGGCTGACCGTCCACGCGATAGCGTGTCTGCGCGGGCAGTTCATATTCGCCGCCGTTGACGAAAATGCTGCCGAAGCGCTGAACCGGGCCGATGGCCACGATTCCCGTCCCGCCGATTCCACCAGGGCTGATGCCGGTGCCGCCGATGCCGCCGGGGTCGATACCCGTACCGCCGATCCCGCCTGGCGTGGCCGCAATCGAGCCCGCCAGACTCAGCATCAACCCTAAGCAGGCCACGCCCACGAAGCGCAGCCCCGTGAGCCAGGCACGGACGACGGCTTTCAATGCGGCTTTCACGGCTGCCCCCCGGCTGAGTTCGAAGCGGGCATATCGTCTTCGTAGTAATAGACACCGAGGCGCAGGCGCTTCTTGCTGGTTTGCGGCGCACCGAGATCGTCAGCTTGCGCGGATTGAGCCGTCTTTTCCGCACGCACGATGCGCTGGTAGGCCTCCTGCAAAACCTGTTCACCGAGCTGACGCAGATCGTCGCGCACCTCGCCCGGCACGATGGGCGGCAGATCGTCGAAATAGACCGATTGCTCCAGATAAGTCGGCGTGCGACCTTCCAGGTTGTGCACCGTGGCCCGCAGATGGTCGCCGATATGCGCCCCCATGAAAGCCAGCCTGTCCTCGGGCAGATCGGAGACGTAGCCGCCGCGTGCCAGCCTCACCACGTCATCCTGCTGCTCCACCACGCCAGCGCGCAGCAGTTCATCCAGCACGGTACGCGGCCGCATGTCGGCCTTCACCAGCCGCACCAGATTTTCAAAACTGGCCGCGGCGCCCGCAGCGCGCAGCGGCAGGGCAAGCGGTTCACCTTGCGGGTCGCGATACGCCTCGCAAGCCACCCAGGCCGCCACCACCTGCGCCGACATATTGGCGCCATGCCGCAGGGCAATCTCACCCGATCCGCTCTGCAATTCTTCTCGCAGACGCCGGACTTCCTTGCGGTGGATGCCGCTGAGCAGACTCACACGGCTATCGGTCGGTACGGGTTTGCCGTCGCGCTGATCGAGCGCGATGACTTCGCCCACATAGACAAATTTGAGCAACTCGGCCAGAGCGCCATAGGTCCAGCCCTGCGTAATGAGATAGCGCACGAAGGGCCGCAAGATGGACAGGGCGGCAGATTTGAGAGCGGCGGACATGGTGAAAGGATAAACGGAGCGATTCGGCTTGACGTGGGAAATTTTGCCACTATTATAAACACAAGCGCTTCAGTGGGAATATTTACCACACGGCGTGAATCATCCTTCCTTCTTTCAGGAGAACATCATGTCCAAGACCCGTACCCTCGCCGTTCTGTCCGCCGCTGTTGCAGCCACTTCGCTCTCCATCGGTCTCGCTT
Organism: Thiomonas sp. UBA7699; assembly: GCF_002482605.1. Classification (NCBI taxonomy): domain Bacteria; kingdom Pseudomonadati; phylum Pseudomonadota; class Betaproteobacteria; order Burkholderiales; genus Thiomonas; species Thiomonas sp. UBA7699. The sequence goes on along the minus strand of NZ_DLGH01000018.1, from coordinate 66,621 downwards.
ATGCCCAAACCGCCGTGAATGCCGTTCAGGACGGTCAACTCTCGGCGACGACCTCGACGCGCACGGCCGATCAACAGGCCAAGCCCGCCACTCGCACCGAGACCGCCACTTCGGCAAACACCCGTGCTGAAACCCGCACCACGACCCAGAGCCACACCCGCACATCAAGCGGCGAATCGGTGCGTCATACATCCGGCCAAACCGGGGCGCAAACTCGCACCGAAGCGCAGCATCGCACTACGGTGCAAACACGTTCCGCCACGCAAGGTCAGCCGGGCGCCGCCGGAGCAGCCGCCCCCACGCTGCGCACAGGGGACGCGGGCGTTGGCCAAGGGCTAGGCGCGCGCGCAGGGGCGCAAGTCACCACGCAGGTACCCTCGGTGCAAACTCCTTCAGTGCAAACCCCCAATACGCCTGCCGTTGCCTCGCCTGCGGTCACCATTCCCGTGATCAATAGCCCAGCGGTCAATGTGCCTTCGGTCAACACGCCGTCGATCAACGTGCCCGCGGTGACAACGCCGCAAATCAACATCCCCGCGGTGGCAACGCCCTCGGTCAACGTGCCGGTAGTGACAACTCCGAGTGTGAATGTTCCGGTGGTGCAGACTCCCACGGTCAATGTGCCGGTAGTGAATTCCCCGGCCATCAACATCCCGAACTTGATGCGTCCGCAGATGTAAGACGCGGCGGCAGTCAGCGAGTGGCTGACTGCCGCGCTTACCCGTGCTGGGCGAGAAATTCCTGCAGTTCCGCGACGGAATGCACCAGCCCAGCGGGGGACAGCGACTCCAGACGCGCCACATCGTGCGCGCCGTAGCTCACGCCGATGGCATCGCATTCGGCGTTGAGCGCCATTTGCAGATCGTGCGTGGTGTCGCCCACCATCACGGTGCGCTGCGGCGGGCTGGCAAGTTCGGCCATGATTTCGTGCAGCATCGCCGGGTGCGGCTTGGAAAAGGTTTCATCAGCGGTGCGGGTGGCGTCGAACAAGCCGCGCAGTTCGGGCCGGTCCATCGCCCGCGTCAGACCGATGCGAGACTTTCCGGTCGCCACCGCAAGGTTGTAGCCGGCCGATTTGAGTTCATGCAGCAAATCCAGCACCCCGTCGAACAGCACCAGTTCGCCATCGAGCGCGAAGTAATGTTTGCGGTAGGCCGCAGCCAGTTTGGGATAGTCGGCATGCGGCAACTCGGGTGCGGCGTGCCGCAGGGCATCCTCCAGCCCGAGGCCGATGACATACGACGCCGCCTCGCGACTGGGAACCGTCAGCCCCAGATCCTTGCAAGCCTGCTGGATCGCCCCGGTGATGGCCGCGGTGGAATCCATCAGTGTGCCGTCCCAGTCGAACACAATCAGGTCATAGTTCTGTCGGTGCATGGTGCGGGCAAGGGTTCAGGAAGTCAGGACTGCGCGAATTGTGCCCGCAAATGATGAAGCCACTGCGCGCAGTTTTCGGGCAAGGGCGCGCGCAGTTCCAGCCGCTCGCCGCTCGCCGGGTGCGCAATCGCCAGCGACTCGGCGTGCAAAAACATGCGCCGGAAGGGCGGCACGCCCGCCTGCCCCCGCGCCAGCAGGGCGTTGAGGCTGTCATCCCCATATTTATCGTCGCCGACGATGGGATGGCCGCAGTGCGCCAGATGCACCCGGATCTGATGGGTGCGTCCCGTCAGCAACCGCGCCTGCATCAGGCTCAAGCCGCCCCAAGGCCCCAGGCCCGGCAGCGCAAATTGCTCTTGGGAACGAAACTGAGTACGCGACTCTTGCCCCTGCTGCGCGTCCACCCGCACGCGCCGTTCACCGTTGGCGAGCAGGTATTTATGCAGCGGTGCCTCGATCATCACCGCCCCACGCGTCCAGAGTCCGGCAACCAGCGCGAGATAGCGTTTGTCGGCGTGACGTTCGCGCAGTGCCGCGTGCAGCGTGGTCAACGCGCTGCGCTTCTTGGCGATAAGCAGCAGACCCGAGGTGTCGCGGTCGAGCCGGTGCACCAGTTCGAGAAACTTCGCCGTGGGCCGCGCCGCGCGCAAAGCCTCGATCACGCCGAAACTCACCCCCGATCCGCCATGCACCGCCACGCCTTCGGGTTTGTTGATCGCCAGCAGAAAATCATCTTCAAACACCACGGGAAATTGCAGCGCAGGCGCCGCGCGCGGCGCGTCGGGCTGCGCCACCCGCACCGGCGGAATCCGCACCTGATCGCTCGACTGCAGTTTCTGATCTGCGCTGGCCCGACCGCCATTGACCCGCACTTCGCCCGATCGCACGATGCGATGAATATGGCTGCGCGGCACGCCCTTGAGGTGGCGCGCCAGAAAGTTATCCAGCCGCTGCCCCTCGCCCGCATCGCCGACCTGAAGGAGCCGAACCTGGGGAGATGGCGCGGTGTGCATATAATCGAGCGTGAAGTTGTGAAGTTGGAAGACCGAATTTTGGCAATATTTCCGCGAAGTTGCGTGCAGTTTCACATGATGCCGCTGCGCGACGTGCCAAAAGCGGAAAGACTGCCTCCTGACAGGTTTTCGTGCGGGTACTGCATGCGACCGGGTTGCTGATATCACCCGATACGAGTGCATGCGAAACCGGCGAATCTGCCGTGACAGGAAAGGCATTCTAGGTTCAGCTTCACACTGCTCGTTTTGCCACACCACCGATTCCGGTCGGGGCAGATCGGACAGACTTCACCGAAATGAGCGTTGGCCCAAAGCCCGAGTGATGCCGTCGCGCAAATGCGTTTGACGCCTGCGACGACCGCCCGGCTTTGCCATCCTGGATCTGAAACCTTGAATCGACTCTTCGCCCTCGACCGCCCCTCAGCGCTGATTCTGCGCTGCGTGCTTTTGTTGTTGGCGAAATCTGCTTGTGCTCACCTGCCGCGAACCCTCTGCTCCCCCGCTGTTGCGCCTGATCGCTGCAACAGCCTGCGCATCGCCACGCCTGGGCCAAACGCCCGGCATCGCGAAGACCACGCGCTCCGAGGCAGACCGATTGGTGGAGGTTTTTGCATGAGTCCTGTCTGATTCTGCCCGCCGGGCGTGCCGCACATCAGCGGCGAACCCGGCCTGGTTTTAGCTCCGGAGATCAACGCATGGGGGCGCCCTGGCGCCCGCTTTGTATCGGCCGCATGAAGCGGCCAGGAGCTTGAAATGAAACGCATGTTGTTCAATGCCACGCAGTCGGAAGAATTGCGCGTGGCCATCGTCGATGGACAGAAACTTCTCGACATCGATATCGAACAGGCCGGGCGCGAGCAGCGCAAGGGCAATATCTACAAGGCCGTCGTCACCCGCGTCGAGCCCTCGCTCGAAGCCTGTTTCGTCGATTACGGCGAAGAGCGCCACGGTTTTTTGCCGTTCAAGGAAATTTCGCGCCAGTACTTCAAGGAAGGCGTGTCTGCGTCGCAGGCGCGCATTCAGGACGTGATCACCGAAGGCCAGCAACTGCTGGTGCAGGTGGAAAAAGAAGAGCGCGGCAACAAGGGCGCGGCGCTGACCACCATCATCTCGCTGGCCGGGCGCTATCTGGTACTCATGCCCAACAATCCGCGCGGCGGTGGCGTGAGCCGTCGCATCGAGGGTGAAGACCGCCAGGAACTGCGCGAGACGATGGACCAGCTCCAGCATCCCGAAGGCATGAGCCTGATCGCCCGCACCGCGGGCATCGGCCGCAGCGCGGAAGAGTTGCAATGGGACTTGAATTACCTGCTCAAACTCTGGAGCGCCGTGCGCGACGCTTCGGAGACGCAAAAGGGCGCCTTCCTGATCTATCAGGAATCTTCGCTGGTCATCCGCGCCATCCGCGACTACTTCACCAGTGACATCGGCGAAATTCTGATCGACACCGAAGACGTGTTCGAGCAGGCACGGCAGTTCATGCTGCACGTCATGCCCGACACGGTCGAGCGCGTCAAACGCTACCGCGACGACCTGCCGCTGTTCTCGCGCTTTCAGATCGAGCAGCAGATCGAAACCGCCTATTCGCGCACGGTCAACCTGCCGGCCGGCGGCGCCATCGTCATCGACCACACCGAAGCGCTGGTCGCGGTGGACGTCAACTCCGCACGCTCTACGCGCGGCAATGCCATCGAAGACACCGCTCTGCGCACGAACCTTGAAGCCGCCGACGAAGTCGCCCGCCAGATGCGGCTGCGCGACCTTGGCGGCCTGATCGTGGTCGACTTCATCGACATGGAAGAGCCGCGCAACCAGCGCGCCGTCGAAGACCGCCTGCGCGACGCCATGCGCCAAGACCGCGCCCGCGTGCAGGTGAGCAAGATTTCCAAGTTCGGCCTGCTCGAACTCTCGCGCCAACGCCTGCGCCCGGCCCTGTCGGAAGGCGCTTACGTGACCTGCCCGCGCTGCAATGGCACGGGGCATATCCGCGACACCGAATCGAGCGCCCTGCAAATCCTGCGCATCATCCAGGAAGAGGCCATGAAGGAAGGCACGGCCGCCGTGCACGTGCAAGTGCCGGTGGAAGTCGCCTCCTTCCTGCTCAACGAAAAGCGCGCCGAGATCACCAAAATTGAGTTGCGCCAGCGTCTGTCGGTGCTGCTGATCCCCAACAAGCACCTCGACACGCCCAACTACAAGCTCGAACGCCTCAAGCACGACGATCCGCGCCTGGACAACCTGCCCACCAGCTACAAAATGGCTGACGAGGCCGAAGAAGACACCGCCATCACCCGCCGCGAAAAAGAACAGCGCCCGCGTCAGGAAGCGCTGGTGCGCGGCATCACCCCGGAAGGCCCGGCCCCGGTCATGCCCGCCCCGGCTGCCGACAAGGCTCCCGCCCCCGCACCGGCCCCGGCGGTTGCAACCCCCGCCGCCGCGCCTGCTGCTGCCGCAACGGCTGGCGGCGGTTTGTTTGGCTGGGTCAAGCGTCTGTTCTCCGCCGAACCACAACCCTCCGCTGCCGTGCAAGAGCCGCCGGTTGCCGCGCAGCCTGCCACCCCGGCCTTGACCAAGGCGGATGGGCAAGGCGGCCGCGGCGCACGCACGGCTTCCGGCCAAAACGGCAACCGCCGTCGCGGCGGCCGTGACCGCCAGCGCGAAGGCCAGGGCGAAAACCGGCAGCGCGGCAATCCGGCCGCTGGCGCCCAACCCGCCGATGCCGCCGAAGCCGCAGCAGGAGAAACCACCAACCCCCGCAACCGGCCGCCCCGTGGTCAACAGGGCCAGGCCGAACGCAGCGAGCGCCCCAAGCGCGAGCGCAACCCAGAAGAGGCCGCGGCCCGCAAGGAGCGCGCGCAAGCCGCACCTGAGCAAACCCGCGCACCCGGCGAAGAATCGGCCACGGACACGGCCGAACGTTCATCCGGAAGCGGGCGTGGCGGCAATCGCCGCCCGCGTCGTGAGCCCGTTGAAGCAGCGCCCGAAGCCGAACTGATCGATGCTCAGGCGCTTGAAACCCAAGCCGAGGACGATACCGAGGCCACCCCAGCTCTGACCGTCGGAGCGGGCGACGAAGCGCAGACCGAGCGCAAATCGCGCAATCGCCGCGGTCGTGGCCGCCGTGGTGGACGCCGCGAAGGCGCCGCCGCTGACGAAAACGGCAATCTGAGCGCCGAAGCGAACGAAGCCGTTGCCGTTGCCGATGCCGATGCGGACGAAACAGCGGGTCGCAGCTTCGGCTCCCTGGCCGCGCCGCTGGCTTTGGGCGCCGTCGAAGCCCCCGCCGCGCCCGCGCTGGAAGATCAGACGCCGCTGATCCTCAGGATCGACGCCCCGGCCGACCTTGCCGTGGAGGCTGCTCGGCCTGCCCCTCAGCCCGTTGCCCGGCCTTCCGAAGAAGCGCCGCTCGCCACGACCGAAGCTGCGCCCGCCGCAGCAGAGTCGTCCTCCCTGATCGTCAAAGCGGTTGAAAAAGCCACTGTGGCAACGACGCCCGCAGCCGAGCCCGCACCCGCTCAGGCCGCCGCCTATGCCCTGCCGGTCGATGCTCTGCAGGCAACGGCGCAAGCCGCCGGACTGCAATGGGTGCAGTCCAATGCCGACGCCATCCGCCGCGTGCAGGAAGAACTGGCCGCGCAACCCGCGCCCATTCATGTGCCGCGCGAACGCAAGCCCGCGCCCAAGCAGCTCGACGATGGCCCGCTGATTCTGGTGGAAACCGCTCGCCCGCTGCCTACGCTGCAATTGCCGGAAAACAATCCGCCGGCGCATTGATCGGCGGGATCGGTCGGCGAAATTGGTCGGCTTATCGAACCTTGCCTGAACGCAACCCCAGCAACACCTCGGGGTAGCGCAGGCGGGCGCGGAGTTCGGCTTTCATGCGCGTGTTGTCCAGTCTTCTCGACTCGCGCATGAAACTGAGCATCATCGGGCTCAGGCCCGATGCCTGTGCTTGGTCACGGGCCACGCGCTGCGGCCGAGGCAGACCATAGAGATCGGCGGCGAGATCGAAGTAGTCTCCCATGCGCAGCGCGCTGTCGTCGCAGACGTTATAGACCCGCCCCGGCGCGGCGCGCTCGAGCGCCAGCAAACACAGCCGCGCCAGATCGTCGGCGTGAATGTGGTTGGTGTAAACATCATCAGCGGGCGTCAGCACCGGCAATCCGCGCTCCAGTCGGCCCTTGGGCGAACGTGACCCACCGTCGTAAATGCCGGGAATGCGCAGCAAGCCCACGCGCCAGCGATGCTGCACACCGGCACGGCGCCAGAGGCGCTCGGCATCGCAGCGGCGTTGCGCGCGTTCGGTTTGCGGTAGGCACGGGCGCGTCTCGGGCGCGAGTTCGCCCTGGCAATCGCCGTACACCCCCGAGGTGCTGGCATAGACCACGCGCAAGGTATTTTTCCCGGGGCCAGATAACATGCCCGACTGTTTCAGTCTGGAAATCAGGTGGCGACTGCGCTGATCGCGCGGGCCGGACGTATCGCCCGGCGGGGCCAGCATCAGCACCCGTTGGGGCGCAAGCTGGGCCAGCCGCCACAGGGTTTGCGGCTGATCGAGATTGCCGACGAGGGGCACGATGCCTGCGGAGCGCAAGCTCTCCAGCCGCTGGGGCGAGGAAGTCAGCGCCAGCAGCCGGTAGCGCCCGCGCGCCAAGGCCGCCACCCGCATGCCGATGTCGCCACAGCCCACGATGAGCAGCCGGGGTCGGCCGCGTCCAGATTGATCGTTCACAGTTCACACCTAATCATTGTTCACATGAGTCATCAAGTCACCGTTCAGCCCAGCGGCCACCAATACGCCGCCGAGGCCGAAGAAACCCTGCTCGCAGCCGCCATCCGTCAATCGGTCGGCCTGCCCTACGGCTGCCAGGACGGCGCCTGCGGCTCTTGCAAATGCAAGCTGCTCCAGGGCGAGATCGAGCTGGGCGTTCACCAGCTCAAGGCGCTGAGCGAGGCCGAACGGGCGCAGGGCTTCATTCTCGCCTGCCGCGCCAAGGCGCTCACCGATGTGGTGATCGAAAGCCACGAAGTGGTTGGCGTGGGCGAATTTCCGGTGAAAAAAATGCCCGCGCGAGTCAGCAGCATCGAGCATCTCGCCCCCGATGTAGTTCGGGTCATGTTGCAACTGCCTGCGGCGGATCCGCTCCGCTATCGCGCCGGACAGTACATCCAGTTTCTGCTGCGTGATGGCGCACGGCGCAGCTATTCCATGGCCAGCGCGCCCAGCGAATCCCCGCAGGTCGAACTGCATCTGCGGCACATGCCGGGCGGCAAGTTCACCGATCATGTGTTCACCGCGATGAAGGAGAAAGAGATCCAGCGCATCGAAGGCCCGTTCGGCAGTTTTTTCCTGCGCGACGATCCCGAAAACAAACCCTTGATCTTCTTGGCTTCCGGCACAGGTTTCGCACCGATCAAGGCCATACTGGAACAGATGCGCACCAACGCTGACCCGCGCGAAGTCACGCTGTATTGGGGCGGGCGCAAGCAGCAAGACCTCTACCTGCACGACTGGGCGGTACAGCAATGCGCCGCCATGCCGCATCTGCGCTTCATTCCTGTGCTCTCCGAGCCTGACGCCGACTGGAGCGGGCGAACGGGTTTCGTCCATCAAGCCGTGATGGCCGATGTACCCGACCTTTCCCGCCATGCGGTTTACGCCTGCGGCGCTCCCGTCATGGTCGAAGCCGCGCAGCGCGATTTCACCCAGCAGTGCAAGCTCCCCGAAGACGCCTTCTTCGCCGACGCCTTCACCACCGAAGCCGACAAGGCTGGGGCGAAAGCCTGAAGCGCCAGACACCGTGAAAACAAAAAGGCCCGCATATTGCAGGCCTTTTTGATCATCGGATCGCTCACTCCCCCAGATAAGCCGCCCGCACGCGCGGGTCGTGCAGCAAATCTTCGGCCGGACCGGTCATGGTGACCTGCCCCGAGTCCATGACGTAGCCGCGATCGGCCAGACCCAGCGCGCGCTTGGCGTTTTGCTCGACCAGCAGAATGGTCACGCCCTGCTTGGAAATGTCTTCGACTACCTCGAAGATTTTGTCCACCATGATGGGCGACAGTCCCATCGACGGCTCGTCGAGCAGCAGCACTTGCGGACGGCTCATCAGCGCCCGACCCATGGCCAGCATCTGCTGCTCGCCGCCCGACATGGTGCCGGCGAGCTGGTCGCGGCGTTCCTTCAGGCGCGGGAAAATGCCATAGACCTTGTCGATGTCGCTGTCGATCTCTTTGTCCTTGCGGGTGTAGGCGCCCATCTGCAGGTTTTCTGCGATGGTCATGCGGGTGAACACCCCACGCCCTTCGGGCACCATGCACAACCCCTGCCGCACCAGGTCGTAGGCGCCCTGGCCATTGATGGTGCGCCCGGCGTAGTGCACTTCGCCATCAGTGATGGGCTGCAGCCCGGTGATGGCCTTGAGCGTGGTGGTCTTGCCCGCGCCATTGGCGCCGATCAGGCTGACCAGCTCGCCCTTGCGTACCTCCAGATCGACGCCCTTGACCGCCTGAATGCCACCGTAAGAGACGCGCAGGCCCGTGATTTTGAGAACAATTTCGGACATGCTCAGTGCTCCCCTGCGCCCAGATAGGCTTCGATGACTTTCGGATTTTTCTGCACTTCGGCGGGCACCCCTTCGGCAATGATCTTGCCGTAATCGAGTACGGTCACCCGGTCGCAGAGGCCCATGACCAGTTTCACATCGTGCTCGATGATGAGAATGGTGCGCCCGTCTTTCTGGATCGCGGTGAGCAGCTCGCGCAGCTGCAGTTTTTCCGTGGCGTTCATGCCGGCCGCGGGCTCGTCGAGCGCCAGCAGTTGCGGATCGGTAGCCAAAGCGCGGGCGATTTCCAGGCGGCGCTGATCGCCATACGACAGCGTGCGGGCGCGGAAGTCGGAATACCGCTCGATGCCCACATAGGCCAGCAGTTCACGCGCCCGTTCGCGGATGGCTTTTTCCTCGGTCTTGAAATGCCGGGTGCGGAACACCGCGCCAATCAGCGCGCTGTTGGTGCGCACATGCCGCCCGACCATCACGTTTTCCAGCGCCGTCATGTCCGGAAACAGGCGGATGTTCTGGAACGTGCGGGCAATGCCCTCACGCGCCACCTGATGCACCGCGGCCGGCTTGTAAGCCTTGCCGGCCAGGATGAAATCGCCCGAATCGGGCGGATACAGCCCGGTGATGACGTTGAAAAACGTGGTCTTGCCCGCCCCATTGGGGCCGATCAGGCCATAGATCTGGCCGCGGTCGATCTGGATGCCGACATCGTTCAGAGCCTGCAAGCCGCCAAATCGTTTGGATGCGCCACTCACGCGCAGAACCGTGTCGCTCATGCCTTGCCTCCTTCCTGCAGCGGAGTGGGCAGTTTGGCGAAGCTCTTGCCATGTTCGGGCGCAGGCCACAGTCCCTTGGGCCGCAGGATCATGATGATGATCATGGCCAGGGCATAGATGAGCTGACGCAGGATGCCGCTGTCCATATACACATGGCCGAAAGTGTGCTGCTGCCAGTCGGAGATGAAGCCCATATAGCGCAGCGCTTCGGGCAGCACCGACAGCAGCACCGCGCCAAGAATGACGCCGGGAATATGCCCCATGCCGCCGATCACCACCATGGCCAGCACGATGATCGACTCTAGCAGCGAGAACGACTCGGGCGAGACGAAGCCCTGAAAGGCCGAGAACATCACCCCGGCCACGCCACCGAAAGTCGCCCCCATCGAGAACGCCAGCAACTTCATGTTGCGGGTATTGATGCCCATGGCCTTGGCGGCGATTTCATCTTCGCGCATCGCCATCCAGGCGCGGCCGATGCGCGAATCCTGCAGGCGGTAGCTCAGTATCACCACAAACACCACCAGGACCAGGAACAGGTAGTAATACTGCGCCACCGAGGGTATGGTGAAACTGCCGATATTGATATTCTGGTTCAGATCCCAGCCGAACAGGCGAATGCCGTGAATGCCCGAAATGCCTTGCGGGCCGTTGGTGATGTTGATCGGCGCGTTCAGGTTGTTCATGAAAATGCGGATGATCTCGCCAAAGCCCAGCGTCACGATGGCCAGATAGTCGCCGCGCAGTTTGAGCACGGGCGTGCCCAGCGCAATGCCCGCACTGGCCGCCAGCGCCGCCGCCATGGGAACGACCAGCCAGATCGACACATCGAAGCCATTGGGGAACATCGCCCCCAGCGCATCGAAATTGCTCGTGAGCTGGTTCGACGACAACAGCGCATACAGATACGCCCCCACCGCATAAAAGGCGATATAGCCCAGATCGAGCAGCCCGGCCAGGCCGACCACAATGTTCAGCCCCAGCGCCAGCATGATGTAGAGCATGGCAAAGGCTGCGATCCGCACCCAGGCATCTCCTGCGATTTGCAGCACCATGGGCAGCGCGATGAGCGCAGCAGCGCCCGCCACAATCCAGACCCAGTTCTTTTGTTGGTTCATGTTCAGTCTCCTCAGGCGCGATCGGCCACGCGCTCACCCAGCAGGCCTTGCGGGCGCAGGGTCAGCACCAGAATCAGCACGATGAAGGCGAAGATGTCCTGGTAATTACTGCCGAACACCCCACCGGTGAGCGTGCCGATATAGCCAGCGCCCAGCACCTCGATCAGCCCCAGCAGAATGCCGCCCAGCATGGCCCCCGAAAGATTGCCAATGCCGCCCAGCACCGCCGCGGTAAAGGCCTTCAAACCCGGCGTGAAGCCCATATAGAAGTTCGCCGTGGCGAAGTTGGCAAACCACATCACCCCGGCAATTGCCGCGAGCATGGCGCCGATCACGAACGCCGAGGAGATGACGAAGTTGGGATTCACCCCCATCAGCGACGCCACGCGCGGGTTCTCCGCCGTGGCCCGCATCGCCCGGCCCAGCTTGGTGTGGTTGATCAGCCAGGTCAGCCCCGCCAGCAGCACGGCCGTGACTATCAGAATCATGATCTGTACCGGCGTGATGACAATACCGCCGACATTGATGACATTGCTCGGCAGCAACCCGGACGGGAACACCTTGTAGTCGCGCCCCCAGATGATCATCGCCAGGGTTTCGAGCAGGATGGACATGCCGATGGCCGTGATCAGCGGCGCCAGCTTGGGCGCATTGCGCAAGGGCCGGTAGGCGATGCGCTCGATAAAGTAGTTGAGCACTCCCGTGGCCAGCATGGCGATGACCAGGGCGATGACCACGACCAACCAACCTGGAAGATGCGGGGCCACATGATCGAGCACCTTGAACACGGTGTAGGCCGTGAGCGCCCCCACCATCATCACGTCCCCATGCGCAAAATTGATGAGGTTGACGATGCCGTACACCATGGTGTAGCCGAGAGCGATCAGGGCATACATGCTGCCCAGAACCAGACCGTTGACGATCTGCTGAAGAAAAATATCCATACCTTGAATCTCCTGACGAGCGGATGGCTAGTGAGTGACGGCCTGACTCTTTTGGAGCGGCCGGGGTGAAACGAGTAAACCGGGGATGAAAGCAAAGCGCGTGCCGGGACCCCCGCACCGGTTGAGTGCATGCCTCCAGGACATCGTGTGTGAAAGTGGAACGCCTGCGAGCGCGCACGATACGTGCCGCGTCTGGTACGCGGCGGCACCCGGCAACGATGCTGCCGGGCGAGGGTGAACAGGCTTCATGGTTTTGTCTGGGGGCCGGGCTGTCCTGACCCCTGTTTTTTTGGCTGGCGCGATGATAACCGCCTGCCTTGGGTCACCCGGCACCGGGTCAACCCGCAGTTTGAGGCCGCTCAGTCGCTGGATGGTTCAGTTGCGGCACTGTCACTTTCCGGCCCGAAAGATGACACCACACTGCCCCGGGTATTGCGCTCAGCCAAGTCTTGCAAGCGGCGGGCGATGCGCTCCTCCACCCCGCGCGATGTGGGCTGATAGAAGCGGGGCGGCGTCATGCCGTCTGGAAAATAGGTTTCTCCGGCGGCAAAAGCGTCGGCCTCGTCGTGGGCGTAGCGGTAGTCCTTGCCATAGCCCAGGTTTTTCATCAGTTTGGTGGGCGCGTTGCGCAGGTGCAAGGGCACGGGCTGGGTGCCTTGCTCCCGGGCAAACGCGCGCGCGGCGTTGAAGGCCTTGTAAACCGCGTTCGACTTGGGCGTGACGGCCAGATAAACCACCGCCTCGGCCAGCGCCAGCTCGCCTTCGGGGCTGCCTAAGCGCTCGTAGGTTTGCGCGGCCTCGAGCGCAAGGGTCAGGGCCTTGGGGTCGGCCAGGCCGATGTCTTCCACCGCCATGCGGATCAGCCGCCGTGCCAGATAGCGGGGATCGGCACCGCCTTCGAGCATGCGCGCAAACCAGTAGAGCGAGGCGTCCACATCCGAGCCCCGCACCGATTTGTGCAACGCCGAGATCAGATCGTAGGTCTGCTCGCCGCCTTTGTCGAAGCGCAGCAGGGTCGCGCCCAGGGTTTGTTCGAGCAGGTCGGCGGTGAGCGTGGTTTGAGCGGCCCGTACGGCGGCCTGCAGCGCCAGTTCGAGCGCGCCCAGCAGGCGGCGGGCATCGCCATCGGCATGGCGAATGAGCCGTTCTTGCGCCGCGGGCTCGATGGCCTCGACGCCGCTGCCCGCCAGCGCGCGTTGCATCAGCAAGCCAAGATCGTCGGCGTCCAGCGGTTCGAGTACGTACACCACGGCGCGCGACAGCAAGGCGCTGTTGACCTCGAATGACGGGTTTTCCGTGGTCGCGCCGATAAAGGTGAACAAGCCGGATTCGACATGCGGCAAAAACGCATCCTGCTGGCTTTTGTTGAAGCGGTGTACCTCATCGACGAACACAATGGTCGCCCGCCCCCGTTGCTGCGCGGCCTGGGCCTGGGCGACGGCATCGCGGATGTCTTTCACCCCGGCGAGCACCGCCGACAACGACAGAAAGTCGGCATCGAAAGCATCGGCCATCAGCCGCGCCAGGGTGGTTTTGCCCACGCCGGGCGGCCCCCAAAACAGCATGGAGTGCAGCCGCCGGGTTTCAAACGCCACGCGCAGCGGCTTGCCGGGTCCGAGCAGGTGGCGTTGGCCCACCACTTCACCGAGATGATGCGGGCGCAAACGCTCGGCCAGTGGGGCGTTGGCCCCAGGCGCGGGCTTGGACGCAGACAGCGGGCGGGCGGGCGCGGGCAGGTCCGCGTCGTCGAACAGGCCCGGGCCGCTAGTCATGGCTGGCTGATGACCGAAGCCCCTTTGGGCGGAGTGAAACGGAAGCTGTCCGGGCCGAAGGTCGGGTTGTGTTTGATGGCGGTGAAGCGCATGGTGGAAATTTGCCCGAAAGCATCGCGCAACTGAAGCTCAGCCACTTCCGGGCCTTGCGCCGTGCTGCGCAGACCGATGCGTATCCAGTCGAAGTTGCTGTCCTTGGCCTTGGGCGTGGCCTGCACCCATTGCAGACCGCCGGCATCGGCCTGGGCCTGCAGGGTGAACAGCCGGGTCAGGTCGGTTCCGGCGAAGATCGCGGCAGGCGTGCCCTTGAACGCCTGCGTGACCGGGGTGATGGTCACCTGATCGAGGTCGTGGTCATAGGTCCAGAGCTGCTTGCCGTCGCTGACGATGACCTGGGCATAGGGCTTGGTGTAGTCCCAGCGGAAACGGTCGGGCCGCTCGAAGGCAAACTGGCCGGTAGCCGGCGCCTGCGCCGGGCCCTTGGGGTTGCTCACAGTCTGAGTGAACTGGGCGCTGCCGCCCCGGGTTTGCTGCAGCCACTGTTCGAGCAGTTGCACCGAATTCGCCGCGAAGGCCGCAGGCAGACTGGCGCCGAGCAGACCGCCCGCGAGAAAAAGCCGCATCAGCGTGGTGCGCCAGCGCGTGTTCATAAACATCATCATTCGGTCTTTCAAAAATTCAAATCAGGGTGCGTGATGCGGGCGCAAGTTCACTCCGACCGCACCGGCACCAGGATGTCGCGGTTGCCGTTGGCGGTCAGCGCCGACACCAAACCGGATTGTTCCATCTGCTCCAGTAGTCTGGCTGAACGGTTGTAGCCGATGCGCAGATGACGCTGCACCAGAGAAATCGACGCCTTGCGGTGCTGCAGCACGATCTGCACCGCCTGATCGTAGAGCGGGTCGCTCTCGCCGTCTGAGCCGCCCGCGCCACCCACAGCGCCCGCCCCATCCAGATCTTCCTCGCCAGTGAGGATGCCTTCGAGATAGTTCGGCCCGCCTCGACTTTTGATGTCTTCGACCACGCGGTGCACTTCGGCGTCACTCACAAACGCGCCATGCACCCGCTGCGGCATGCCCGAGCCGGGCGGCAGGTACAGCATGTCGCCCATGCCCAGCAGGCTCTCCGCACCCATCTGGTCGAGGATGGTGCGCGAATCGATTTTGCTCGACACCTGGAAGGCCATTCGGGTGGGAATATTGGCCTTGATCAACCCGGTGATCACATCCACGCTGGGGCGCTGGGTGGCCAGGATGAGGTGAATGCCCGACGCCCGCGCCTTCTGCGCCAGGCGGGCGATGAGTTCCTCGATCTTTTTGCCCACCACCATCATCAGATCGGCCAGTTCGTCGATGACGACCACGATGTGCGGCAACTTCTCCAGCGGTTCGGGAGACTCTGGCGTGAGGCTGAACGGGTTGGTCAGCGGCTCGCCGCGCGCACGGGCCTCCTGCACCTTGGTGTTGTAGCCCGCGAGATTGCGCACGCCGAGCTTGCTCATCAGCTTGTAGCGGCGCTCCATCTCGCCCACGCACCAGTTCAGCGCCTGCGCCGCCTGTTTCATGTCGATCACCACGGGCGCGAGCAGATGCGGAATGCCGTCGTACACGCTGAGTTCGAGCATTTTCGGATCGATCAGAATCAGCCGCACATCGCTGGGTTCGGCCTTGTACAGCAGGCTCAGAATCATGGCGTTGACGCCGACCGACTTGCCCGAGCCGGTGGTGCCCGCTACCAGCAGGTGCGGCATCTTGGCCAGATCGGCCACCACCGGGTTGCCCACGATGTCCTTGCCCAGACCCATGGTCAGCATCGAGGCGGCTTCGTGATAGTTGTTGGAACCCAGAATCTCCGACAGCTTGATGGTGTGCCGCTTGGCATTGGGAAGCTCGAGCGCCATGGTGTTCTTGCCCGGAATGGTTTCGACCACGCGGATGCTCACCAGCGACAAGGCCCGCGCCAGATCGCGCGACAGATTGACGATCTGCGCACCCTTCACGCCAGTGGCCGGCTCCACTTCGTAGCGGGTGATGACCGGGCCGGGATAGGCCGCCACTACGCGCACCTCCACGCCGAAATCCTTGAGCTTTTTCTCGATCAGGCGCGAAGTGAACTCCAGCGTTTCGTGACTGACGGTTTCCGCCTGCACCGAGGGCGCGGCATCCAGCAGGCCCAAGGCCGGCAGGGAAGAGTCGGGCAGTTCATTGAACAGCGGTTTCTGCTTTTCCTTGAGCACGCGCGGAGACTGCGGCACATAAGCCACCGAAGGCTCGATCAGCACGGGAGCGAGCACCTCGCGCTCTTCCACCAAAGGCCGCTGCAACTCGACTTCCTTTTCGCGCTCCTGCTTGGCTTGCTGCCCGGCCAGCACATCGTCTTCGCGTCCGCGGCGTTCGCGCTGCCAGGTCCACAGCCGCTCGATCCAGCCGCCAAGGCGCTCGGCCGCGTCGGCCCATGAAAAATGACCGACCCAGCTCAGCGAAAACAGAAAAACCGCCAGCAGCACCAAGGTGCCGCCGGTGTCGCCCAGCAAGGTATCAACGGCGATACCCAGGCCATGCCCAAGCAAGCCGCCGGCCTCGCCCGGCAGGGCGGAAGCCAGACTCCACAGCCGCGTCGACTCCAGCGCCGCGCTGGAAAGCGGCAACAGCAGCAGGCCCGCCGCGGCGGCCAGCGGCTGCAGCTTGCGCCACCGGCTCACAGGCGTTTGCTCCTCGGCGGCGGGTGTTTGCGCCTGGGTGTTGCGCCACATGCGCAGCAGGCCGTACAGGCCCAGCGGAATCAGCCACAGGGCCGAGAAGCCCAGCAGAAAATAGGCCACATCGGAAAACCAGGCCCCAACCACGCCGACCCAGTTGGCCACATGACCATCGGTGCCCGAACTCGACCAGGACGGATCGGACTTGTGAAAGCTCAGCAGGCTCAGGCAAAGCAAAATCCAACCGATGAAGGCGGCCGTCAGGCGTACCTCGCTCGCAAAACGCTGCAGGCGGCTGCGCGGCTCAGAACGGAGCGCCGCCTGGGAAGGGCGACGTCGGGTATCGATTTTCGGCATGGGAGGGGTGTTCAAAATCCAGGGTGATGCATCGCGCCCGCCATCAAACTGGGCTTCAGGGCGGATTTTGCCGCCTTCGCGGCGGTCATGGGCAAACAAGCCAACGCGACAGATCGCCCAGGCTCAGAATCGCAGGCGGATATAGACGACGGATCAGGAGCGAGGACGAGGAGCCGTGCACACCCCGCTCGCATCAAATCAGGGTCGAGAGATGCTCTCGGATCAACAGGGTGCCGTCTTCGCGCTCGACCACAAAACCTTGCTGTTCAAAGTCCTTCATCACCCGGCTGACCATTTCGCGCGAAGCGCCGACCATCTTGGCCAGATCCTGGCGTGAAAGCTTGTTGCGGATGACGTGCTCGTTCTGCATCTCGTCCGTGAGTTCCATCAGCGCGCGCGCCACACGGCCATAGACATCCATCAGCGCCAGAGATTCAATTTTTCGGTCGGCCCGACGCAGACGCAGCGCCAGCCCGCGCATGATCGCAAAGGACATGCTGGTGTTTTCAGGCAGGCATTGCAGAAACGCCACCCGGCCGAGCATCATCACATCGGTCTGCACCTCGGCCTGCACCGTGGCGCTGTGCGGTTCGCCATCGATCAGGCTCATTTCCCCGATGTAATCGCCCGCATGCAGCACGGCGATGATGACTTCGCGGCCTTTGGCATCCATGCTGATCACCCGCGCTCGGCCGGAAAGCAGAATGAACAGGGCATTCGACTTGCTGCCCTGCTCGACGATGTTTTCGCCGCGCTTGTAGCGCCGCTTGACGATGGATTGCGAAATCGACCAGGCCTGCGATTCGGTGAGCACGGCAAACAGCGGCACGCGCCGAACGAGGTCAATATCGGTGATTTGCGACATCAGTTTCTCCAGTTTATGGGGCGGCGGGGCAATTTCGAAGGCAGGCGGAGAAGCCAGAAAATAGCCGCATGCCGCACGCCCGATATGCCGCACCCCTAAAATCTTATCTATTGTGCGGCGGCTTGCCCTTGTTCTATTTTCGAGGACAGTCCGTCAGCAGCGGTTGCAGCGCGACCTTCTCCCCCATCCTCTCAGCCCGAAGTTTCTCACACATCATGACATCCAAACACGCCAAAGTGCTCATTCTGGGCTCCGGCCCGGCCGGTTACAGCGCCGCCGTCTATGCGGCCCGCGCCAATCTGAACCCCCTGCTCATCACCGGTCTGGCTCAAGGCGGTCAACTCATGACCACGACCGAAGTCGACAACTGGCCTGCCGACGTCGATGGCGTGCAAGGGCCCGACTTGATGGCGCGTTTTCAGGCGCATGCCGAGCGTTTCAATACCGAGATCGTGTTCGATCACATCCACACCGCGCATCTGCGCGAAAAACCCATCCGCCTCGAAGGCGACAGCGGCGTCTATACCTGCGACACCCTGATCATCGCCACTGGCGCTTCGGCCAAATATCTGGGACTGCCCACCGAAGAAGCCTTCATGGGCAAGGGCGTCTCGGGCTGCGCGACCTGCGACGGCTTTTTCTATCGCAACCAGCCGGTGTGCGTGGTGGGCGGCGGCAACACGGCCGTCGAAGAAGCACTGTATCTGGCCAATATCGCCAGCAAGGTGACCGTCATTCACCGCCGCGACAAATTCCGTGCCGAGCCCATTCTGGTCGACAAACTCATGGCCCGCGCGGCCGAGGGCAAAGTCGAACTCAAGCTCTGGAGCGAATTGAAAGAAGTGCTGGGCGACGCCAGTGGCGTGACTGGCGTGCGCATCCACAACAGCCAGACCGGCGCCGACGAAGACATCGCACTGAATGGCTGTTTCATCGCCATCGGCCATCAGCCCAACACTGAAATTTTCAAAGGCCAGTTGGACATGAAGGACGGCTACATCATCACCCGCAGCGGCAACGAAGGGATGGCGACCGCCACCAGTGTGCCCGGCGTATTCGCCGCGGGCGACGTGCAAGATCACGTTTATCGTCAGGCGATCACCAGCGCAGGTACCGGCTGCATGGCCGCTCTGGACGCACAGCGCTATCTGGAGAATGCGGAGTCTTGACACCGATAGCGGTGGACAAGCAAATCTTTCCGGCTATAATCTTTAGGCTTTGTTCTACACAATTTCGAGGTGTGCCATGGCACGAGTGTGTCAAGTGACAGGTAAAGGGCCGATGGTCGGGAACAATGTGTCCCATGCGAACAACAAGACCAAGCGCCGCTTCCTGCCCAATCTGCAATATCGTCGTTTCTGGGTTGAAAGCGAGAACCGTTTCGTGCGTTTGCGCGTAACGAGCTCTGGGCTGCGCACCATTGACAAAAAAGGCATCGACGTCGTGCTGGCCGAGCTGCGCTCGCGCGGCGAGATCTGATCGCCCTCTCCATTCCTTCCTAGAACTGCACGGAACCCATCATGGCAACCAAAGGCGGACGCGAAAAAATCAAGCTGGAATCCTCTGCGGGCACCGGCCATTTCTACACCACCACCAAAAACAAGCGCACCACGCCCGAAAAGATCGAAATCATGAAATTCGATCCGGTCGCGCGCAAGCATGTGAATTACAAGGAAGGCAAGATCAAGTAATCTGATCTGTCTACCAAAGAACGATCCGCTGGATCGGCCAGAGTGTTCAAATTCACTGCGGCCTGACCAGCGGATTTTTTGTGGGCGCCTCTTTTTCATGGGCGCCTCCTTCGGCGCTCCATCAATGTTTAGCCTGGGCATCCGGCATGAATGCCCAGGCGTCGTAAACATCAGAATTCAGGCCGTCGGCGTATAACGTCGCAGCCTCAGCGACAACTCCCGAAGCGGGGCCAGGCCACTGTCTTCGGCGCGGCGGCACCAGTCCTGCAGCTTCAGGCGAAGCTGTTCGGCGTTCAGATTGGTCTGCTCCCACACCGATTTGAGCTCTTCGCGCATGTGAAGCAGCTTGCTCAGGTTAGGGCTGGCACTTGCCGCCGCGTCCACCAAGGCGCGCGAACGCTCGCACAGAATCTCGCGCTCGATGCCGATCCAGCGTTTGGCTGCGCGCAAAGTCGGCAGATGGCTCACCGCGCCCTGCTCTGCAGCTCGGGCCAGCTCGGCCTTGAGGGTGGACTTCAACCCCGCGGCATAGCGCGCCATCAACTCATAACGGTTGGCGATAACAGCTTGCAAAGTGAGCTGATCGACCTCGGCGCGCACCTCGCCCAGCCGGAACTGCGGCGGTAGTTTGCGTGGTTTGGCCAAACCCACCCAGGACAAAGCGCGGATATACGCCCAGCCGATATCGAACTCCCACCATTTGACCGAGAGCTTGGCCGACGTGGGATAGGTGTGGTGGTTGTTGTGCAATTCTTCGCCGCCGATCAGCAACCCCCAGGGAGAAATGTTGTGGCTGCTGTCTCGCGCCGAAAAATTGCGATAGCCCCACCAATGACCCAGCCCGTTGATCACCCCGGCTGCCCAGATCGGAATCCACAACATCTGCACGGCCCACACCGTGGCGCCGATCGCGCCGAACATCAGCACATCGAGAATGAGCAAAAGCCCGACGCCCTGCCAGATAAAGCGGGAATAAACGTTGCGCTCCAACCAGTCGTCAGGAGTGCCGTGACCGAATTTGCTCAGGGTTTCGGCGTTTCTCGATTCGGTTCGGTACAACTCGGCGCCGTGCAACAGCACCGTATCGATGCCGCGCGTCACCGGACTGTGAGGGTCGTCGACCGTCTCGCACTTGGCGTGATGCTTGCGATGAATCGCCACCCATTCCTTGGTGACCATGCCCGTGGTGAACCACAGCCAGAAGCGGAAAAAGTGCGAGGCGATCGGGTGCAGTTCCAGCGCCCGGTGAGCCTGAGCGCGGTGCAGAAAAATAGTGACGGACGCAATGGTGATATGCGTGGTAATGAGCGCAAATAAGACTATTTGCAACCATGATGCACGCAAAAGGCCGTGCCCAGCCCAATTCAAAAACACATCAAACATCAGAAACTTTCAGATCGATACAACACAATTGGAACTTCGCCGCTGGCGAAAGTTGCATTCATTATCGGTCTTGCACTGACGACAGCACTCAGTGCAAACGAGAAGCCCTTGTCAGTCCGATAGCGTGGCATCGGCTTCGCCACGATCAGATGAGGTCGGGCGCCGCTGCAGCACGGCGGCGTAAAAGCCGTCGGTGGCGTGACGATTGGGCAACAACTGCAAGTCCCCTTGGGTCACCAGGCCCTCGCCTTCTACTCCTTGCTGACGTAGCACCGTATCGGCGGGAACACGCTCGAAATCGGGGTGCGCGGTCAGAAAGGCATTGACGATGCCGCTGTTTTCTTCCGGCAAGACGCTACAGGTGGCGTAAACCAAGCGCCCGCCCGGCTTCAGCAACGTTGCCGCCGATTGCAGAATGTTGGCTTGTTTTGTCGTCAACTCGGCAATATCTTCAGGCTTCTGTCGCCATTTCATATCAGGGTTACGGCGCAAGGTACCCAGGCCGGAGCACGGCGCGTCCACCAGCACCCGGTCGACCTTGCCAGCCAGACGTTTGACCCGTTCATCGCGTTCATGTGCGATGGCCACCGGGTACACATTGGATAGCCCACTACGCAACAGCCGGGGTTTGAGCTTGGCCAGGCGGTAGTCGGCCACGTCGAACGCATAAAGCCGACCCGTGCTGCGCATCATGGCGCCCAGCGCCAGGGTTTTGCCGCCGGCTCCGGCGCAGAAGTCGACCACCATTTCGCCGCGGCGCGGGGCCAGCAGTACGGCGAGCAGCTGACTGCCTTCGTCCTGCACCTCCACCCAGCCTTCGCGAAAGACGGTGAGATCCTGCAAAGCGGGTTTGCCTTCCAGGCGTACGCCCCACGGCGAATAGGGCGTTGGCTGCGCGGGCAGATTGAGGCGGGCGAACACGTCGAGCACGGCTTCGCGCCGTGCTTTCTGCACATTCACCCGCAAATCCAGCGGGGCCGGGCGCAACATCGCCTGCGCCAGCGCGGGATATTCCGCGCCATAGTTCGCCTGCAAGGCGGCCGCCAGCCATTCCGGCAGACTCCAGCGCACCGCTTCGGACAGGGCCATCGCGTCTTGTGCCAGCAAGCGTTTGCGCCACTCGAGTTGCTCGGGAGAAAGCGCGGCATGCAGCGATTGCGCGTTTTCCGACCAGCCGAGAATGGCCAGACGCAGTTCCATAGCTCCGCCGATGCTTTCGTCGGTCGCGGCCAGCGTCTGAAACAAGCGCAGATGCCGCAGCACCTGATAGACCGTGTCGGCCAGGATCTGTCGGTCGGTCTTGCCCAGTTGCGGCTTGGCACGGAACAGCCGCGACAGCACGGCATCGGCCGCGGCGTCGAAACGCAACATATCGCGCAGCACGTCGCGCGCGGTGTAAAGCAGGTCACGCGGTTTCATGGCGCTCTTTCAAAGGGAAGAATCGGAGGACGGACGGATACGGGTGCGCAAGCCGTCGATCTGCACCCGCCCTTCCAGCAAAGCCCGCACGGCGGGGGGATAAATTCGGTGCTCTTCAAGCAAGACCCGCGCGGCCAGCGTCTCGACCGTATCACCATCGAGCACCGGCACGGCGGCCTGCGCCAGAATCGGCCCGTGATCGAGCGCACTGCTCACCAGATGCACGGTAGCGCCGTGCCACTTCACCCCTTCTTCGAGGGCCCGCGCATGGGTGTGCAAACCGGTGAAAGCTGGCAGCAAAGACGGATGGATATTCACCAGACGGCCCGCAAAGCGATCCACGAAGGCCGCACCCAGCACCCGCATGAAGCCGCACAGCGCGATGACGTCGGGCTCCAGCGCGGCAATCGCGTCGCCCAAAGCACCGTCGAACGCCTCACGGTTGGGAAAGTCGGCATGCGCGATCACCTGCGTGGGCACACCGAAGGCACGCGCAGCGTCCAGCCCTGCGGCATCAGCCCGGTTACTGAGTACTCCACGCACGCAAACGCCCCAGCCCTGTTCACGCTCGGCCTGAAGAATGGACTGCAGATTGCTGCCGCGCCCGGAAATGAGGAGAACCAGATTTTTCATCGGCGGGCAGTGTAGCCGCCGCGTCAGGTGTTTGATATGCGCCGTGTTTGCGCGCGCTACCGCGAAAACAGACCGCAGCGTGAATAATGACGGGTTTAATGTTGCCACGCCGCCATGAAATGCCCCTTTTGCCAAAGCCCCGACACGCAGGTGATTGAAACCCGCGATGTGGAAGACGGCACCGCGCTGCGGCGGCGGCGGCGTTGCGGCCAATGCGACAAGCGCTTCACCACCTATGAACGCGCGGAGGTCAGCTTTCCGGTGGTGGTGAAAAAAGATGGCCGCCGCACCGAATACGACCGCGACAAACTGCGCGCCTCTTTCCTGCTGGCCTTGCGCAAGCGGCCAGTCAGTGCCGACGCGGTGGATACCGCCATCGGGCGCGTGGAGCAAATGCTGCTGCAAAGCGGCGCGCGCGAGCTGCCCTCCACCCAAATCGGCGCCTGGGTGATGGAGGAATTGCGCACGCTCGACGGCATTGCCTATGTGCGCTTTGCCTCCGTCTATCACAGCTTCAAGGATTTGAGCCAGTTTCTCGATGTGCTGCAGGAAATGCAGCCGCCCTCGCCCGCCGCCAAACCCCGGCGCGGCAAAACTCCGACATGAACCCGGACGACGTTTCATTCAGCGAACAAGATCAGCGCTTCATGCGCCGGGCGCTCGATCTGGCGCACAGCGCGATGTACCGCACCAGCCCCAATCCGCGGGTGGGCTGCGTGCTGGTGCGAGACGGCCAGGTGCTGGGCGAAGGCGCCACGCTGGCGGCGGGGCAAGATCACGCCGAAGTCCAGGCGGTGAAGCAAGCCTGGGAGCGCGGCCACGAGGTGCGGGGCGCCACCGCCTACGTCACGCTGGAGCCCTGCGCGCACCACGGCCGCACGCCGCCCTGCGCCGACCTGCTGGCCACGCAAGGCGTCGCGCGCGTGGTCGCTGCGCTGGTCGATCCCAACCCGCTGGTGGCAGGCCAGGGATTGCAGCGTTTGCGCGATGCCGGCATCCAGGTCGATGTCGGGCTGTTCGCCGATGAAGCGCGCGAGATCAACCTTTGCTTCATCTCCCGCATGGTGCGCGGCACGCCCTGGGTGCGGCTGAAGGTGGCCGCCTCGCTCGACGGCGTCACGGCCCTGCCCAACGGCGCAAGCCAGTGGATCACCAGCGAAGCGGCCCGCGCCGACGGCCATCACTGGCGCGCGCGCGCCTGCGCCGTGCTCACCGGCCTGGGCACGGTGCGGGCGGACGATCCCCAGCTCAATGTGCGGGCGGTGCAGACGCCGCGCCAGCCCATTCGCATCGTCATCGACAGCCGCCTGGAATGCCCGCCGACCGCGCGCCTGTTGCAGAGTGCGGAATCGCCGCTGTGGATCGTCCACGCCCTGCCGCCGGAACAGGCCGCGCCGCGTCTGGCGGCGCTGCGCAGCGCGGCCACCGCCTCGCTCGATCTGCAAGACATCGCCCTGCCCAACGATCCCGGTAAACCGGGCAAAACCGATTTGCGCGCGCTGATGCAGGTGCTCGGCCAGCGGGGCATCAACGAGCTGCACTGCGAGGCCGGCGAAAAGCTCAACGGCTCGCTGCTGCGCGCCGGCGTGGTCGATGAACTGCTGCTGTATCTTGCGCCCCAGTTGCTGGGCGAGGGCGCCGGATTGGCGGCGCTGGGGCCCTATCAGCAGATCAACGAAGGGCTCGCGCTGCGATGGCACGATGTGCAGCGGATCGGCGCCGATCTGCGCATCCTTGCACGTCTCCCTCATTCCTTTTCTCTTTGAACCCTCATGTTCACCGGACTCATCACCAGCGTCGGCCGCATCGCCGAAGTCACCCCCCTCGGTTCCCAGGCCAGTCACGGCAAACGCGTGCGCCTGCAGGTCGATCCGGCCTGGCTGCAGGGCGTAGAGCTCGGCGAGAGCATCGCCGTCAGCGGCGCCTGCATGACGGTGGTGGATCTTCAGCCCTGTGGCTTTGCCTTCGACATTTCGGCCGAAAGTCTGGCGCGTACCACGGGGCTGAACGTGCCGGGCGCCCGGGTCAATCTGGAACAGTCGGTCGCGCTGTCCACCAAGCTGGGCGGCCATCTGGTCACCGGCCATGTGGACGGCGTGGGCCAGGTGGCCCGGTTCGAGCCCATCGGCGAATCCTGGCTGCTGGAGGTGGACGCGCCCGCCGCTTTAGGCAAGTTTTTTGCGTACAAGGGCTCCATCGTGATCAACGGCGTGAGTCTGACGGTCAACCGCGTCGAAGATCTGCCGGAGCGTTGCCGCGTGAGTATCAACCTCATTCCGCACACCCTGCAGCACACCAATCTGCATCAACTTCGCGAGGGCAGCGCGGTGAATCTCGAAATCGACCTCATCGCCCGCTATGTCGAGCGCATGCTGGGCGCACCGGAGGGTCGGAAAGATGTGTGAGTTGTTCGCCTACTCCAGCCGTGTGCCCGCGCGGGTGCGGTTCGCCTTTCGTGAATTCGCGCGCCACGGCGGGCCGCACGCCGCCAATCCCGACGGCTGGGGCGCGGCGTATTACGAGGGCAGCGACGCGCATGTGCTGCGCGAAGCCCAACCCGCGCTGACCAGCGCCTTCGTTCCGGTGCTCGAAAAGCACGACTTTCACAGCCCGCTAGTCATCGCGCATATCCGCCGCGCCTCGCGCGGCCCGGTGACGCTGGTCAACACCCAGCCGTTCGCCCGCGAGCTGTTCGGCAAGCGCCACCTCTTTGCCCACAACGGCGATCTGCCGGACATCGAGCAGGCGCTTCCGCTGGCGCATGCAGCGCACCGCCCGATGGGCCAGACCGATTCCGAACATGCCTTCTACGTGCTCATGCAATCGCAGCAAGTGCTCGATGCGGCGGGTGAGAGCGGCGACCTCAAACGCCGCATCGAAGTGGTCTCCGACTTCGCGGCCAAATTGCGTGCCCTTGGCGCGGCGAACTTTCTGTTCACCGATGGCGACCTGCTGTTCGCTCATGCGCATCGCCGCCGCAGTCATCCGGGCAACACCTGGGTGCCCGGTTTGCACCTGCTCATGCGCGAAGCCGCCAGCGAGCATCAGATGCGCGCTTCTGGGCTGCACGTTCAGGGCCGCGACGACAAACCCGCGCCCGCCGTGATGCTCGCCAGCGTGCCCCTCACCCCGGAAGACTGGGAGCCCCTGCCCGAAAATACGCTGCTCGTCGTCCAGCAGGGCCGATTGATCGCGCGCCTCGGTGCTTGATCATTGCCCCGATCAGCGCCCCAACCCGGCTCTGAACAGCGCTTGAGTCGGCCACACACATGCCGCCCGTTGCAAACGGACACAGGCTCAACCTTTTGCGCTGATAAAGTCTGGCCCGACTTCCCTGAGACGCCCGCCACGAGCCCATGAAACATTTTCCAGCCCGCCTTCTATCCACTTTCGCCCTCCTCTGGCTGGCCCTGGTTCCCCGCGCGAGTTGGGCGCTGGGGCTGGGCGGCGTATCCGACTGGGCGCAGTCCACCTGGAATGCCGCGGTCAGCACCACCCAGACCGGACAGGACGATCTGTACTTCAGTGGCTACACCTGGCACGACCCCGGCACCTACACCGCCGCTAAACGCGCCACGCTCAACAAACACGCCTGGGGCATAGGCTGGGGCCGCCATCACATCAATGCCGACGGCAACGAAGACATGGTGTACGCCATGATCTTCTCCGACTCGCACTGGAACGCCGAGCCCGTGGTCGGCTACGCCCATCAGTGGATGTTCAACAACGACGCGCCGGTGGGCTTCGGTCTGGGCTACACCCTGGCGGTGACCTCGCGCGCCGACATCTTCCACAACATCCCCTTCCCCATCGCGCTGCCCATCGCCTCGATCCGTTTCGGCAGGCTGTCGATTTATGGCACCTTCATCCCGAAGGTGAACAACAAGCTCAACAACGGCAACGTCGCGTTTTTCTTCGGACGTTACGAATTCTGACAAGGCAAGCGGCGCAAGCGCGCCGGGTGAGGCGGTTTTAGAATGTTGGGCTTTTCAGCAGCGCCCCGTCCCCATCATGCCCCTGTCCCCCGTTCCCGACATCATTGCCGAGCTCAAGGCCGGGCGCATGGTCATTCTGGTCGATGAGGAAGATCGCGAAAACGAGGGCGATCTGGTCATTGCCGCCGAGCACATCACCCCGCGGGCCATCAATTTCATGGCCACGCATGCGCGCGGTCTT
The DNA here is from genome assembly GCF_002482605.1 of Thiomonas sp. UBA7699. NCBI lineage: Bacteria > Pseudomonadati > Pseudomonadota > Betaproteobacteria > Burkholderiales > Thiomonas > Thiomonas sp. UBA7699. Next base: position 39,836 of record NZ_DLGH01000018.1, on the reverse strand, counting down.
ATCTGCCTGACCCTCACCGCCCAGCGCTGCGCGCAGCTTGGCCTGCGGCATATGGTCGAGCACAACGGCTCTTCGCACGGCACCGCCTTCACCGCGTCCATCGAAGCTGCCGAAGGCGTCACCACGGGCATTTCGGCGGCCGACCGTGCGCGCACCGTGCAGGCCGCCGTGGCGCGCAACGCACAGGCCAGTGACATCGTGCAACCGGGTCACATCTTCCCGCTGATGGCCGCTGAAGGCGGCGTGCTGATGCGCGCCGGGCACACCGAGGCCGGCTGCGACCTCGCCGCTCTGGCCGGGCTGGAACCCGCCGCCGTGATCTGCGAGGTGATGAACGCCGACGGCACCATGGCCCGCCTGCCCGATCTCGAACAATTTGCCGCGCAGCACGATCTGAAAATCGGCGCCATCGCCGATCTCATCGAATACCGCAGCCGCACCGAATCGCTGGTGCAGCGCGTAGGCGAACACCCCATGCAGACGCCGTTCGGCCCCATGCGCTGCGTGGCCTATACCGATCGCGCCGGTCATGGCCTGCATCTGGCGCTGGTGCATGGCGACCTGGCCGCGCAGGCCGCGCCGCTGGTGCGGGTGCACGAGCCCCTGTCCGCTCTCGACCTGCTCGATGCCGCCTGCCAGCGCCATTCCTGGAATCTGCCGCAGGCGCTTGGCCGCATCGTGCGCGAAGGCGTGGGCGTGGCCGTGCTGCTCAACTGCGGTGAATCGGCCGCGCAATTGAAAAGCCAGTTTGAGCGCTTGTTGCAGCCGGCGGCCACGCCGCCCAAATCGGGCGTCACCGCCTTGCGCGACTACGGCATTGGCGCGCAAATCCTGCGCGATCTCGGCGTGCGCCAGATGCGCCTTCTCGGCCAGCCGCGCAAAATGCCCAGCATGGCAGGCTATGGGCTGGAGATCGTCGGCTTCGAGTCCGCACAGGACAGCGCCCCCACCCTTGCGCCCGGCGCGTAAGCTGTTGCCCTTCTGCGCCCCGCGGCGCGCCACTCCTCTGCACTCCAACGCCATGCAAAACGTCCAGAACCGCATTCTTTCCGAACAACTCGATGGCCGTGAGCTGCGCGTCGCCGTGGTGCAGGCCCGCTTCAACACTGCCATTACCGACCGCATCACCCAGTCCTGCCTCGACGAACTCCAGCGCCTGGGCGTGAACGAAGACGATATCGGGCTCTACACCGTCCCCGGCGCGCTCGAACTGCCGCTGATGCTGCAGGCGCTGGCCGAGAGCGAGGCCTTCGATGCGCTCATTGCCATCGGCTGCGTGATTCGCGGTGACACCTATCACTTCGAGGTCGTCTGCAATACCAGCGCGGCCGGTATCGCTCAGGTGGCGCTCGACTACAACATGCCGGTGGCCAACGGCGTGCTCACCGTGGAAAACGAAGCGCAGGCCGAAGCCCGCATCGACAAAGGGGCCGAATGCGCCCGCGTCGCGGTGGAAATGGCCAACCTGTTCATCGACATCAGCGACAACGACGACGAGGCCGCATGACCGCAACCACCGCCCCCAAAAGCGCGCGGCGCAAGTCGCGCGAGCTCGCGTTCCAGGGCATTTATGAATGGCTGCTCGCCGGCAGCGATACCGGCGCGATCGAAGCCTTTCTGCACGAACGCTACCCCACCATCAAGCTCGACGACGATCACTTTCAGTCGCTGCTGCATGGCGCGCTGGCCGAGGCCGGGCCGCTCGACGCCCTCATTCAGCCGCACATCGACCGCCAGACCAGCGAGCTTTCCCCGGTAGAGCACGCCCTGCTGCTGATGGGCGCCTTCGAGCTGCAGCGTCATCTCGACGTGCCCTATCGCGTGGTCATCAACGAAGCGGTCGAACTCGGCAAGGTGTATGGCGGCACCGACGGCTATAAATACGTCAACGGCGTGCTCGACCGCATCGCCGCGCAATTGCGCAAGACCGAGGTCGAAGCCGCTAACCAGTCGCACCCGCAAGCGCAGCCCACGGCCACCGACTTCAGCCCGCCGCCCAACCCCTACGCGAACGTGCCCGTCAGCCACAAGGCCAAAGCCCCGCCGCGACGTGCGGCCGCTTCTTTCCCCCGGCGCGCCAGTGCCAGCCCGCGCCCGCCGCGCAAAGACTGATCTCCCTCTGATAGCCGCCATGCGCTTAGCCCAACGCAACCAGTCCATCGAACCCTTCTACGTCATGGACGTGGTGCGCGCCGCGGCCGAACAACAAACGGCCTGGGAAGCGCAGGGCAGGCGCATGATCCATCTCAGCGTGGGCGAGCCCGATTTCACCGCGCCCGAACCCGTGGTCGAAGCCGCCACCCGCGCGTTGCGCGACGGCCGCACCGGCTACACCCTGGCGCCCGGCCTGCCTGCGCTACGCGAGCGCATCGCGCAGCACTACGCCCAGGTGCACGGCGTGACGCTCGATCCCGCGCGCGTGTTCATCACTGCGGGCGCCTCGGGCGCCCTCACCTTGGCCAGCCTGCTGCTGTTCAATCCGGGCGATGCAGTGCTCATGCCCGACCCGAGCTATCCGTGCAACAAGAACTTCGTGGCCGCTGCAGGAGCCCGGGCGCGCATGCTGCCCGCCCCCGCCGCGCAACGCTTTCAGCTCACCGCCAGCGAAGTCGAGGCCGCGTGGACGCCGCAGACCGCTGGGGTTTTGCTGGCCTCGCCCTCCAACCCCACCGGCACCTCCATCGCGCCAGACGAGCTGCGCCGCATCGCCGACGTGGTGCGCGCGCGCGGCGGGGTGAGCATCGTCGACGAAATCTATCTGGGCCTCAGCTATGAAGCCGGCTACGGCCACACCGCGCTAGCCGCGGGCGACGACATCATCACCGTCAACAGCTTCTCCAAATACTTCCAGATGACCGGATGGCGGCTGGGCTGGCTGGTCGTGCCGCCCTCGCTCGTCGCCCCGCTGGAGCGCATGGCCGGCAATCTGTTCATCTGCGCCAGCAGCGTGGCGCAACATGCCGCGCTGGCCTGCTTCGAGCCCGACACCCTGACTGAATACGAACGCCGCCGCGCCGAGTTCCAACGCCGCCGCGACCTGATCGTGCCCGGCCTCGAAGCCTTGGGCCTGCGCGTGCCCGTGCGGCCGGACGGCGCGTTTTATGTGTACGCCGACTGCTCTGCCTACAGCGCAGACAGCTGGGACTTCTGCTTCGAGGTCATGCGCGATACCGGCGTAGTGCTCGTACCCGGCAAAGACTTCGGCACCGCCGAGCCCCAGCGCTACTTCCGCCTGAGCTACGCCAACAGCATCGCCAACCTGCAGGAAGCGCTGGCCCGGCTACGCGGCTATCTGGAACGCAAGGTGGCATGAAAATCGCCCAATGAACCTGGAGCATCGCATCCTGCTGATCGCGGGGCCGAATGGCGCTGGGAAAACCACCTTCGCCAAGATTTTCCTGCCCGAAGCGGATTACAGCGACTTCATCAATGCCGATCTCATCGCCTCGGGCTTATCCCCATTCGATCCCGATAGGGCTGCTCGACGCGCTGCGCGCCTGATGCTGGAAGAAATTGACTTACGGGTGAAAAACGGGAAAAGCTTCGCCCTGGAAACCACCCTCAGCGGGCGCGGCTATGCCGCACAAATTCCACGGTGGCGTGCATTGGGCTATCACGCCAAGCTCGTGTTTTTGTCCTTGCCCGATGCGGAAATGGCAGTACAGCGTGTGGCGGCCCGTGTGGCACAAGGCGGGCATGCCATCCCTGAAGCCGTCATCCGACGCCGTTTTTCAGCCGGATTACTCAATTTCCATCATCTCTACAAACCGTTGGTGAACGCCTGGGCACTTTATGACAACTCGGGTGATCTACCCTCTCTGATCAGCAGCGGGGACAACCCATGACCATCTCTCCGATCAAGCACACCCCGCCTTCTGTCGACCCCGATCTGCAAAAAGTCGAGCCCGCCCTGCGCCGTGCAGCCCAAAGCGCGCGTGAGCTCGCGCTGCGTACCGGCACGCCTTGCTATGTCTGGCGCGATGGCAAGCTGATCAACATTGGCAGCCCGCAGATGAATCCCTCAGCCGACACCCACACCACCGAGAAGGCATGAACTCGACCGCCAGACCTTCGGCGCAAGCCCCTTGCCTCGCTGTTTTCCACTGGCCCGTGCGGGTGTACTGGGAAGACACAGACGCCGGGGGTATCGTCTATTACGCCAACTATCTCAAGTTTTTCGAGCGCTCGCGCACGGAATGGCTGCGCAGCCTGGGGCTGGCACAGTCGGAGCTGGCGGCGCAATCGGGCCTGGTATTCGTCGTGGCCGACGTGCATCTGCGCTACGCCGCCCCCGCCAAACTCGACGACGCGCTGCAGATCCAGCTTCGCTTGCAGGACATCGGCAGCGCCAGCCTCACCGTCGCGCAACAGGCCTGGCGCTGCGACGCCAGCGGCGCGCCCGCCGCGCTGCTGTGCGAGGCCACGGTGCGCGTGGGTTGCGTGGCGGCGGCCACGCTGCGACCATCGCGCATTCCGCGGGAAGTCTTCGACCGCGTCACCCGCTGGGCAGCGCCTGCTTCACCCGCACCCTGAGTTGCAACCCTTCCTGTCGTGAACCTTTTTTCCGCAATCCTGTCTTCTCCGCAGCGGCCGCGCCCGTTGGGGATTTGTTGTAATGCAGGCTGTCTCTCCTGAGCCGCGCGCTCACTCTCCCACTACTACAGCCAGACCTCCCTATGGATCAAAACTTCTCCATCGTATCCATGGTGCTCGGCGCCAGCATCGTGGTGCAGCTGGTGCTCGCCCTTCTGCTCTCCGTATCGCTGGCGAGCTGGACCGTCATCTTCCGCAAATATTTCGCCATCAAGTCGGCGCGGGTGAAGTCTGAAGACTTCGAACAGGAGTTCTGGTCGGGCACGGGGCTCAACGACCTCTACCAATCGGCGCTGAGCAACGGCCGCCACGGCAGCCCGCTGCAGCGCATCTTCGCCTCGGGCATGCGTGAATACCTCAAGCTGCGCGAGCGCCATGTGCTCGACGGCTCCACCCTGGTGGACGGCGCCCGCCGCGCCATGCGCGCCGCCTTCCAGCGCGAGATGGACGCGCTCGAAGCCAACTTGTCCTTTCTCGCCTCGGTCGGCTCAGTGTCGCCCTATGTCGGCCTGTTCGGCACGGTGTGGGGCATCATGCACGCCTTCGTCGGCCTGTCCAATCTGCAGCAGGTCACGCTGGCCACCGTGGCGCCCGGCATTGCCGAGGCGCTGGTGGCCACGGCCATCGGCCTGTTCGCCGCCATCCCCGCGGTGATCGCCTACAACTTCTTCGCCCGCGACATCGACCGCCTGGCCAATCGCTACGAGTCGTTCACCGAAGAGTTTTCCAACATCCTGCAGCGCCAGAGCACGCCCGCGCCGAGCGCCGCGCAGTCGGCCGCGGCAGCAAGCGCCGGGCGAGCCGGGCCGGTCACCGGCTTTGGCGGAGGGCGCTGAGATGACGCTACCGCGCTCACTTCGTTCGCTGATCCCTGGGAACTTCTGACATGCCCGCCCTCCAATCCAGCAGTCGTGGGCATCGCTCGCGGCGCGCTCTGGCCGACATCAATGTCGTGCCCTACATCGACGTCATGCTGGTGTTGCTGATCATTTTCATGGTCACCGCGCCGCTCATCACGCCGACCATGGTCAAGCTGCCCACCGTGGGCAATGCACCGCAGGCGCCCAGTACCTTGGTACAGGTCACCATCCAGAAGGACGACATGCTCGAAGTCTCGCTGCGCGACCCCAAGAGCAAGGCCGCCAACGCCGCGCCGCAGCCCGTCAGCCTCAAGGACTTGCCGCAGACCGTGCAGCAACTGGCCGCGCAGGCTGGCCTCAGCCTCGATGCCATGCCGGTGCTGATCGCCGCCGACAAAAACGTGAAGTACGACGCGGTGATGCGCGCGCTCAATCTGCTCAAACAACACGGTGTGGAGCGCGTGGGCCTGGCCGTCCAGTCCAACCCATCCTGATGCGTTTTTTCTCCCGTTTTTTAGCCCGGTTTTTTCCCCTTTTCCCATGAACACCGCGCGCTTATCCCCAGGCGACCCCTCCGCGCTGCGGCCGCCGCACGAACGCGGCACGCTGCGCGCCTTCGGCCTGGCCGCCCTGTTCCACCTACTGCTCATTGCCCTCATCGCCTTCGGCGTGCACTGGAAGAGTCACCCGCCCGAAGCGGTGGAGGCCGAGTTGTGGTCGCCCACGGTGCAGCGCGCCGCGCCCCGGCCCACCGCGCCGATGGAACGCAAGCAGCCGCAACCCCGGCCGCAGCCCGCCCCTCCGCCACCGCCACCGCCCAAACCCGTGGCGGCCCCCAAACCCGAGCCGCAGGTGCAACAGGCCGACATCGTGCTGAAGCAAGAGCGCGAAGCCGCGCTCAAAAAACAGCAGGCCGAGCAACAGACGCTGATCGAAAAACGGCTCAAGGAAGAACAGAAAAAACTCGCCGAAGAAAAGCAGCGCCTGGCCGAGCAAAAGCAGCAGCAGGAACTCAAACAACAACAGTTGGCCGAACAGCGCAAACAGCAGCAGGAAGAAAAACTGCGCCAGGAAAAGCTGGCCGAGCAAAAAAAGCTGGCTGAACAAAAGCGGCTAGCCGAGCTGAAGCAGAAAAAACTGGAGCAGCAGCAGGCGCAGCTTGCCGCCTCGTCGCGCGACGATTACATGAAGCAGTTGATGCAGCAGGCGGGCACCGGCGCGGCCAACAGCACAGGTACTGCGGCGCGCACCTCCGGTCCGTCGGGCACGTATGCGGCGCGCATCGCCAGTCTGGTGCGGGAGAACGTGACCTATCCCGAGATCAACCAGATCACCGGCGATCCGCGGGTGACGGTGCTGGTCAACCTGGCGCCGGACGGCACCGTGCTCACCGCGAAAATCGAGCGCTCCAGCGGTGTGACGAGCTGGGATCAGGCCGTGCTACGCGCCATCGAGCGGGTGCACCACTTCCCGCCCGACAGCAACGGCAAGATCTGGACGCCGATGTTGGTCAAAGCCGGGCCGCGCGACCCAAGCTGATCAGTAGTCGATCTCCGCCCGGCCGTCTTTCGAGATCTGGGCCAAGGCGCTCAGGATCGGATCGGTGGGTGGCAGGCGGCAGGCCGGCACACTCAGGCGCACTTGCGCCCCGGCGCGTTCGACGTCGAGCAGCAGCGGCAAGCCATCTTCGCTGGCGTGCTGGCGGGCCAGCCCCACCAGCGGCTCGGCCGAGCTGGCGCCGTTGAGTTTGAGACGGATACTTTTTCCCAAGCGGGCGCGGGCCTCTTCGAGCGTCCACACCGCGTCGGCGTTGAAACGCAGCCCGCCATTGAAGCGGTCGGTCTGTGCCTTGCCACGCAGCACCAGCAGGGCGTCGTCGCGCAGGCGGTCGCGCACGGTGTCGAGCAGGCTTTCGCCGATGACGATCTCCATCGCCCCGGAGCGATCTTCGAGCGCGAGGATGGCGATGCGCCCGCGCTGCGACTGCACCAGACGCACCCCGGCCGCGATGCCCGCGATAAGCACCGGGTCGCGCGAATCGACCAGATCCATCAGCGCAGTCGGGGCGAAGCGCCGCACCTCCTCGGCGCTGGCGTCGAACAGATGGCCGCTGAGGTAGTAGCCGATGGCGGTTTTCTCAAAGGAGAGCTTGGTGCGCAGATCCCAGGGCTCGACCTCGGGCAGCAGCGGCTCGTGCGCCGGGTTGTGGTCGCCATCGGCGGCGTCGGCGGCGAACAGGTCGAACAGCCCGGCCTGCTGCCGGGCGGCCTCGCGCTGCGCGGCGTAGTCCATCGCGGTTTCCACCGCGGCCATCACCGCGGCACGCTCGGGGTGCAGGGTGTCGAACGCGCCGGCCTTGGCCAGAGCTTCGAGCACGCGCTTGTTGAGGCGGGTGCGATCCACCCGTTCGGCAAAGTCGAACAGCGAAGTGAAAGGCCGCTCTTGCCGCGCAGCGATCACGGCCTCCACCGCAGCCTGGCCGTTGCCCTTGATGGCGCCCAAGGCGTAGCGGATGGTCTTGCTGTCCACCGGATCGAAGCGCCACTGCGAGGCGTTCACATCGGGCGGCAGCACGGCAATACCCCGCGCCTGCGCATCTTCCACCAGCACCTTGAGCTTGTCGGTGTCGTCGAGGGCGATGCTCATGTTGGCCGCGAGGAATTCGGCGGGGTAATGCGCCTTCATCCAGGCCGTCTGCACGGCGAGCAGCGCGTAGGCGGCGGCGTGCGATTTGTTGAAGCCGTAGCCCGCGAACTTCTCCATCAAATCGAAGATCTCGTTGGCCTTCTCCGGCTTGATGCCGTTTTTGGCCGCGCCTTCGGCGAAGATGCCGCGGTGCTGCGCCATCTCCTCGGGCTTTTTCTTGCCCATGGCGCGGCGCAGCAGGTCGGCGCCGCCGAGCGAGTAGCCACCGATGACCTGCGCCACCTGCATCACCTGCTCCTGATAGACCATGATGCCGTAGGTTTCCTCCAGCACCGAGGCCATGCGCGGGTCGGGATAGACCACGTCTTCCTTGCCCGCTTTGCGCGCGCAGTAGGTGGGAATGAGGTCCATCGGGCCGGGGCGGTACAGCGCCACCAGGGCGATGATGTCCTCAAAGCGGTCGGGCTTGGCGTCACGCAACATGCCTTGCATGCCGCGCGATTCGAGCTGGAACACGGCGACGGTGTCGCCCTTGGCCATGAGTTTGTAGCTCTTGGGGTCGTCCAGCGGAATGTCTTCGAGTTTGAAGTCGGCGCGGTCGGGGTGGTTGCGGCGGATGAGTTGCGCGCCCAGCTCCAGGATGGTCAGCGTAGCCAGGCCGAGAAAGTCGAACTTCACCAGCCCGGCGGCTTCGACATCGTCCTTGTCGAATTGTGAAACGGCGTCGGTGCTGCCCGGCTGCGCATACAGCGGGCAGAAGTCGGTAAGTTTGCCCGGCGCGATGAGCACACCGCCAGCATGCATGCCGATATTGCGCGGCAGGCCTTCGAGCTGCTGGGCGAGATCGAGTAGTTGCCTGACCTCCTCTTCCTCCTCGTAGCGCTGCGCCAGCAGGGGCTCCTGCTTGAGCGCGTCGGCTAGTGAGATGTGCTGGCCCGGCTTGGCGGGAATGAGCTTGGCGATGCCGTCGCAGAAGGTGTAGCTCAGATCGAGCACCCGCCCGACGTCGCGCACCGCGGCGCGCGCGGCCATGGTGCCGAAGGTCGCGATCTGCGACACGGCTTCGACGCCGTATTTCTCTTTCACATAATCGATGACGCGGTCGCGGTTTTCCTGGCAGAAGTCGATGTCGAAGTCGGGCATGGACACCCGCTCCGGGTTGAGAAAGCGCTCGAACAGCAGCGCGTACTCCAGCGGGTCGAGGTCGGTGATGCGCAGGCTATACGCCACCAGCGAGCCCGCGCCCGAACCCCGCCCCGGCCCCACCGGGCAGCCGTTGTTCTTGGCCCAGTTGATGAAGTCGGCCACGATGAGAAAGTAGCCCTCGAAGCCCATCTTGGCGATGATGCCCAGCTCGTACTCCAGCCGCTGCTGATAGCGCGGGCGGGCCGCTTCGCGCTGGTCGGCCTGCGGATAGAGCACGGCCAGCCGCTGCTCCAGTCCTTCCTGCGCCTGCTGGCGGAAGAACTCGGCGGGGGTCAGTCCCTGCGGCGTGGGGAACAGCGGCAATTGCGGTTTTCCCAGATCGAGCACCAGATTGCAGCGCTGGGCAATCGCCACGGTGTTGGCCAGCGCCGAGGGCACATCGGCAAACAGCGCCTCCATCTCGGCCTGCGACTTGAAATATTGCTGAGCAGTGAACTTGCGCTGGCGGCGCGGGTTGCCCAGGGTTTCGCCCTCGGCGATGCACACCCGCGCTTCGTGGGCATCGAAGTCGTCGGCCTTGAGGAATTGCACCGGGTGCGTTGCCACCACCGGCAAACCCAGTTCGGCCGCCAAGGGCACCGCCGCCTGCACGTGGGGCTCGCACGCGGCATGACCGCCGCGCTGCAACTCGATGTAGAAGCGCCCCTCGAACACAGCCGCGTGCTGCCGCGCCAAGTCACGCGCGGTGGCCGTGTCGCCCTGCAGCAGCGCCTGCCCAATGGCACCTTCATGCGCACCCGAGAGCGCGATCAGACCTTCGGCCAGCCCGCCCTCCAGCCATTCCCACTGCACCACGGCACGGCCGCGCTGCTGGTTGTCCAGCCAGGCCCGACTGAGCAGATCGCAGAGGTTGAGATACCCGGTGCGGTTCTGCACCAGCAGCAGCAGCCGTGTGAACTGCCCCGGATGGCGGGCGCTGCCCAGCAGCACATCACAGCCGATGATCGGCTTGACCCCGGCGTCCAGCGCGGCTTTGTAGAACCGCACGGTGGCAAACAGGTTGTTGAAATCGGTGATCGCCAGCGCCCCTTGCCCGTCGCGGACGGCCGCGGGCACCATGTCGTCCACGCGCAAGGCGCCGTCGACGATGGAGTATTCAGTGTGGGTGCGAAGATGGACGTAGGACATCGGGGTATTTTAGGGAGGCGCCGATCCCTGGTGCACACTCAATGAGCCGCCAATTTCTGCACCTCGGCCAGCACCAACGACCTCATGCGAGGCAGTTCTACCAGCGTGGTCTGCCACACAATGCCAAGGTCCACGGTGAAGTAGCCGTGAGCCACCGCATTGCGCAAACGATAGGCGTCGGCCAGTGCGGTCTCGGGATGCCGCTGCAAAAAATCCGGATATGGGCGAGATAGTCTGCCAGCCGCAGCGCATTCCGATTCAATGGGACACCCTCTGCGAAGTTCGCCTGTGAAGAGGCTTACACCGGCTTCGCTTCGGTGAGCACCTGGTCCCGGAACTTGGGCGGCAAGGCATTCGGCGTCAAAACGTCCACAAGCACGCCAAGCAGGCGCTCCAAAGCATTGCTAATGGCGTTCAGATCGAACAGTGAGGTTTCAGGCAGGGGATCGACCAGTAAATCAAGGTCACTGCCTTCCGTATCGTCGCCGCGCAAAACCGAGCCAAACACACGCGGATTTCTTGCATGGCGCGCCTCCACGATGCTGCGAATGGCAACACGGTGCGCGTATAAAGCCTCAGAAGGTTTCATCCGGCCGACTCCATGAAAGTTTGCGAACCATCATAACGCGGGTCTCAAAATTTTCGAGATCGCGTTATTTCAACATTTACTGCTTCTATTTTCCCTCTTTTCCGCCCATCTTTCCTGCAAATTCCCGCTCTGCTATGGTGTCAACCAAGGCAGCGACGACTGCCTATTTCACACACCGGAGACCCCGCAAGATGATCAACAGCTACCTGCCCGCATGGCCCTTGCATCCTGACGGGGTGTTCTGGGTGGGTGCCGCGCTGGTGTTGGCCACGCTCACGGGGGAATCGGTGTTTCGCTTTCTCAAGTGGCCGCGGCTGGTGGGCTATGCCGCGGCCGGCATGATTCTGGCCGCAGGCGGGGCCGGTCTCAATGTGTATGAGCTGCAGAACAGCGCCCGCGCCATTGTCGATACGGCCCTGGCCGTGCTGCTTTTCGAGATCGGCCACCGGGTGAATCTGCGCTGGCTGCGTGCCAATCCGGCGCTGCTGGGCATGAGCCTGCTCGAATCGGCGCTGGGCTTTAGCGCGGTATGGATCACTCTGGTGTTCCTGGGCTTCACCGCGTTGCAGTCGGCCATCGTGGCTGGGCTGCTCATGGCCACCTCGCCCGCCGTGGTGCTGCGCATCAGCAGCGAGTTTCGCACCAACGGGCAGGTGACCGAGCGCTTGCTGCTGCTCTCGGCCCTCAACACCTTTTACGCCCTGCTGGTCTGCAGCCTGCTGCTGGGCATGATGGACGCCGACGGCCCGCAGGGCGCGGCCGCCTCGGCGCTGCATCTGCTGTACCTGCTCGGCGGCTCGGTGCTGGCGGCGGCGCTGCTGGCCTGGGCGGTGAACTGGGTGGAGCGGCATTTCGACTTCCGCGACGAGGGCGGGGCGCTGATGCTCGTCGGCCTCATTGTGCTCACCCTCTCGGTCACCCGCATGCTCAACTGGTCGGCCCTGCTCACGCCTCTGCTGGCCGGCGCGCTGCTGCGCTGGCGCAGCCCCAGGCCCCGGCTGTGGCCGCGCCATTTCGGCACCGCAGGCGGTGTGCTCATGGTGCTGCTCTTCCTCATTCTGGGGCTGAGCCTCAACGCCCGCATTCTGCTGGCGGGCGGGCTGGCGGCGGCGTTGGTCATCGTCGTGCGGCTGGTGGCCAAGCTCGCCGGGGCGCTGACGTTCGGCCGCGTTAGCGGCGCGAGCTGGCGGCAGTCTGTCGCGCTGGGCCTGTCGCTCAACCCGGCCGCTGGCGTGAGCTTCGTACTTGCGCTGAGCTTTCTCGGCAGCTCGGCCGGGGCGGCGCTGCACCCCATGCTGGCCGTCGCGTTCAGCGCCATCGCCCTGCTCGAACTGCTCGCCCCGCTGCTCACCCGCTGGGCGCTGGGCTATAGCGGCGACATCGCCCCCGGCCCGGTCAGCCGCACCACGGGAGGAAGCGCATGAGTCTGGGGCCCTTCACCAAATCAGGCGCCTTGAGCATCGGCATCGAGCTGGAGCTGCAGATCGTCAACCGGCACAACTACGACCTCATGCCCTGCGCTCCCGATCTGCTGCGGCTGCTGCAAGGCCACAAGTTGCCCGGCGTGGTCACGCCGGAAATGACTGAGAGCATGATCGAGCTCGCCACCGGCATCTGCACCGGTTATGACGACGCCCTCGCCCAGCTCACCGAGATTCAGGGCGCGCTGGTGGAAGCCGCCAACAAGCTCGACGTGGGCCTGGCCGGCGGCGGCACTCACCCCTTTCAGCACTGGGCGCAGCAGCGCATTTTCGACAAACCGCGCTTTCTCCAGCTCTCCGAGCTGTACGGCTACCTGAGCAAGCAGTTCACCGTGTTCGGCCAGCATGTGCACCTGGGCTGCCCCGACGCCGATACCGCGCTCTACACCCTGCACTGCATCTCCCGCTTCATTCCGCACTTCATCGCCCTCTCCGCCTCGTCGCCCTATGTACAGGGCGAAGACACCGGCTTTCACTCCGCGCGGCTGAACTCGGTGTTCGCCTTCCCGCTCTCGGGCCGGGCGCCCTTTGCCCTGACTTGGGAAGACTTCGAGCGCTACTTCGACAAAATGACCGCCACCGGAGTGGTCAAAAGCATGAAAGACTTCTATTGGGACATCCGCCCCAAGCCCGAGTACGGCACCATTGAAGTACGCGTGATGGACACCCCGCTCACCATCACTAAGGCCGCGCGCATCGCCGCCTACATCCAGACCCTGGGCGCCTACATCCAGCGCGAGCGGCCCTTCCAGCCGCAGGAAGACGACTACCTCGTCTACACCTTCAACCGCTTTCAGGCCTGCCGCTTCGGCTTCGACGGCACCTTCGTCGACCCCGCCACCCGAGAACACCGCACCCTGCGCGAAGATCTCATCCGCACCCTCGTCAAACTCGAAGGCCACGCCGCAGACTGCAAATCTGACGTCGCCCTGCGCGAGTTACTGGCCGACGTCAGCGCCCGTGGCAACGATGCCGAGTGGATCCGCGAGGTGTTCTCACGCGAGCATCACCTGCCCGAAGTGGTGCGGCAGCAGGCGGGGCGGTGGATGACGGCGAGCCCGTACAAAGCCTGAACCGGCTGGCTGGCAAGCGCGGTGACGTTCAGATCAGCGATTGGTAAAGCGCAAGGGTCTGATTGACCATGGCCTCCACGCTGAAGCTCTGCAACACACGGGCCCTGCCCGCCTCGCCCAGCCGATGCGCCAGTGCCGGATCGGCAAGAACCCGGTTCAGCGCCCCAGCCAGGGCCGTAGCATCGCCAGGCGGCACCGTCAGTGCGCACACGCCCTCTGGCGCCAAGGCGTTGACCCCGTTGTGCAACCAGGTGTTGACCACCGGCTTGCCACAAACCATCGCCTCGGCCTGCACGATGCCAAAGGCCTCGGCCGTGGCAATGGAGGACAGGCAATACACGTCACAGGCATGAAAGTAGGCGGGCAGATCCACCTCGGGAATTTCTCCGGCGAAGTGCACCTGGGCGCCCGTGCCGCTTGCAAGTTCGCGCAGCTCGGCGCTCATCGGGCCGCTGCCACCTAACAACAAGACGGCAGGCACCGTCGCCATGGCCCGGATCAAAACATCGAAACCCTTGTAATACACATGCCGCCCGAGGGCGAAGACCAGAGGCTTGTGACCGTGCTGGGCACGCAGCGCCTCGGCCTTGCGCTGCACGGCCTCGGTCAGTGTGAGAAGCCGGGTATCGATGCCGAAGGGAATGACGTGGCGCTTATCCAAGGGAACGAAACGGTCCATCTGCGTGGAGTTCAGGTGCGCCTGCGTCGCCCCCACCACGGCGTCTAGCCGCTTGAGCAGGTGCGGTGCGAGCTGCTGGTACAGCGGCCCCAGAACCCGCTGGCGCACGATGTCGCTGTGCCAGCTCACCACCTGCGCCGGCTCTCCCGGCACCAGACTCGCTACCACATGCGCGAAGGGGTCGGGCCAATGCTGGTGCACCAAATCAAAGCGCCTTGCCTGTGCCAATTGCCGGGCGCGCCCAATCATCGCCGGGGCAATGGCCTGACTGCCCAAGTGCCCCCAAACGCCCACTGGCTCCACCCGCACGCCATCAACCAGCCGCGAACTGGCGCGGCCCGTAGTGTCGTAAACCAGCACCGAAACATCCACCCCCGCCGCCGCAAGCCCGCGCGTGAGCGTCTCCACATGGCGCTCCATGCCCCCCGGCCGCTCGAAGGCGTATTTGGCGATATGCAGAACGCGCATCAAAGACTCAACTCAATAGGGCATCAGGCGAGGCTGCGGTAGACCGCCAAAGTTTGCTGCGCGCACTTCTCCCAACTGAACGTTTTGGCACGTTCCAAGCCGCGCTCTGCGTGCTGTCTCGCCAACTGGGCGTCGTCGAGCAAGCGATACAAACCCTCGCGGATGGCCTCGGTGGAAAGAGGATCGACCTCCAATGCCGAGCCCGCCGACACCTCGGGAAGCGAGGTGACGTTCGAGGTCAGCACAGGTGTTCCGCTGGCAAACCCTTCCAACACCGGCAGACCAAACCCTTCATAGAGCGACGGGTAGGCAAAAACGGCTGCGGCTGAATACAGATCGACCACTTGCGAGCGCGGCAGGTAGCCCGTGCGCACAACTTCGCCCTTGGCTTCCAGCTCCCTCACCCGTGAAAGCAGGGTCGAATCGCGCCAGCCGCCGCCGCCCACAAGGACCAGCGGGCAGGCGCGGCGCGTGGCCGCTGGCAAATCGGCATAGGCTGCCACCAGGCGTTCCACGTTTTTGCGGGGTTCCAGTGTGGCGACGGAGAGCACAAAGCCCCGGTACCGAAGACCGAAGGCCTTCAAGGTCTCTGCAACCTCCTCCGCTGACCTCACGCGAAAGTCTGCATCCGCCCCGAGGTGGGTGACAAAAAGCTTGCCTGCCGGAATGCCATACACCTCTGCAAGTTCGCCCGCGACAAAGTGCGAATCGGTGACCACCCGGTCAGCCCTGGCTAACGCCGAAGCCAAATGCTTGTCGAGAAAAGCCACTCGCTCTGCCGGATGAAACTGCGGATAGCGCACATGCGACAGGTCGTGCGCCGTGATGACCAAGGGGCCGGCATATCGCACCGGGATGTAGTTAGGCTCGTGATAGAAAAATCCTTCGCTGGCCAAGGCACCAATACGACGCCCATCCTGCCACTCGCGCAAAGCCTGCCTTGCCGCATAGGCCCCTGGAACCCCCCGTATCGCCACCTTCAGCGCTGCGAGTCTGCCCCGTGGGCTCAAGGCCGGGGCGGAATGGGCAGACCGGTCTTCATTCACAAAAGCATGAAGCGCCTCACCACGATAAATGCGCCCCCCCAGGAAACCCGCCACGGCATCCAGTTCTCCCGTGGCCGCTAACGCCTCGATGAGATGTTGCGTGTAAAGGCCAATCCCGGTGCGCGGTGGCAACAGCGACTGCACATTGAACAGAACTTTCAAGCCACGGCTCCAGGGGCCGTATTGCCCTGCAGCATCCACGCCAGAGTGTCTTCCAGGGCATGGCGGGGAGCAAACCCCACGGCTTCCGTCAGCTTGCGATGCGAACCACGAAGCACGGGAATCTCGTTCGGCCGCACGAAGGCCGGGTTGACTTCCACGGCCATGGTGTGACCCGTCTGGCGGGTCATGATGTCCAGCACGGTGCGCAAGGCCACCGCCTTGCCCGAACAGACGTTGAAAACCTCAGACCGCACACCCGACTCCAACAGCCCCATGTAAGCCGCGGCCACATCGCGCACGTCCGAGAAGTCTCGGCTGACGTCCAGATTGCCCAGCTCGATCTTGGCCGCGCGGCGTTTGAAATGACTCACGATCTTGGGAATGAGAAACTTCTCGTCCTGCCCTCTCCCGGTGTAGTTGAACGGCCGTGTCATCACAATGGGCAATCGGTCAAACCAGGTGCGCACCATGTGTTCCATGGCGAGCTTGCTGCAGGCGTAGTGGTTGACGGGCGCGGGGCAGACCGATTCATCGATGATCTCGATACCCGGCGTGCCGTAGATATTGGCCGAGCTGGCGATCAACACCTTGCGAGGCAACTCGGCCAACGCCGCCAGGGCTTCGAGCAAATTCAACGTGCCGAACAAGTTCACGTCGTAAAACGCACGCGCATCGGCATGCCCCACAAAAGCCAGCGCAGCCAGATGCACCACATGCGTGGGCCGCACCTGCGCAACGGCCGCACGCACGGCCTGGGCATCGGTGAGCTCGCAGGCGATTTCTTCAGGGCACTGTGGTGAGCCTTGCACCAAGCCCACCACCTTCGAACCGCGCGCGCGCAGTGCAGCAGCAAGGTAATGCCCTGTGAAGCCACGAAGGCCGGTGATGAGAACGGTGTGCTGCTCGATGGTCATGGGCGCAATTGGGCCAAGAGAGGATGCGGAACGTCCGCATAAGGGTTGACGACCGTGACACCGCGCCATGTGAAGCCTTGTTGTAAATCTTCACTCAGCAAAACGCGACAGTGGTGGTCTGCGGCGACGGTGAGGATGAGCGCATCCCAAATATGCAGGCCATGGGCTGCGCACAAATCCATGGCCGCGATGAAAGCCGAGCCGGTGGAGTCTGCCACCTGAAAGGCATCGGCCCAGGCCAGCACGGCATCCCGCGCAAGCTCGGCAGGGCGTAACGCTTTACCTCGCAGCACGCGAAACAATTCACCCAGGCATTGCGCCGGAATAAGCACATCGCCCAGCGCCAAGTGCTCGATCAGTGCAAGGCTGGCATCGTGCTTGGCTGCGCTGCCCACACCTTCCGCGTAGGCAAGCACGTTGGTGTCTAGCGCAACGCGCAGATCAACGGTCATACAGTTCTTCGCGCTTCCAGGGAGGCAGATTTTGCGGCGGTTGTTTTTGCAAACGCTGCAAGAGCGCGCGTCTCGCCATTAAATGACCCTGCCCTGCCGAAACGGCACGCATGGTGGCGACGGATTTGCCGCGAGACAGAATGACAACCTGCTCACCCTGGCTCACCTCACGTAGCAGCGCGGAAAAATGCCGATTGGCCTCGCCAGCGGAAATGGTTTTCATGTGCGCCCCAATGAGTAGTGTTGAGCACTAATTGTAGTCGCGCACATCCATTGCGATTGCTCAAAAAGACAACCCTGCCGCATTTCTGCGCAAGTCCGCCTCCACCATCATGGCGCACAGTTGCTCCAGCGTGGTGGTGGGCTCCCAGCCGAGTTTGGCCTTGGCCTTGGCCGGATTGCCAATGAGCAAGTCAACCTCAGCTGGCCGGTAAAACTTCGGATTGACGGAGACGATGGTCTTGCCCGTGGCGGTATCGATGCCTCGCTCTTGCTCATTCTTGCCCTGCCATTCGAGCGCAATGCCAGCGCCTTTGGCGGCCATGGACACGAAGTCGCGCACCGTCTCGGTGCGGTTGGTGGCGAGCACAAAGGTGTCGGGCTCGTCAGCCTGCAGCATGCGCCACATGCCCTCCACATAGTCTTTGGCGAAGCCCCAGTCGCGCTTGGCGTCGAGGTTGCCGAGTTCCAGCACGTCCAGCTTGCCGAGCTTGATCTTGGCCATGCTGTCGGTGATTTTGCGGGTGACGAACTCACGGCCACGCAGCGGGCTTTCGTGGTTGAACAGAATGCCGCTGCTGCCGAAGATGCCGTAGCTCTCCCGGTAGTTCACCGTCATCCAATGGGCGTAGAGCTTGGCTACGCCATAGGGGCTGCGGGGATAGAACGGGGTGTCTTCCACCTGCGGAATGGCCTGCACCTTGCCGAACATCTCTGAGGTGCTGGCCTGGTAGAAGCGGATCTTCGGATTGACGATGCGGATGGCCTCCAGCAGGTTCAGCGGCCCAATGCCGGTAATCTGGGCCGTGGTGTGCGGCTGGTCGAAGCTCACCCCGACAAAGCTCTGTGCGGCGAGGTTGTAGACCTCGGTTGCACCTGTGTTCTGCAACAGGCGGATGGTCGACCCAAGGTCCGTCAGGTCGTATTCGACCAAATGCAGGTTCGGATGGTTGGTTATCCCGAGCGCCTCAATGCGCCAAAAATTGACCGAACTGGTGCGGCGGTAGGTGCCATAGACCATATAGCCCTTCGCTAGCAGTAGACCTGCTAAATAGGCGCCATCCTGCCCACTAATCCCAGTGACAAGCGCAACTGCGCGAGATAGTGCTTCAGCTGCCATGCCTCACCTTATCTATAAATGAAATATTTACGAATGCCTTCGGAAAATTCCGATAAACGACTCAATTTAAATGCGCGAGCGCCTCTACTTCGTTACAAAACCAATTAATAGAATGATTCCACTCCCAAATTCTCGCCTCGCGAACGCCTTCTGTTTGCATCTTCTCCCTCAAAATGATAGATGCCTCAACTGAATCAACAACCAGATCGACTCCAAACGCACGATGCGCCGGAATGTCAGACGCGATGACGTTCAAACCCATCGCGAGCGCCTGCCCAATGCCTAAATTATAACCTTCCCAACGCGAAAAATTCATATAAATATCGGCCGCCGCATACAAATCAAGCATCTCCTCATCCGAAACATTAGCATGTACGGTGAGTCCTAGTGCTCGCATCCTGTCAACATCCGCTTCGTCGCCCTTCCCGCACAATACGAATACACACCGAGTCGCAAAATCTGGATCAAAGGAATCAAGAGCAGCCTTGACCTCACTAAACTTATCAACCCCCTTGTACAAAACCTCTCCAGCGTGAAATCTACACACATTTAACACTACAAATTTCGAACTCCAACCGTGAAACCCTCGAATTACTTCCCTTCTAACTCGGAAATCAGATGACCACCTACCCAAATGCGCGTTACCCAGAGGAATAACTGCATCTGGCGCGACAACGGACTCATCGGCCACTGCTTGAGATATAGCAAAAACCTTCGTCGCCATTCTCATACTAATATTTTTATCCGCAAGCACCTCCCTTCTGGCCGCTGCATCCGGGAAAAATCGAGGTGGCGGTTCCCCATAGTCATACGCAATAACTGGTGGATACACGCCAACCCATCTCGAAACTGAAAAATAAGGGGGCGTGTGCGCGACAATTATGTCCACCTGAGAATCTATAGCTAGCGTCGCAATGGACCGCGGATCTTGCATCTCAATAATTTCAATTCCATCATACCTATAGTCGTTTTCACTTCTCCTACCGACAAGAACAATCTGATGTCCTCTCCTCATTAATTCCCGAACCTGCAGATCAATTACAACAGCAACTCCGTGTCCAATTGCGTAGGTCGACGAAAGCACCATAATCTTTATATCCAGGTCCGGAGATTTTTGCCATGCAGCCCGTCTTCTCGGCGCAAATGACAACTCGTAGGGGTGCTCCAAAGAAAGGTTAGGCGAGTAATAGGGATCATCAACCATATAGTTTTTATGGGTAATCCACGCTTTTATAGCCTCCGAACGCGCTAGTTCGATTTTCTCTGCCGTTGTATCGAAACCCCTACTTTTGCTCTCGTGATGTATAACAACACAATCGGCAACATAAATATTTTTCCTCCCCATTTCCAGGAGATCAAGACATAACATCACATCATTAAACGAAACGGCGAAATCTTCTCGCAATCCTCCAACTGCCTCAAACGCCGATCTAGACACGGCTAATACAGCTCCAGTAACCGCCGCGACCTCTCGGGTCGTATTCGCAAGGTTCCGATATCCACCATCCGTCTGCTTTAAGAAAACATGCGCATGAGCAGCAACACCTTGAATTCCTAAAATTATTCCACCATGCTGAACGGTTCTATCCGAATACAAAAGCTTCGCGCCGACCGCACCAACATTTGGTAGCACGGCATAACGACACAATTTCCAGATCCAATCGGGGTCTATAATCTCAGTGTCATTATTTAACAATACAAGGATGTCCCCCCGGGCCGATTTCGCTGCCAAGTTATTTAATGCAGAGAAATTGAATTTCATCGGGTCTCGTATTACGCGGATTTCGCCCAGCGCCTCCGACGCACTTAGATTATCAAGCGTCTCAACCTCGACGGAACCATTATCAACCACAATAACTTCTAGTTTGTCTTTAGGCCAGTTTGTGATTTTTATACTTTCTAGACAAGGCCCGAGTAAACTCCACTTATCTCGCGTCGCAATCAAAATGCTAACGAATGGCCTCTCCTCTACCGCGCCATTTACTCGCGATACCCCCGCCTCAGCAGTCTTCCCATTGCTGCTATGAAATAAAACATGAGGTACGTGTAAAATTTGCGTGTCCAGAGATTTCTCTGCAATGCATAGCGCTACATCGGAAAGTGATTTGCCCTCAACTGAGAGCATATTTTCTATTTTCGCAACGGGCATGACCGCATTAGTGGTCGCAAAAAAATCACCAAACAATAGCCCTTGTTTTGCCAGCACTCTTGAGAATCTTGGCTTCATCCAGGGAGAGTGAATTACCCCATCCTCCGATATTATATCCTCGTCGCTATATGAAAGAGTTGCATTGCTATTTTTTAGCATGGCATCTGCAAAACATCTGAACGCATGACTCCGAGGAATTGATTCAGGCTCCATGCATACAATTATTTTATTTTCAATTTTATTTTCTATTCCGCCCCGACAAAAGACTTTCTCACCCCTTGATGCCTCAGCAAATGCAATTTGAAATTCCGTTTCATCAACATCAATGTTAATGGCCACAACCACCCAGTCGACGCCAACACTTTTCTTTATATTATCGAACACAGCCCAAATTCGATGGACATTTTTCTTAGAAAATGGAATAACTATTAAGACATCCGCCGTATATTTTTCACTTTCGGCTAAATACTTCAACTCAATGGCCGAAGGCGTATCGAATCGTAGCGACCATATTTGATAATTGAAGGCCGCCGCCTCGTGAAGCGGCAGCTTCGCCAGGCTCTTGATTTCTGTATTTTCATTTCTAGGCCTCCAGACATGAGGCGCTCGGCTCAGTGACAAGCCCATCTTTTCCAACGCACCTTGAACACGTGGAAAGCGGCGAGTAATTGCCTGCATTACGATTATGCGCTCGCTCTTGTTTTTCGGAAAAAGCGCTAGCAGAATAGTCCTTAGATGGCGACTCGGCCGAGAGAGGCCTAATTGCCCCATGTATGAAAACAGGCGAAGCGGCTTAGTTAGCCTCCACGACCTTGAATTCAAAAACTTAGCTAACTGCTCCTCAGTGCCCAACAGTCGACTCTGAGATTCGCTGGCAATCTGTTCCAACTCAGCTGCATGCGCCCGTAACCGTGCTCTTTCTTGCTCTGCCTTTGAGGCTCGCAGTGCCATAAAAGCAACCTTTTCTTCAAGAGTGCGTATTCGCGAGAGTTCCGCTGAATTTGAGGTTGCAGCCTTTGAATTCTCTATTTTAGAAATTTCAATATTTTGATTCATGAAATTTATCTTGACAATTTCTTGATTATTAAGCTGCTGAGACGATTAACCATAATTTGGAATTTTTTGCCGCGCGAAAAATTTTTCAGCCTTCAATATAATTGATCTTCTTTAATCGGTAAATATTATTATAAGAGCCAGCTATCATGAATGTGATTTACATTAATTTCTGCCATATAAATCATCAAAGCGGATAATATCATCCTCTTCAAGATATGTGCCGCTTTGCACCTCGATCATAACTAGATCGATCATTCCTGGGTTACTTAGGCGGTGAGCAGTACCCGCGGGAATGTAGGTCGATTCATTGGTGCGGACGAGCATGTCCCGTTCACCGTTGGTCACCCTCGCAATTCCGGAAACCACAATCCAGTGTTCGCTGCGATGGTGGTGCATCTGCAGCGAAAGCGTGCCTTTGGGTTTCACCACAATGCGCTTGATTTTGAAATCTTCAGCCTCTTCGAGCACGGTGTAAGTGCCCCATGGCCGGTGAACTTCGCGGTGGATTTTGTAGGCATCGTGGCCGCTGGCCTTGAGTTGTGCGGTGATCTGTTTGACGTCTTGGGCGCGGCTGCGGTCGGCCACGAGCACGGCGTCTGGGGTGTCCACCACGATCAGGTCGTGCACCCCCACCAGGCCGACAATGCGCTGCGGGCTTTGCACATAGCAGTTGCGCGCGTCGTGCAGCAGGGCTTCACCGAGTATGCGGTTGCCTCGCGCATCGGCATCTTGCAGGTCGCTCAATGCGTTCCACGAGCCGATGTCGCTCCAGCCTATGTCGCAGGGCACCACGGCCACCTCGGTGGAGGGTTCCATCAAGGCGTAATCAATCGAGATGTCGGGGGCGTATTCGAAGGCCTCGGGCCGCATCTCCACCTGGCTGATGCCCCCGCCCTGAATTTCTGCTGACGCGCCCAGGCAGTTCTGCACGCTGTCGAGCACATTGGGGGCATGTTCTGAAAGCTCACGCAGCACGGCATCCACACGGAAACAAAACATGCCGCTGTTCCAGAGGTAGCGCCCGCTGCTCAAAAACTCGGAGGCTTTGGCCAGCGTTGGCTTTTCCACAAAGCGCAACACGGTGTTGCCCTCGGCTTCGATGTAGCCGAAGCCCGTTTCGGGGGCCGTGGGCTGGATGCCGAAGGTCACCATCTTGCCCTGTGCCGCGAGCTCGCAGGCTTGATTCACGGCAGTGGTGAACTCTGCCTGCTTGGTGATGAGATGGTCTGCGGCGAGCACGAGCAAGGTGGCATCTGGCCCGAGGTGCTTCTCGGCCCAGAGGGCGGCGGCGGCCAGCGCGGGGGCGGTGTTGCGGCCGAAGGGCTCAAGAATGTAGGCGGTGGCTTTGCCTGTGGGGTTGACCAGGGCGTACTCGTCTTTGGTCTTGAATACGAGATCGCGGTTGGTGACGGTGAGAATCTGCTCGACGCCGGGCAGGGCTGCTGCACGCAGAAAGGTCTTTTGCAGCAGGCTCTGGCCATCGGCCAACTGCATGAAGGGTTTGGGGTGCTGCTCGCGCGAGACGGGCCAGAGGCGGGTGCCTGCGCCGCCGGAGAGGATGACGGGGAGTAGTTTTTGACAGGTGCTCATGGTTCGGATGGAAAAACATCTATTCCGAGGGACTGTGCGGCAAGCGCGAGACGCTTGTCGTAAGCGCCAAAGACAAGCAGGTGGGATGTTCCCAGCCTTTGGTGCAGTGCCTCGGCTGCGGCGAGATGCACAGCATCGTATGCGCGCAGGGAAAGAAGATCAGCCAATTCTCCCGCGCGGTGCAGCAGAGTTTGCGCCGCGCCGACAACGTCGAACTTTGGCCAGTCTGCTTCAAAATCGCGCCGCCAACGCTGCAGCGCGTCTGCGTCTGTTGCATCGGCGGCGCGCCGCCTGAACGCAGCGCGGGCCTCGACATAGGCGATGCCATGGGTCACCACGCGTTCTGCTTGCGCAATGGCGTGCCGCACCTCACTTGAGCCGGACTCTTCGACGTAGAGTTTGACCAGCGCGGAGGTGTCGAGATACAGAATCAATCGCGCAACTCGCTAATGGTTTGTGCGAGTGATGGAGTTTCGGCGTGCAGCGCAAAGTGTTCGCGCGCGCCCTGTGGTTTCCCCCCCTTGCCGACGCGCAGCCATGGCAATTCTTCCAGCATGGTGAGTGCGTCTTTCGGTTCCGGAGCATCAATAGGGGGCTCAACCCGCGCAATTTTTTTGCCATGCGAAGTGACAACCAAGCCCACGCCCGTGGAGACCCTGTGCAGATAGGTGGACAGATGCGCTTTGAACTCCCGAACGCCGACTTCAATCATCCTTGACCCTTTGGTTGTAATCACATCGTGTCATTGTAGCCTCAAGCTGATTTGCCGGCCTTTGTGATTCCTTGTGATTGATTGACCAAAGCCAGACCTGTTCGCTCAACAATATCAAGATGTTTTTCGCAGCGTCTGCTTGCGCTGGGCGAATTGCTGGTTGGCAATCCGTTTGCGTAGCACAGTCGGTGCGGGCGGGCTCATGTGTTTGTCATAAGCGCTCACCACCTCGTCCACCCCGCCAAACATTTTTACTTTGCCCCGCTCCATCCACAGCACTTTATTGCAGGTCTTGCGAATGGTGTCGCTGGAATGAATGGCGAGCACCACAATTTCCGCGCGGGCGTGCAGGTCTTGCAGGCGCTTGTTGGCCTTTTCCTGAAAGCTGGCATCGCCCACGCCGAGCACCTCGTCGAGCAGCAGGATGTCGGCTTCCACGGCGGTGGAAATGGCGAAGGCCAGGCGCACGCGCATGCCGCTGGAGTATGTGCGCAGGGGCAGGTCGAGGTAGTCGCCCAGTTCGGTGAACTTGGCGATGTCTTCGGTCTTGCGCTTGATTTCGGCGTCGGTCATGCCCAGCAGCAGGCCGCGCAGGCGGATGTTCTGGCGGCCGGTGGACTGGTCGTCCATGCCCAGGCTGATGTCGAGCAGGGGCACGGTTTTGCCTTGCACGGCGATGTGCCCCGCCGTGGGCGGGTAGATGCCGGCCATTACGCGCAGCAGGGTGCTTTTGCCGGCGCCGTTGTGGCCGATGAGGCCCAGGCGGTCACCGCTCTCCAGCTTGATGCTGAGGTCGTCTATGGCGCGCACCACGACCACGCCGGTGTTGTCTTCGGCAATGCGGTTGCGGCGCCCCATGCGCAGCACACGCTTCTTGAGCGAAATGGCTGACACATCGAAAATGGGCAGATCGAGGTGGACGTTTTGGAGGGTGATGCTGGCGGGCATGACGAAGTGGGGACTCGGGCGTCACACCAGGGTGACGAGGTCGCTGGAATACGCAGGCAATTGCGCATCGGTGGTGAGAAAGCGCAGCGGCTCTGAAATGGCTTGCGCGATGAGTAGCCTGTCGAACGGATCTTTGTGATGATTGGGCAGTGAGCCGACCGTCAGGGTGTGTTGCCAGGTGACGGGCAGCTCTTGAAACCCAGCTAAATGAAGCTGGCGCAGCAATTCAGAAACGTCAACCTGAATTTTTCCCAGCCCCGCCTTGATGGCAATTTCCCACAGGGAGGCTGCGCTGATGTAAACGGCGTCTGCGGCTTGCAGCATGTCGCGCGCTGTACCGGACAGGCGGGGGTCGTCTGTCATCGCCCACAGCATCACATGGGTGTCCAGAAGCAACTTCAAATCTTTAGCCCTTCGGTGAAACCCTGCAGCACCTCGGCGGGCAAAGGATCGTCAAAATCTTCAGCGAGTTGAATTTGTCCCTTCATCAAGCCGAGGCGCACGGTCGGCTTCGCTGTGGCTTGCAAGGCAGTCAGCCGGGCCACCGGCTTACGCGCCCGGGCGATGATGACCTCTTCGCCATGCTCGACACGCTCAATCAATTGAGACAAGGTTGTTTTGGCTTCGTGAATGTTGACGGTCTGCATGGCATTCGCAATTTTGCACGGAAATTGAGTCTAGTTTAGCCAAACACAAATCAGATACGGGCTTTGGAAAAATAGCGCACGCCCGGCATCCCTCCAAAGGCTTCGTCGATGGCAGCGACTTCGCCTTGCGGCATGACGGCCACGCAGGCGATGGCGTCGTTTTCGTCCCGCTGCACCGCAATGCGTTTGAACACCTCGAAGAGGGTGATGGCCGGTAGCAATAGCGCCGCTGGCTTTCAAATGATGGGCGCGAAGTGCTCTGCGCTTGGTCAGTCGGAGAAATACGCCAGCCAGCCCGATGAATCGACCACATGGCGCGTCATAGTCGGGCTCACGCGGCACTGTGGTGTCGATACCGCGCAGCAAACCCCGCAAGGCACGCGCGGGCTGCTGCATAACCAGCTCGATGCGCGAGCCAATCTGCACGACTTCGAGTTTTTGTCAGGGCTTGAGGCCCAAGTGCTCGCGCACCCGCTTCGGGATAACGAGTTGAAACTTGGGGGAGAGGGTCACGGTTTCCATGAAACGCCCATTGATTGCATCAGTCAACCCGACGCAGCGGGAGATCACAATCGATCAGTTTGCGGCGACGTCCCTCTTCCATAGTCTTCACACCCAATACGGAATTCGACGGTGGTAGCGCCCGGTCATGCCCAGCGCCAGCAGCCAGCCGAACACGGCCATGCCGATGGTGAGCCCCCAGGTAAAAGCGGGCGGCACTTCGCCCACCAGGGGCTGGCGCACGATGTCGATGAGGTAGGCCAGCGGGTTGTATTCCACGATCCACTTGTGTTTGCCGCTGAGCATGCCGCCGTGAAACAGAATGGGGGTGACGTAGAACGCGACTTGCAGCAAGGCACTCACGATTTGCGGCAGGTCGCGAAAGCGCGCGGAAATGAGCCCGGCCACCGCCGCCATCCACATGGCATTGAGCAAAAACAGCACGAGGCCCGGAATGAACAGCGGCAGGGTGGCCCAGCTTTTCACGCCAAATATCAGCAGGGTGATGATCACGATGATGAAGTTGTGCGCAAAGATCACGCTATTGCGCCACGCGGCCTGCAGGATGTAGATCAACCGCGGGGTGTGCACCTGGCGGATGTAATTGGCGCTGTTGATGTAGGCGGTGCTGCCTTCGTTGACGATGCTGGAAAACAACCCCCACATCACGATGCCGATGGCCAGCATGGGCAGGTAATCCGCGAGCTTCACACCGAACAGCGAGCCATACACCACGCCCATGGTGCCCACGAGCACGCCCATGCTGATGGTGAGCCAGAAGGGCCCGAGCTTGGAGCGGGCGTAGCGCTGGCGAATCTCAAGCCAACCCAGCAGGCTCCACAAACGCCAGGCAAAAATGCTGCGGGTGAGGTCGTTGAAGGCGATGCGGAGTGCAGACATGTAGCGACAGATTTAGCGACAACAGAGGGCTTGGAGGCGGCGATGTTACGTGACCGGTTGTGCAGACCATCGCTTGACCTGTTGACTCGCCTGACCTGTCGCCGCTTCGGCAAAGACGCTAAGTGCCACGCTGCTCACACTGGAATAAGTCTTTGCGCGGTAAGGCTATTGAATCGGCACGTTAAAGTTTGAAACGACTCATCCCCACCCCGCCCTCCCCACAAGTGGAGAGGGAGCCAACACTCCTCCCCCACAGCGTGGGGGAGGCTGGGAGGGGAAGCGCCTTGCGTGGCGAGGCCCATGAACCGTTCATCCTTCTCCATGCCGGATCAATAGTCAGGCACCTCCAGGCTCAGCCCGCATTTGACTTGGCCTCGCCTGGCCGAAACTGCATGCGGTGTAGCTGGGCATAGAGGCCGTCTTTTTGCAGCAACTCGGCCTGCGTGCCGAGTTCAATCAGCCGGCCCTCGTCGAGCACGGCGATGCGGTGGCAGTGGGCTATTGTTGCAAGCCGGTGGGCGATGACGATGGTGGTGCGGCCTTCCATGAGGCGGTTGATGGCTTGCTGCACAAGGCGCTCGCTTTCGGCGTCGAGCGCGCTGGTGGCTTCGTCGAGGATGAGCAGCGGGGCGTTGCGGTAGAGCGCACGGGCAATGGAGAGCCGCTGGCGCTGCCCGCCTGAGAGCTGCGAGCCGTTGTGGCCGACCGGGGCCTGCAAACCGCCGGGCAAGCCGCGCACGAAATCGCCCAATGCTGCGGCGTTGAGCGCGGCCCAGGCGCGGTCTTCGTCCACCTCGGAACCGAAGCTGACGTTGGCGCCAATGCTGTCGTTGAGCAGCACCACGTCTTGCCCGACATAGGCGATCTGCTCGCGCAGGCTGTGCAGACTCCAGTCGCGCAGCGGCACGCCGTCGAGCAGCAGTCGGCCCCGAGTGGGCTCCAGCAGGCGCGGCACGAGGCGCATGAGCGTGGTCTTGCCCGCGCCGGAAGGGCCTACGAGCGCAAGGCTCTCGCCCGCCTGCACGCGAAGGCGAATGCCGTCGAGCACCGGGCGGTCCATGGCGCTGAGGGTGACGCCCACATCGTCAAACTCAAGGTCGCCGCGCACGCGCTCAGCGGTGTGCGTGCCAGTGTCTTGCTCTCGCGGCGCATCCACAATGCTGCGCAGACGGTCGAGGGAGCTGAGCGCGCGCATCATCGGCTGGACGATGTCGGCCACGCGACGCAGCGGCGACAGCGTCATCATCATCGCGGTAATGAACGCCACAAAGCCGCCCACGCTGTGCTGCCCCGACACATCGCTTTGCCACATGGCAAACACGATGACCACCGAAACCGCCAGCGCCGACAGCCATTGCGACACCGGCGTGGTCGTGGAGCCCGACACCAGCGTTTTCACCGTGGTGCGGCGCAAAAATTGGTTGATGCGATCGAACCGCGCGGCAAAACCGTTCTGCGCGTTGTGCACACGAATCACCGGCGCGGCTAGCATGCCCTCCTCCAGCGCGTAGGAGGTTTCTTCCGCCGCCTTCTGCATCTGCGCATTCAAGCGCTTGGCGCGGCGGCTGATGATGCGCATGGTGAAAATCAGCGGCAGCAAAATGCCCAGGGTCAACAGCGTCAGACTCCAGTTGACCCACAGCAGATAGCCGAACAAGGCGATCAGGGTGAAGCTGTCGCGCACCAGCGTCAGCAGGCCCGGAAAGATCATGCCGAGCGCCAACTGCGCCTCATACACCGACGCCCCGATCAGGCTGCTGGCGCTCTCGCGCTGGAGTTGCGACAGTTGCGCGTGCACAATCTGCCCGTAAACCAGTTCCCGCACCCGCGCGAGCACGTTCTGCGTCAACCACTGAGTGAGAAACTGCGAAGCCAGCCACGCCAAACCCCGCACCGTGAACAAGCCCATGAGCACCGCAGGCACAGCCCACAAGGGGAAGTCCCGCTTCGCCGTGAAGCCCACGTCGAGCACATGCTTCATCAGGGCTGGGAGCACCGGCTCGGTCGCTGCCACAATCGCGGCGAAGAGCACGATGAGCAAGGCGGCGGAGCGGTTGCGGGGGGTGGCGTTGAAAAGTTGCCGCAGCAGACGAACCGCAGAGCCAGACGGTCTCAAACTTCTTTCAGACATATAGAACACTCATGCTTATAAAGCGACAGAGCATAGCCTCCAGCAGCTTGACCGACACTTCAATATTTACAACTTTTGCCATTGTCTTCGCCGCGGCCTCCACTCCGCTACCGACAGCATGGGGCTCCGCTTCGTTGGTTTTTTTGCTGATCGCGTTTTTCCTCCAATCCCTCAAGAAAAACACATGGCTTCGCATTCGCAGAAATTCTCTAGCTTGGGCCGCGATGGGATTACTCACGGCGCTAGCCATAGGTATGCTTTACGGCGCAACGCCGCTTTCACAAGCATTCGAGTTCTGGACAAAATATCTCAAATTGCTAGCAATCCCAATCATCATTGGACTCGCTCCCGATGAAAGATTGAAGCGCTTGGCATTAAACGCGGCGTTGACCGCACTAGTCCTGTCATTGCTAGTATCTTACGCACGATATTTTGGCATCATACCGCTCTATACCGATCCAAATCAAGCCTATATTGGCTTTCAAAACAGGATCACCTTTGGCCTTTATACATCAATTGCAAGTTACATATTCGCATACCGCGCCATTAAGCATAGTGACAAGAACTGGAAAGTTGCTTATTTAATACTTTTTCTATCCAGCTCCTTTAATACTTTGGCCGTCAACAACGGGCGAACCGGCTATGTGATATTTTTCGCACTCACAGCTATGTTTCTTTATCGAAACATACAACCAAGATGGAGGCTGCCATCGGCTGGGGTTGCACTAATCACCATTACCGCGCTTCTATTGGCCTCTCCAGTCTCGCGTGATCGCATAGGAAGAAGTATATCGAATGCGGAAACAATTCAACAAAAAGCGCCGGTGGAACAAAGTTCGATTGTTATTCGATGGCAATTTCTGAAGAATAGCATAGACATAATTCGGAGTGCGCCCTTCTTTGGACATGGCACGGGAAGCTTCGAAAGCCAATACGAAAAGCGCATAGTTGGCACCACTCAAGTCGGCAGTTCAAACCCGCACAATGATTATCTTTTGATACTATCGCAGCTTGGAATATTTGGCCTATTTTTTGAAATATTTTTTATCGTCACAATATATATAAAAGCGAGGCTGATGAACAATGAACCAGAGGAGTGGGCATATGCCTTATTAGTTGCGTTCATTTTATACTCAGGCCTTAACTCCACACTTCTTGATGCAGGCGAAGGGAGATTTTTTGTAGTTCTTTTGGCAATAGTACTCCAACACAGTACGGGCCACACCATTAAAAATTTCGCCTACAAAAATAATCATTCGGGGCTTGATTAAGATGGCAAGTTTGAGCTTGATAATAATCACAAAAAATGAAGCGCGTAACATCGCGAAATGCATTAATTCCACGCAAGGAATAGCAGAGGAAGTCATTGTATTTGACTCGGGAAGCACCGATGGAACACAGGAAATTTGCCGCCAATTGGGTGCAAAAGTTAATGAAACTGATTGGCCTGGATTCGGGCCACAAAAAAACCGTGCATTGCAAGAAGCCGCTGGCGAGTGGATATTATCACTCGACGCAGATGAGCAACTCAGCCCTGAACTAAAAGAGGAAATAATCACCATATTAAATGGCGAGCACCATAATGCGGTCAGCTATTCAATCCCCAGAAAGTCGAGCTATTGCGGTCAATTTATGAAGCATAGCGGATGGTGGCCAGATCGGGTTGTGCGTCTTTTCAAAAAATCTGCTGGAAAATTTACTGACGACATAGTACACGAAAGAGTCATTTTCTCAGGAAAACTTGCGGAATTAAAAGGCTGCATCATACATAATTCCATAGTCAGCATTGAGCAGTCGATTGAAAAAATGAACTCCTACTCAACTTCTGGCTCCATGCGACTCACCGAGCTAGGAGTTCGCACATCCATTACAAGAGCAATTTTTAAAGGGCTATGGGCTTTTTTCAGAACTTATATTCTAAGACTTGGTATTTTAGATGGCCGTATGGGGTTTATTTTGGCTGTTGCCAATGCAGAGGGAGTTTATTATCGTCATGTCAAGACATGGGTGAGGCAACGTGACCAGTCCAAATGACACAAAGAGCAACCTGAGTGTAGTTATATTGACATACAATCGTAGTGATGCACTTTTTGCAGTACTCTACGGCTTGACCCATCAAAATATAAAGCCCCAGGAAGTAATTATTACAGATGACGGATCTACCGTACATCACAGGCTGGCCATTAAGCAGCACTTAGCAGAGCGCAACTGGCCATTCAAAATAAAATATATCTGGCATCCTGATATTGGATTTACGGCGGCCCGCGCAAGAAATCAAGGCGTTATTAATTCATCGGGTGACTACATTATATTATTAGACGGTGATTGCGTTCCAAAGGAAGACTTCATTCTTCAGCATTTATTTCTCAAGAGGCCAAGATGTTTCATAAATGGCAGTCGCGTGCTACTGAATAAAAATTTAACAAAAAAAGTTATAGCTAGGCCAGAAACTATCGGTCTTTCATCTTCTTATTGGCTTATGCAAAAAATTACGGGCCAAACGAATAAATGGATTCCGACCGTCATGCGTATTCCCCACCAATGCCGACGCGGGTCTGCCGTGTTTCATTGGAAAGGAATAAGGAGCTGCAATTTCTCTCTTTGGCGGGAGGATTTTGACAAAGTCAACGGTTTTGACGAGATGTTCGTCGGCTGGGGGCATGAAGACGCGGACTTTGTCTGGCGGCTACATCAAGCAGGTTGCCGACGTATCAATGGTTTTTGGGCCACCGAAGTGCTGCATCTATGGCACAAGGAGGCCAGCAGAGATCGCGAATCGGCTAATGTCAGGCGCTTACAAGAACGCATGAGCGATCCGAATGCGGGGTATGTGGCAAAAAAAGGCATCCGCGAAGCAGCCTATGACGATTGCGAGATCGTCTACTCCAACTGATGCCTGCCCGGAACCATTCCCCCTTTCCCAACTCAGCCTTTTTGTCGTCCTGTTCTAATTCAATTGCGCATCGCAGCAAGACTTGCGAATTTTTACTCCGGCAGGGCTCTCGTCCTTCTTAGAATTCCATTGCTGTGTTGGCTTCGGTCTGGCCGAAGCAACACGGCTCTTTTACTGACACCCTCATGCAGCGACGCCGCTTTGTTTTAGGTTCTCTCTCTGCTCCGCTTGTTCGCGGGGCGGCTTCTTTTGTTGGGCTCGCCGCGCTGGCCAAATCGGCGCAGGCGCAGTTCAAGGTGGATGTTTCGGGCATCGGCGCCACGCAGATTCCCGTGGGCATCGGCGCTTTTCGCGACCTGAACCATTGCCCGCAGCCGATTGCCGACATCGTGCGGGCCGATCTCACGCGCAGCGGGCTGTTCGCCGTGAGCAATCTGGGAGAGCAAACGCTCACCGAGCAAGGCCCGCCGAATTACGCCGCCTGGCGTTCGCAAAATCTCGAAGCGGTGGCGGGGGGCAGCGTGGCGCAGGTGGCGGGCGGGCGTTGGCAAGTTCAGTTCCGCCTGTGGGACGCGGTGAAGCAGGCCGATCTCGGTGGTCTGGCGCTGACGGTCATGCCGGGCGACCTGCGACTGGCGGCGCACAAGATCAGCGATTACATCTACCAGAAGCTCACCGGACAGCGCGGGGTGTTTGCCACGCGCATTACCTACATCACTAAGGCGGGACAGCACAATTTCTCGCTCAACATCGCCGACAGCGATGGCGCCAATCCGCAGTTTGCGCTGCGCAGTCGCGAGCCGCTGCTCTCGCCAGTTTGGTCGCCCAACGGGCAGGAACTGGCCTATGTCTCATTCGAGACCGGCAAGCCCGTCGTCTTCATGCAGGATGTGCGCAGCGGCGCACGGCGCGCAGTGGCCAATTTCAAGGGATCGAACAGCGCACCAGCCTTCTCGCCGGATGGCAGCACGCTGGCCGTGGTGCTCACCCTCACCGGGCGCTCGCAGATTTATCTCATGCCCAGCAAAGGCGGCACGCCGCGGCAGTTGATGCGCTCGTATTCGATCGACACCGAGCCGACTTTTTCGCCCGACGGCCAGAGCCTGTATTTCGTCAGCGACCGCGATGGCGGCCCGCAGGTTTACAAGGTCGGGCTCAATGGCGGCAGCGTACAGCGCATCACCTACAGCGGCGGCTATAACGTCAGCCCGGCCATCAGCCCGGACGGCAAGACGCTGGCCTACATTTCACAACAGGGCAACAGCTACCAGCTCTGGTCGATCAATTTCGCCACCAACGCCACCCAGTTGCTCGATGATGGCAGCGATTGCGGTCACCCGAGTTTTGCCCCGAACGGCCAGATCGTGCTTTATTCTGCGGGGGGGCGTGGCGGTGAAGTGCTCAAGACGGTGTCGATTGACGGTCGTGTGCGCTCGACCTTGTCGCAGGCCGGCGTGCAGGTGCGCGAACCCAGTTGGGGACCCTGGACGCCGGATCGCTGAGGCTGCTTTCCACTGATAATTTCTTATTCCGCTTTCCTTTTTTCTCGTTTTATCTGTTCTTCGTTGCACCCACCCCTTTTTACCCACCCTGATCTGATCGGAGAAACTCGTGAACATGCGCACTACCCTGGTATTTACCGCACTCGCTGCCGCCTTGGCCCTTGGTGGCTGCGCGTCACCCGTGCCTGTCAAACAAGCGCCAGTCGAGTCCAAGGCGCCCACCGCTGTGGAAGGCGGCACCGCAGGCGCCAATGCCAACGGCGCTGGTCAGAACCAGGTCGCCGCGGTACAAGCCCCGGCTGAGACCAACGCCGGCCCCGGCCCCAACGTGCCCAAGAGCGTGTATTTCGCGTTCAACAGCTACACGGTGGAAAGCCAATACACCCCGGTGCTCAACGCCAACGCCACCTATCTCACGCAACACCCGCAGGCTCATGTGCAACTGCAAGGCAATACCGATGCCCGTGGCAGCCGCGAATACAACCTGGCGCTGGGCCAGAAGCGTGCAGATGCGGTGATGAAGGGCATGGAGCTGCTCGGCGTGAAGCCCGCGCAGATGGAAGCCATCAGCTACGGCAAGGAAAAGCCCAAGGCCCTGGGCAACACCGAGGCTGACTACGCCGAAAACCGTCGCGTTGACATCGTCTATCAACGATGAGCCGCTTCACTTTTTCGCAAGCCGCCCGCCCGCTGCGCCGTGTGCAGCAGGTGCTGCCTGCGGCTTTGCTGGCCGCGGGGCTGGGCATGGGTCTGGCCGCGCCAGCCCATGCCGACATGTTCCCGGACAACGAGGCGCGGCGCGCCATTCTTGATCTGCGCAACCAGGTGACGCAGAACCAGCAGGCCACGCAGAACCAGCTCGCGCAGCAGGCGCAGCAGATCCAGCAGATCCGCAACTCATTGCTCGATCTGTCGAACCAGATCGAGCAGATGCGCGGAGAAATCGCCCAGGTGCGCGGCAAGCAAGACGCCGCCACACAGCAGCTCAACGATGCGCTGGGCAAGCTGCAGACCAGCCAGCAGCAGCTCACCCAGCGCCTCAAACCGCTGGAGCCGGTGCAGGTGCAGATCAACGGTCAGACTTATACGGTGCAGCCCGCAGAAAAAGCCGCTTTCGAGCAGGCGCTGGCCACCTTCCGCAACGGTGATTTTGCGGGCAGCGCCACGCAGTTGAAGGCGTTTTTGGCGCAGTATCCGTCCAGCCCGTATGACGCCGATGCCCAGTATTGGCTGGCCAACGCGCAATACGCGCAAAAGCAGTACAAGGATGCCATCGCCTCGTTTCAGGGCCTGATTCAGAGCAGCCCGAACAACCCGCGCTTGCCCGAAGCCATGCTGGGGCTGGCGAACTGCCAGATCGAGGTGCGGCAAATCGTCGCAGCGCGCAAAACGCTGAACGAACTGGTGAAGACCTACCCGCAGTCTGAAGCGGCGCAGGCCGGGCGCGACCGGCTGGCCAAGCTGAGGTGACCGTCACGGCCGCTGCAGCGGCCGTGACAGAGTGATCGGCAGCGTCGTTCCCGCAAACTGCGAGCCGGATTGCCGAACCCCGTCCCGGCAACACGGCTGGCATCGTCATGGAACAATAACGCATTGCGGCGAGACCCATCCGTTCTCGTCATCCAGGCACTTTCTCTTCCATGTCGTTCGCTTCCGTTCCCGTCATCAACGCCACCGTCCTCTGGGCGGGCTTCGCCCTGAGCCTGGTGTTTGGTGCCATCATGCAGCGCACGCGTTTTTGCACCATGGGGTCGGTAAGCGACATTGTCAACATGGGCTCGTGGATGCGCATGCGCATGTGGGTGCTGGCCATTGCCACGGCGACCATCGGCTTCAATCTGCTGGCCGCCACCGGGCAGATCGACTCGGCGCAGACGATCTACACCACGTCCAGGGTGCTCTGGCTGTCGGCCCTGGTGGGCGGCGTGTTGTTCGGCTTCGGCATGGTGCTGGCCTCGGGCTGCGGCAGCAAAACTCTGGTGCGCATTGGCGAGGGCAATCTCAAAGCCGTGGTCGTTTTTGTGATGATCGCGATATTCGCCTACATCACCCTGCGCGGCATCACGGCCGAGGTGCGGGTGCGGGTGTTCGACAAAGTGGCGTTCAATCTCTCGGGGCCGCAGGATTTGCCCGCGATCTTTGCCCACGCCACCGGGCTGCCGCTGGCCGATTTGCAACTGGTGCTGGGCCTGGGCGTCGGGCTGCTGCTGGGCATCTGGGCCTTGAGCGCGCGCGAGTTTCGTACCGCCAACAACCTGCTCGCGGGTTTCGGCCTGGGCGCCGTCATCGTGGCGGTCTGGTTCGTTTCGGGCAAACTGGGCTTTCTGGCGGAAGACCCGCAAACGCTGCAGGCCGCGTACATCGGCACGCAGAACAACAAGATGGAATCGCTGAGCTTTGTCGCGCCGCTGGCCTACACCCTGTTCTGGTTCATGATGTACAGCGACGCCAGCAATGTGCTGACGCTGGGCATTGTGTCGGTGTTCGGCGTGATCGCGGGTTCTGCCGGTATGGCGCTCATCACGCGCCAGTTCCGCTGGGAAGGTTTTCGCGGCGCGGAAGATACGGCCAACCACATGGTCGGCGGCGCGCTGATGGGCATTGGCGGCGTGACCGCGCTGGGCTGCACCATCGGCCAGGGCATGAGCGGGGTGTCCACCCTGTCCATCACCAGCTGGATCGCGTTTCTGTCCATCGTGGGCGGCGCTGTGCTCGGGGTGAAGTATCAGGCCTGGCGCGTCGAGCGCACCGCCTGACGCGCTCGACCATGCACGCCTCCCCTTTCGTCGCCATCCCCCCCGCCGAAACGCCCGACCTGGACCGGCGTTTCGGCGGCCTTTCACGGCTGTATGGCCCGGTCGGCGCCCAACGCATCCTCCAGGCGCATGCGGTCGTCGTCGGCGTGGGCGGCGTGGGATCTTGGGCCGCCGAAGCCCTGGCCCGCAGTGGCCTGGGGCAGCTCACACTGATCGACCTCGACCACGTTGCCGAATCCAACATCAACCGGCAGATTCAGGCGCTGGACAGCACCTTGGGCATGTCCAAAGTGGGGGCGCTGCAAGCGCGATTTGCGCAGATCAACCCAGAGTGCCGCGTCAATGGAGTGGAAGAGTTCGTCGATGCCGAAAACGCCGAGGCACTCATTCCAGCTAACGCCCAGGTGGTGATCGACTGCTGCGATCAGGTGCGAGCCAAGGCCGCGCTCGCCGCGCTCTGCCTGCAACGCCGCCAGGCCCTATTCATGGCCGGCGCTGCGGGCGGCAAGCGCCATGCCGACGCCCTGCAATGCGCCGATCTGTCGGAAGTCACGCACGACCCGCTGCTCTCCAACGTGCGCTACCAGCTACGCCGCCAACATGGCGCTCCTCGCAATGGCCGCATCGGCGTGCTCTGCGCGTTCAGCAAGGAAGCCATCATTCGCCCCGAAACAAGCACTTGCGACCCGCTGGCCGAAGAGGCGACACCGCCCGACAACAGCCTCAACTGCGCCGGTTTCGGCTCCAGCGTGATGGTGACCGCCTCCATGGGCATGATGCTCGTCGCCCGCGCCATGGATGCCATGCTATGATCACAAGCTTGATTTCTGTGGGGTCGTTAGCTCAGTCGGTAGAGCAGCGGACTTTTAATCCGTTGGTCGCGTGTTCGAGTCACGCACGACCCACCAGACCCACCAAGACGCACCGTTGAAACCAAATCAAACGGGTTGTTAGCTCAGTTGGTAGAGCAGCGGACTCTTAATCCGTAGGTCGACAGTTCGAGCCTGTCACAACCCACCAATAAAATCATGCACTTAGCCCACCTTCACCGGTGGGCTTTTTGCTTCCTGGGGCACTGGTGGGGCACTCAGAGACAAAAACAAGC
Organism: Thiomonas sp. UBA7699; assembly: GCF_002482605.1. Lineage (NCBI taxonomy): Bacteria > Pseudomonadati > Pseudomonadota > Betaproteobacteria > Burkholderiales > Thiomonas > Thiomonas sp. UBA7699. Next base: position 2,310 of record NZ_DLGH01000018.1, on the reverse strand, counting down.
AACACAGCGCAGCACAAGAGCGGGAAGGTGCAGACTTGACCCCGGCTTTTTTCCCCCTGTCACCCGAGTTCGACACCAACAGCGCCAAGTCTTTGTTTTCATTGGTGTCGGCTAAAAAATTGCCACTACAGCAGGGGCATCTGGGCGTCGCGGGTCGGTCTGGGCAGCTTGAGGGCCTGGAAGAGAAGCGCCTGGTTGGCGTCGATGCTGGAGATGCCGTCGATCGAGTCGGCGCCGTTGATACGCACACGGTGCCGCTGGATGGCGCGCAGTTGTTCGAGCGCGCGTTCCGGGGAGACCTTGGCGCCTGCGAGCTTGAGGCGTGCTCGCATGACCAGGTACAGGATCAGGGCGATGAAGCACAGCATCGCGTGGGCGCGGATGCGATCGGGCAGGCGGTGGAACACCGGCGCGATCTCGATCTCGGATTTGAGGACTCTGAAGCCGCGCTCGATGTCGGCCAGGGCCTTGTAACTGGCGACGACCTCTTTCGGATGCAGGTCGGTGACGTTGGTCACCAACAGCAGCTTGCCGTCCATGAGCTCGGCACGCGCCAGCGCCTTGTCGTCGAGACTGTAGACGAACTGCGGGCTCTTGAGGTCCACGCGCACGATGCGCAGCAGGTGCGACTCGCTGACCTCGTGATAGAAGCGCGCCGTGGCGCCACCGTCGGAGAGCTGGCGGCCGCGGCTCTTGACGCCGGTGTCCTGTCCGTCGAGCTTGCCCGCGAACTGGGCGGCACGCACCCCCAGTTCCTTGATGCGCTCGCGCCGCCGTGCCGTCTGCTCGGCGGCCTGGGCCGGGTTGTGCGCCACGACTAGGCGCAGGTCCTGCCAGCGGGCCTCGTCAACGACCTCGCTGCTAGCGCCCTCGGCCGTGGACTGGAAGGCCTGCAGGATGTCGGGGAACTCCCCGTAGCGGCGCCCCGGCACGGCCAGGATGAACTCCAGCGGCTGGCCGTCGGGCAGGGTGATGCGGCGCAGCTCCTCGATGTTGTCCAGAGACAGCAGACCGCGGTCGAACCCTACGCCTTTCCGCGCGACGTCGGCTTCATGCTCAACGCCGCGCTCGGCCGCGGCGCGGAAGTTCACTGGCATCTGCGCGGGCTGCAGCAGATGGCGGTGCCGCTGCTGAAGTATTTTCACAACTCCCGTGCGCAGTCGCATGCCCGTGCGACCCTGGCCTACAGCCAACTGATTGCCCACGCCACTGAGGAGCACGCGCCGCTGATCGAGGCTGCTGGCGCCGAGGATCTGGTTCGCCGCGACGGCTTCCGCTTCGTCTTCCGCTCGGCCCGGGCCTTCGACGACGCGCTAATCCGCGCCCGCGACCTGCAGGCCCGGTTCGGTGTGCGGCACGCACCCGAGGATGGCGCCGCGCTCGCCCGCACCGAACCGGCGCTGCGCCTGCGGCTGGCCGGGGCCGTGCATTGGCTCGACCCCTGGGCGATCCGCGATCCGGGCGCACTGGTGCAGCGTTATGCGGCGCTGTTTGTCGCCCGTGGCGGCCGCATCCTGCTGGGCGATGCCGCGACGCTCCAGCCCGCCGGCGCCGGCTGGTCGGTTCTGTGTGAAGCCGGTCGCATTGATGCCGGACAAGCCGTGTTGGCGACTGGCCCGTGGGCCGACGGCCTGATCCGCAAGCTCGGCTACCGCTACCCGCTATTCCTCAAGCGTGGCTATCACCAACACTATCCATCGGCGGCGGTGGACCTGCCACTGCTCGATGCCGAGCGCGGCTACGTTCTCGCGCCGATGCGGCGCGGCCTACGCCTCACGACGGGCGCCGAATTCGCCCCCATCGACGCGGCCCCCACACCGATCCAGCTCGCGAAGGCCGAAGCCCTGGCGCGCGAGCTGGTCGATCTGGGCAGCGCGCTGCCGGAACCACCGTGGCACGGAGCCCGTCCCTGCACTGCCGACATGCTGCCGGTGACCGGCCCCGCACCGCGGCATTCCGGGCTGTGGTTCAACTTCGGGCACGCCCACCAGGGATTCACCCTCGGCCCGGTGGCCGGCCGCCTGCTCGCCGAGATGGCGGCCGACGAGCGTGGCTGGATCGATCCGACACCGTATCTGCCAACCCGCTGGCACTGAGGACTGCCTTCGCCACCCCCCGAAGGGTTCTGGCCCAGCTGGCAGGCGCCCAGGCCTCCATCATCCGGGCTCGCGCGGCCTGCAGTCGGCCGACATCGGTTCGGCAAAGGTCTTCATCACCGCATAGCCCCGCACCGGATCTGTTCGCAGGCTGCTGCCATATGCACAAAGTCATAAGAATTGCCCAACTCCTGTTCGTGCCGAACGAAAATTG